>CAZIJC010000069.1:0-20992 GCA_964539385.1 uncultured Anaerolineales bacterium | reverse complement strand
CATCAACAAGGTGATGGAGCGGCTCCTCTTGAAAGGGAGCATCGTGGTGAAGAAGGCCTACTGCGACTGGGCCCGCTACAAGCAGTTCAGGGCCGTGATGCACGAGGCGTCGTTTGAGTTGATCGAGATCCCGCACGTGCGCCAGGCAGGCAAGAACTCCGCCGACATTCGCATGGTGGTGGACGCGCTCGACCTCTGTTATACGAAGGAGCACGTGGACACCTTCGTGATCATCAGCGGCGACTCCGATTTTTCGCCGCTCGTCAGCAAACTCCGTGAGAACGACAAGATCGTCATTGGGGTGGGTGTCAAGAAGTCGACGTCGGACCTGCTGATCGCCAACTGCGATGAGTTCATCTACTACGATGACCTCGTACGCCCTCAGCCGCCCCGCGGGAAGGCTCGCGGCAAAGCGGCCGGCAGCAAGCCGGCACGGGCACGGGCCGCCAAGGCCGCCAAGGCCGCCCCACCCGCCCCACCCGTTGTGGACAAGAAGCAGGAGGCGTGGGACCTGATTGTCCAAACCTACGAGGCCCTGGTGGAGGAACGCGGAGCAGGGGAGAAGATCTGGGGTTCCATGATCAAGCAGACCCTGAAGCGCCGCAAACCCGATTTCAACGAATCCTACTACGGATTCCGATCATTCGGCCAGATGCTGGAGGAGGCCGAAGCGCAGGGAATCCTTGGATTGGAACGTGACGAGAAGTCGGGCGGCTTCATCATCAGGAGTTGTCACGCCCCGTAACGGTCATCGGCCGGATCGAGTGGCAGTACTTGAGAGGGCATCTCGCGCGGCATCACGCCGGCCGGCAAGGCCCGTGGCCGCACGGGCAGGTCATCCCGGACAGCAGAGGTGAGGCTCAAGAAGGAGACGCCCATGGACGGCGCACCTCGCGGCCGGCGACGGCAGGCGACAGGGCTGCTGGTCGTGGTTGCGGCGGCCCTTGCGGCGACCGGCTGTTCGACGGCCCGCTACACGTATTTCCGTCCGGCGGGCGAGTACCAGGGAGCCGGTGCGAACTGGGTGGCCAAACGGACCTACGACCTGCCGCCCGGCTCGCGCGAGGTCAAAGTCCACGTCGCCGCGCGGGGCAACAGCCGCGAGAACGAGCGCGGCGTGGCGTACGATACGCTGCACGTGCGGCTGGAGATCGAGAACGGCGGCAAGTCGGCGTTCACGCTCGACCCGGCCGCCGTCAAACTGCTCGATGATGAGGGCCGTGCGGTGGAGGGGGCCGAGGCCTACGCCGGCCGCAATCGCACCGGTACGATCACCATCGCCGCCGGCGCCGGCGCCGTTTACGAACTGGTGCTGGACCTGCCGGCCGATGCGCGGCTCCAGGACATCGGCTCGCTGCGCCTGGCGTGGCCGTACCGTTACGGCGACAAGACGCAGGAGGTTACGACGAAGTTCATCAAGATCGAGCACGTCAACTACTACTATCCGGACTACCACCCGGCTTACTACCATTACGACCCGTGGTACGGCCCGTGGGGTCGCCGGCGTTTCGGCGTCGGTTACTCCCGCGGGTGGTGAGCGGGTTGTGGGGACGGTCGCGCGAAGGCCGGCGGCCTCGCGTGAGGTGGTGGTCGGATGGGTTGTTCACGATACGGCGGCGAGCGGTCAGGCTTCGGCGCCGCCCTTTTCGGCGTCGGCCGGTTTGGCCTCGTCTGCCTTGGTCTCGTCGGTCTTGGTGGCTTCGGGTTCGGTCTGTTGAGCCTTGGCGGCCTCGGTCTTGGTCTCTTCGGTCTTGGTGGCCTCGGTCTTGGCCTGTTCGGCTTTTGTCTGTTCGCCCTTTGCTTCTTCAGGCTTGGCGTCCTCGGCCTGGGGTTGCTCGTCTTTGGGCTTCTCGACCTTGCGGCGTTCGGTGCTGACGGGCGTTTCGGCCTGGGGCCTGCCGCGTCCTTTGCCTCCGCCGCGTCTCTGTCCGCCACCGGGCCGTCCGCCGCCAGGGCGTCCGCCGCGGCCGCCTGCCGCCGCTCCCGGGCCTTCGCCCAGCCTGCCCGTGGTCTTGGGCTTGGCGGTGGTGTGCAGTTCGGTCGTCAGGCGGCGTCTTCGCTTCGGCCGTGCGGCTGCCTTCTTGGCGGTCTCTTCGGCCTGGGTGGCGGCCGCCTCGGCGCTCCAGGCGTACTTTTTCTGGAACTTTTCGACGCGGCCGGCCGTGTCGACGAACCGCTGCTGGCCCGTGAAGAACGGGTGACAGTTCGAGCAGACTTCGAC
The DNA here is from genome assembly GCA_964539385.1 of uncultured Anaerolineales bacterium. GTDB lineage: Bacteria > Planctomycetota > Phycisphaerae > FEN-1346 > FEN-1346 > JAUVZF01. Next base: position 18,771 of record CAZIJC010000069.1, on the reverse strand, counting down.
CGTCAGGTTGCCCGCCGTCGAACGTGTCGTAAACGTGTGGCCGCACCCGCACGTGACCTTCGACTCGGCGTATTCCGGATGAATGTCCTTTTTCATTATCTTACCTCTCCCAACAAGCGTTCTACGGAACGGAAAGAGGGGTATTATACTCTCGCCCCGTGCCTATGCAAGTGCTTTGCGGCGGCGCGTGGGAAGCGCCCCAGACATCGTACCCCCCTGGTACGGGTTCCGGCGGCGGGGGTGGTGCCGTGGAAGGAACTGAAGCGCGGGTGGCGATCGCTGTGGCGGGAGGCTTACCGATAGCCGCGCCGCCTTACCCGCTTAGCGCTCTGGCGGTTTCGCGGGCGCGCACAAAGCGGACAACCATCCCGACGCCGACGCCGACGGCCAGGCCGCCGAGATGTGCCATATAGGACACATCCGCAAAGCCTGAGACCTGCTGCCAGGCGCCGACGAGTTGGATGATCAGGTACATACCAATGAACTCCAGCGCCGGCATCCGCAGGTACTTCGGCAGAATCCAGAACCACAGGAAAAGGCCCAACCGAGCCCGCGGAAACGACACGGCGTAACAGGCCAGGATTCCCGAGATGCCGGCACTCGCCCCTACGCACGGAATCCCGGCATGAGGGTCCAGCCAGGCATGGACGAGGAAGCCGACCAGATGCGCCCCGACGAGCAGCAGCAAGAACCGCACCCGGCCGAGATGGTCCTCCACGTTGTCGCCGAACACGAGGAAGAAGTACAGGTTCGTGACCACGTGCAGCGAGCCGGCGTGGATGAAGAAGGCCGTCCAGATCGTCAGCAGGCCCTTTCCGCCCGAGAGGGTCGGCGTGAAGCCGAAGGCCTTGACGGTCTCCTCCAGGTGTCCCTTCGTGGCCAGGAAGACGATTGCCACGACGGCGGCGATGCCCCACGTCAGCCATGGCCGGCAGGCCCGGGCAGGGACTTCCTCCTCCACGGGCATTTCGGCCAGGGCCGGCAGCCACTGCCACCACTCGGGGGGGTACTCGTCGCCCAGCACCGGCTTGTCCAGCGCGTCCAGCGCGTGTTCGACTTTGACCTGCACGATGGCCAGCCGCTGGCGCCGCTCCCGCTCGAGTTGCTCTTTGGGCGTCCCGGCCTTCAGCGTGGCCTCGATCTCGCCGGCGTCAAGCCAGATCGACGGGCAACGGGGACAGACGTCGAGGTTCAACCGGTGTCCGCCGCTCTCGGTCGTAACCCGCACCGTCTTGTGGTTGCAGTGAGGGCAGCGGACCAAGCCGTCGGCCGGCAGCGCCTGGCACTTGGACCAGACGCTTCTCAGGAAGGCGGGGCTGGCACCCACTTGGCGCAGCACCCCCATGGTCGCATTCTGCCCGCCGCATTTCGGACAGCCGTAGACGAAGCCGTGCTTCGTCCTGCGCCTGACCAGAGGTCTGTTACACCGCGGACACAGTGCCAAGGCTCGCCCCCTCCCGAGACTGTCGTGAGTGTACCGCGCCGCCGCGGCCGGACAACGGGTTTCTACGCGGTTCCATGACGGCCGCGGCGCCGGCTTGACGGTCGGGCAACCGGACGTATAATCGTGGCTGCGAATCTGCCCCGGCAAAATGTGCTCCATCAGCCTTACGCAGTGAGGGATGGGATTATTCCCAGCGGAGGGTGGGCCATGTCGGCAAGCCGAACACTCAAGATGGCCGTCGCCATCGCGGCGGCCGCGATCGGCGTCGCTTGCCTTCTGACCACCTGCGTGGTGCCGAGGTCGTTCAAGGCCGCCAAGCAGCCCCGCCAAGGACAAGCCCTTGGCGGTCGGTTGGCCGTCGTCTTCTCCGAACGCTACCAGATCGACCTGCCGGGCGTGCAGTGGTTCCATCCGTTCGACACCCGCAAGTACGCCAAGATTTACCTGAAACTCAACACCGACGGTCTCCTGCGGCCCGAGACGGTCTTCGTCCCGCCGGAGTCCACCCCCGCACAGATCCGCCGCGTCCACACGGACCGGTACCTCGCGAGCCTGAAGTCGGCGAAGGCCGTCGCGCGATACCTGGAGGCGCCGATCCTTGGTTCGCTGCCGGCCTCGCTGGTCGACTCCGGTGTCCTGCGGCCGCACCGCTACGCAACGGGCGGCACGATCCTGGCCGCGCGGTTGGCGATGAAGTACGGCGTCGGCATCAACCTGGCGGGCGGTTTCCATCACGCCAAGCCCGACACCGGCGAAGGCTTCTGCGTCTACAATGACATCGCCATTGCCATCCGCACACTTCAGGACGAGGGGCGAATCGGACGGGCGCTGGTCGTGGACCTCGACGTCCACCAGGGCAACGGCACGGCGGAGTGTTTCGCGGGCGAGGAATCGGTCTTCACCTTCTCGATGCACCAAAGAAACATCTATCCGATCCCGAAATCGCAGAGCGACTTGGACATCGAACTTGATGCCGGAACGGATGACGCGACGTTCCTGGCGGTCCTCCGCGAGAACCTGCCGAACGTTATCCAGCGCTCGCGGCCTGATGTCGTTTTCCTCCAGGCGGGTTGCGATACGCTCAAGGGCGATCCGCTGGCCGGACTGATGATGACCCAGGAGGGGATCGTCCAGCGCGACGCGCTCGTCATCGACGGATGCGTCCGCCGCCGGATCCCCGTCGTCATGACCCTCGGCGGCGGTTACACTCGCCGGTCCTGGGCCGTCCAGTATGCCAGCATCCGCCATCTCATCGAGAAGTACGGCCTCGAAGGCAGCCCCCCGCCCTTCCCGCGCCGCAAACGAGCCTTCAACGAGAAACTCTACACGAAGTAGTGCCGGCGTGCCGACGGGCTCAGGATCCTCAACAGCGGAAGGCTTCTGACCCCTTACGCTTGCCCGCTTGACCCCGGCGCGGCCGGTCCTATAATCCGCCTGTCAACCGTCATGAGCGCAAGGAGCCGCCGGATGACCCATCCGAAGATCACCATCGTCGGCGCGGGCAACGTCGGGGCGTCGTGCGCCCTCTGGGCCGCGGCGCGAGACCTGGGCGACATCGTCCTCGTGGACATCGTGGACGGCCTGGCCGCCGGCAAGGCTCTGGACCTTCGGCAGGCGGCCCCCATCGTCGGTTTCGCCCACGGCATCATCGGCACGACCGATTACGAGGCCACGGCCGGCAGCGATTTGGCAATCGTGACGGCGGGCCTTGCCCGCAAGCCCAGCATGAGCCGCGATGACCTGCTCACCAGGAACGCCGACATCGTCTCCGGCATCATCGAGAACCTCGTGGCCGCCAGCCCCGAAGCCATTCTCCTCGTCGTCTCGAACCCGGTCGATGCGATGACCTCGCTCGCCCACCGCGTCTCGAAACTCCCCGCCGAACGTGTCGTCGGTATGGCGGGCGTCCTCGACTCGGCCCGGATGCGGACCTTCATCTCCGAGGCGGCCGGCGTCAGCCCCAAAGACGTCCGGGCCTGCGTCCTGGGCGGCCACGGCGACACGATGGTGCCGCTGGTGCGGCACTCCGGTATCGGCGGCGTGCCGCTTGCGGCCCGTCTCTCTGCCGAGCAGATCGGGCGAATCGTCGAGCGGACGCGCGGCGGCGGGGCCGAGATCGTGGGGCTCCTCAAGACCGGCAGCGCGTTCTATGCGCCGGCGGCGGCGGCCGTCACGATGGCCCAGTCGATCCTCCGCGACGAGCGGCGGGTCCTGCCCTGCGCCGCCTACTGCGACGCCGCGTACGGTGTGGGCGGGTACTTCGTAGGCGTTCCCGCGCGGCTGGGGGCGGGCGGCGTGACGGAGGTCCTGGAGTTCGACCTGAACGCCGACGAGCGAGCCGCCTTCGACTCCAGCGTCGCCTACGTCAAGGGGCTGGTCGAGAAACTCGAAGAACTGGGGTATTGACCGATCCAGGTTTGGTTGCTGCGCGGTGGGTCTCCGTACCCACCGCGCATGGCGGGGGATGTGTGCGGCGGGTGCGGAGACCCGCCGCGCACGGGTCCCGCCCGCGCACGAGTACCGCCCGAGCACGAATCATGCCACCCGGCCTTTGCTCTCGCGCGCCGCGGGGATTTTGCATAAACCCACCCGCGCCGACCGTGTCAAATAATGAAGGCCTTCGTCACCGGGACGAAAAGTGAAGGAAACGCTCGAGCGAATCTACTGGGACCATCGACAGGGCCTGTACACGCTGGCTCTGGCGATTACGCGGCGGCCGGAGCGCGCCGAGGACGCCGTCCAGGACGCCTTCGCGCGGCTGTGGACGGCCTCGCGCCGGCCCACGGGCGACCCGGTGCCGTACGTCTTCGCGGCGGTCCGCAACGCCGCCGTCGACCAGGTGCGGCGGAAGAACCGGGCAGCGGCGCACCTGGAGCCGGTTTCGATCTTCAACGGGCTGCCCGCCGACCCGGCGGCTCACGCTGTCAGCATCGAAGAGCACCACCTCGTGCGCGAGGCCGTCGATGCGCTGCCGCAGGAGCAGCGGGAGGCGGTCGTCATGAAAATCTATGCCGGCCTCACGTTCGACCAGATCGCCCGGGCGCTCGGCGAGCCGCTCCAGACGGTGGCGGCGCGGTACCGCCGGGCCCTGGCGCGATTGGGGCGGCGGCTGAAGCCTGATGAGGAAGCGTCCGATGCCTGACGAAATCGAGAGATTGCTTGGCCGCATGCCGCTTCACGAACCCTCCGTGTCGATGGACGCGCGGGTCCTGGGGCAGCGGCATCGGGGCCGGCGAGTTCTCTGGTGGGCCGCGGCCGGCAGCGCGGTCGGCGCCGCGGCGGCGGTCCTGTTTGTCTTCTTCGCCCTGTCCCACGACGGCGGGGAGATGGTGGCCCGCGACACGGACCCGCCGGCTCCGGCCGAAAAAACCCCCCCGCCCGCCATCGCACAAAGCGAGCCGCCCCCCGTGCGGCTCGAACAGAACTGGTCCACCGTCGCCTACGAGGGCGTGGTGGTGCCGGACCAGCGTGTCCCGCTCAGGAAGTTCCGCCGGCACGTCCTGGAACACATCCAGTGGATTGACAAAGCGCACGGACGCCGAATGGACATGACGATCCCGCGCGAGCAGGTCATTCTGATCAAGGCGCCCATTAACTGATGACCGGACAGGAGAAAACCGTCATGCGGCATGCAACCTTTCTGACGATGGCAGCGGTCGTGGGCCTGGCGGCGGCGGCGAACGCGCAGAACGTCCGCGCCGTGACGACGGGACCGGACGAATCGGGGGCGCGCGCTTCGGCTATAATGATTCTCGATGCGCCGGGGCGCCCGGCGCCGGTCGGCGACGGGCCCCGGAACGTCGTCGTTGGCGGCGAGCCGGCAGGTGTGAAAGTGATCGAACTGCACCGGCCGGACAAGGCAGCGGCTCCGCCGAGGAAGATGAAGATCACCTTCCTTGGCGTGGTCACGTCGCCGGTCGGCGAGCCGCTGGGCGAGCAACTCGGGCTGCCCCGCGGGGCGGGCCTCGTCGTGGAGTTCGTCGAGCCCGACAGCCCTGCCGCCGCCGCCGGCCTCTTCAAGCACGACGTCCTTGTCCGCCTGGAGGACCAACTGCTCATCAACCAGCCGCAACTGGCCGTTCTGGTCCGGATGCGGAAGCCCGGCGAACGCGTCACGCTGACACTGAAGCGAAACGCCGCCGAACGCAAAATCCCCGTCCGGTTGGAGGAAACGGAGCGCCTGGTGGCCGCAAGGCCAACCTTCGCCGCCTGGCCAACCGTGGGCGTGCCGAGACTGTCGCGCAAGAACCTGGCCGAACTGCTCAAGAGCCCGGAGGCTCCGCAACAGCGTCTGATCAACATGGGCGGCCATGGGCCGATCATGTCCATCGTCACCGGCCCCGGCGGCGCGGCGGCGGCAACCGCCAGCATGTCGATGTCCGACGGCGAGCACACGCTCGAGGTCACCAACCGCGACGGCGAGAACTACCTCGTGGCCAAGGACGTCGAGGGCCATGTCATCTTCGACGGGCCGATCCAGACCCAGGAGCAGCGCGAGGCGGTTCCCCCAGACGTCCGGCGGAAACTCGACCGCCTCGCCGTCCTTGCCGAGGTCCGTATCCATGCCCCTGGTGACGGGCACGCTGAACCGCAAGACCGCCCCCCGGACGAGGAGCCGTAGCCGGCCGCCATCCTCGCGCGGCGACACGCCCGCAGCGCGCAAGCCTTTTTTGGTGAAGGAACATTTCGCGCCCGCCGTATAATAGCGTGTGTGCCGCGAAGCGACTTACCGTAAGGAGTCGCCCATGGTCCGCCGCCTCCTGCTTGTGGCGCTGGCGCTGTCCCTGGCGAGCGCAGCGCAGGCGATTGACTACTCGGCGCAACTGGCGCGCGAGTACACCGACCGCCTCCTGACGATGGACTCTACGCCGGCCGCCCACGTCAAACTGGCTACCTGGTGCGACGGCGTCGGCCTTCAGGAGAGGGCGAAGACGCATTGGCAGCAGGCCCTCCTCCGCGACGCCGACAACACCGAGGCCCGCAAGGCCCTCGGCTACGTCCGGCGTAACATGAAATGGATCCGTGCCCAGGACGCGCCGAGCCTCCCCGCCCCCGGCGCGGCGCCGGCCGCGCCGAAGGACCCCGCGTTCGAGCAGCGCCGGCGGGCCCTCTCGCGTGAGATTCAGGATATCTCGATCACGTATCTTGGTTCCATGGGTCCCGGCGCCTGGAAGGAAGGCGTCGAGAAGATCCTCATGATCCGCGACCCGGCCGCCGCCGAACCCGTCGCGCGCATCCTCGGTTCGGGCAGCGTCCGGATGCGGAAACTCGCGTGCGAGACGCTCGGCCAGATCCCCGGCAAGGACGCCGCCAGGCGGCTCGTCAAGTTCGTCCTCGCCGACGCATCGGTGGACGTGTACAAGGCCGCCGTCGCGGCGCTCGAATTGCGTGTCGGCGAGCGCGGCCTGCGGCCACTTCTGAACGCCCTGAACGGGTCGGAGAAAGTGCTCCAGCGCTCCGCCTACGCCCTCGGCGAAATGCACGAGTGGCGGGCCGCGCCGGCGCTCATCAGCAAACTCAAGACCGCCGAGCCGCGCCTGCGAACGTACCGGCAACCCCCCTCCGACACCGGTTCCTACGGCTTCATTGGCACGATCATCCCCTACGTCGCCGATGTCGATCCGGTTGTCGCCCCCGGAGCCGTTGCCTACGACCCGATCATCAGCGCCGTGCCCACCGGCATCCGGACGGCGCGCCCCGGTCCTCCCATGACGGTTCGCCGAACGGTCATCGAGTTCGTCCGCCAGCCGGCCGTGCGCGAGGCCCTCAAGAAGATCACCGGCCAGGACTTCGAGTTCAACTCCCAGGCGTGGCGCAACTGGCTCAGGCGCCACGAGGCCGACCGCGGCTAGGCAGACACGCGAACCAGATGCGACCGTCAGGCAGGTTCCCGCTCGCTAACGCTCGCGGCTAGTCAGGCACGCGAACTAGCCGCGCACGTCAGTAAGCGGCTGGCCCCGCCAGCAATTGTTGCCACACCCGCCCGGATGGCACATCCGTTTTTCGTTGGCCCTCTGCGGCTCCCCATGTATAAGGACGGCGGAGGACAGCCCTGTTCATGCGACATTGCCTTCTCATCGCGGCCGCACTCGCGGCACTTGCCGCCGCAGGGTGCGGCGGGCGCCTGCGCGAGGGCGGTGCGCCGGCGGACGCGGCCTGGCCCGGTCGCCTGCAACGCCTCCCCGCCTGGGGATGGGGGGCGCCGGGGCTGGCGATCAACGTGCCGGAAGGCTATGAGAAGGGCCTCCGTGCGGAAGAGGATTTCCTCGTCCACCTTTTTCGGCGACCGCCCCACGCGGCGTCGCCCGACGCGGCGTCGCCCGACGCGGCGACCATGTGCGTCTACGTCGGCCACCATCCGCGGGACGCCAAGACCAAGGCCATCACGCAGCCCGGCCGCATCGCCGGCCGCGACGTCACTTGGTACGGCGGCACGTGGCAGGACGAGAAGGGCCGGACGGTCTATCAGGCGGAGACCTACGTGGACGACCTCTTCAAGGTCTTCGGCGTGTGGCGGCCGAGCGCCCGGAGCCTCGTCGTCCACGTCTTCATCTGGGGCACCGACAAGGCCCAGGTCGAATCGCTGATGGAATCCGCCAAGTCGCTGCGGCTGGATACGGGCAAGTAAGTTCGTCGCGCGCGTGAAGAAAGGATCTGCGATGCCGAAGATGAACCGACTGCTCCTGCTGAGCGTGGCGTGTCTGGCCGCCGTGGCCGCCGGCGCGCTGGCCGGGCCGAAGCGGGTTCCACCCGCCGAGGTGAAGACCGGCCAGTACGCCCAGGTCCTTGAGACCGGGGCGACGAAGGCCGGACGCATCGAGTACTGGCTGTATATCCCGGCCGGCTACGCCGGGGCCAAGGAGCCCTTGCCGCTGGTCGTGTTCCTTCACGGGCTGGGCGAGCGGGCGCCGGAGATCGAGAAGGTGAAGAAGCACGGGCCGCCCAAACTCATCGCCCGGGGCAAGCCGTTTCCGTTCATCTGCATCTCGCCGCAGTGCCCGGCCAAGTCGTGGTGGCCGCAAGAGACCAAGGCCCTGGTGGCCCTGCTCGATGAGATCGAGGCGAAATACAACGTCGATAAGGACCGCGTGTACCTGACGGGCCTGTCGATGGGCGGCTTCGGCACGTGGGCCCTGGCGCTCGATCAGCCGCGGCGCTTTGCCGCCATCGCGCCGATCTGCGGCAAAGGCGACCCGGGGAAGGTGGCGCGGATCAAGCACGTGCCCACGTGGGTTTTCCACGGCGGCAAAGACCGGACCGTGCCGCTCAAGGCTTCCGAAGAGATGGTCGAGGCCCTCAAGGCCGCCGGCGGCCGGCCCAAGTTCACCGTCTATCCCGACGCCGGCCACAACTCGTGGACGGTCACCTACAACAACCCTGACTTCTGGAAGTGGCTCCTCGCCCAGCGGCGGGGGAAGTGAGGCCGGGCGGCGCGGGCGCGACGAAAGCCGTTTTGAGTCTCGAACTTCGAGCCGGGAGCGGAAGCTCCCGGTTACGCTGGGGGGGCTTGGCACTCTCACTTCGCCAGGGAGGTCCGAATGGTCCGTATCGTCATGCTCGGCGCCGGCAGCGAGTTCACGCACAAACTGTCCGGCGACATCATGCAACTGGAGGGCCTGGACGGCGGCGAGATCGCTCTGGTGGACATCGACGCCCGCCGGCTGCGACTGGCCGAGGGCTGCGTCCGGAAAATCGCCGAGGTCCTCGGAAAGGACAACGCCTGGACCGTCCGCGGCTCGACCGACCGCCGCAAAGTGCTCGAAGGCGCCGATTTCGTCATCAACACCATCGAGGTCTCCGGCACGAAGACCATCCGCATCGATCACGACATACCCCTGGAGTACGGCGTCAGCCAGTGCATCGGCGACACGATCGGCCCGGGCGGCATCTTCAAGGCCATGCGGACCGTGCCCGTCTGGTGCGAAGTTCTGATGGACGTCGAGGACCTGGCGCCCGACTGCCACGTCCTGAATTACACGAACCCGATGAGCATCATGACGCATGCGGCCATGCTGGTGACCGACCTGCCGGTGGTGGGCCTGTGCCACAGCGTTCAGGGCACCTCGAAACTGCTGGCCGATTACTGCCGCGTGCCGCAGGAGGAACTCATCTGGGAGTGCGCGGGCCTGAATCACATGTCGTGGTTTACGCGGCTGGAGCACCAGGGCGAGGACCTGTACCCGTCGCTCAAACGCCGCGCGCGCCGCAGCAAGAAACTGCGGGAGCGCGATCCGGTGCGATTCGACGTGATGCTGCACTTCGGGTACTTCGTGACGGAATCGAGCGGCCACTTTTCGGAGTACGTGCCGTACTACCGCAAGCGCAAGGCCCTCCGCCGCAGGTATTGCCGCAAGGGATACCTGGGCGGCGACCGTTTCTACGCCAACGAGTGGCCCGCCTGGCGCAAGGCCGCCGACGAGCGGCGAGCACGCGTTCTCGCGGGCAAAGAGGAAATCAGCGTCGGCCGCAGCCACGAGTACGCCTCCAGCATCATCGAGGCCATCGTCACCGGTGAGCCGTTCGTCTTCCACGGGTCGCAGTGGAACTCGGGCCTCATTGACAACCTGCCGCTCGACGGCGTGGTCGAGGTGCCGGTGCTCGTGGATAAGACCGGCTTCAACCCGTGCCATTTCGGTCCGCTGCCGGAGCAGTGCGCCGCGCTGAACCGGGCGCACATGTCGGTGAACAAACTCGTGGCCGAGGCGTGCGTCGAAGGCGACCGCACCAAGGCGATGCGTGCCCTGCTGCTCGACCCGCTCACCGCCGCCGTCTGCTCTCCCGCCGAGATCAAGGAGATGTTCGACCGTATGTTCAAGGCCGAGCGGCGGTATCTGAAAGGGTTCTAACCGCGGGTCAATGACGGATGTCATGCGTGCCACGGCCGCTCCGATTCGGCAGGCTCAGGGCAGGCTTGTCCGGCCGTGCGTTTTGCGGTCCGCGTTACGCGCGACGCCTGCCGCACCTGCCCCCAAAGCCCGCGCAACCCCGAATATTCCCCTCCTCCCCAGCGTACTGATAGTGGAAGCAGTGGAAAGTGGATCGTGGCGGCCGGAGGGGAGGGACGAGCCATGATGCTGCCGCTGGCGACAGACGTGCGGATGCGGACGCTGCCGTATGCCAACGCCTTTGTCATCGGCCTGACGGTTGCCGTCTACGCCTGGACCGGCCCGGCTCACGCGTACGAGCACCACCCCTTCATCCTGACGTACTGGTCGCCGTCGGGCATCCTCGGCCACATCTTCATGCACGGCGACTTCTGGCACCTGGCGGGCAACATGCTGTTCCTGTGGGTCTTCGGCAACGCGGTGTGCTCGCGGATCGGGAACCTGTGGTACCCGCTGCTGTACCTGGGCCTGGGCGTGGTCTCGGCCATGTTGGCGATGCCGGAGCCGGGCTCGGGTGCCGTGGGCGCCAGCGCCGCCATCAACGGCGTCATCGGCCTGTTCATCATCCTGTTCCCCTTGAGCCGCATCAAGATGCTCATCACGGTCTTCTATGCGTGGGGCGACGTCCTGTGGCTGCCGTCGCTCTTCATGGTGGGCCTGTGGTTTGCCTTCGACGTGTACGGCCTGGTGACCGGAGCGGGGCGCATCGGGTACGGCGCCCACGTTGCCGGGCTGCTCTCGGGCGTCGGGCTCGGCATCGTCGTGGTGCGGTGCGGGTGGGTGCCGATCTATAAGGGCGAACCGTCGCTGCTGCACGTCTTCGGCTTGGAGGGAGTGGCGAAGGCCGGGAAGGCGCCGCCTGTCGTGCGTCGCCCGCTGCCCCCTGTGCCCCCGCAGACCTCTGCGTCGTGGATGCTGCGGTCGAACTTCAAGGCCAGGCACGGCGGCGCGCGCGGCAAACGCCTGCGGTGTGCGTGCGGAACGGTCCTCGCGCCCGAGCCACACGAGGCCGGGACCTACATCCGGTGCCCGCGCTGCGGGGGACACGTCCACGTGCCGGGGCCGCGCGTCCTTCCGGCGAGCCGCCCGGTTGGGACGTAGCGCGGGGGGCCACACACCGCGCGGCGCCGGGGCGGCCACCTCGAATACCGTAGCCGCGGCCGACGTATCCGGGTATGATGGTGCCAGCACAGCCCTTCACGCATGGGGGGACCGGCCATGTCGGACGAACGCGAAGACCCGGGTGCGGACGCCCAGGGCGAGCCTTCGGCTGATACGGAAATCGCCGACGCCGAGGACTGGAACACGTCAAAGCGGATCCTGTGCCTCGTTCTTGCCATACCGGTCATTTGCGTGGGCGTTTGGCTGCTGCAGGCCGGCTTCGGGTATCAGGGCAGCTCACTGCTCATTGGCCTGGCTATCCTGGTGGCTGCCGGCGTTGTGTTTGTCGGCGCGCTGGTGCTTGTGGCCATCGGGCTTCTGGGCCTGCCGTCCGGGACCGGGGCCAAGGGCGTCCATCCGCTGGAAGAAGAGGCCGAGCGACGAGGGATGCCGACCGATCCGGAGGCCTATCAGGACGGCGGTGTGGGCGTGGCCGCAACGGGGCGCACGACTACGGAAGCGGAGTTGTTCGCGGCCGAACTGAACGCCCGTGACATTCCCGCGTGGGCCGATCAGGCGTACGCGTCAACGGTTCTCTCGCACGCGCAGTTCGCGCTGAATCCAGGCGGGGTGCGGGTCCTCGTTCCGCTGGGGCGACTGGCCGATGCCCAGCGTGTTATCGCCGAGCGTGGGGAGGCACGGGACACGCTGGAGGAAGACGAGGAACCGGCTCCGCGCCGATCGCTGCGCCGAACGGGGGCAGCCATTTTCTTTCTCTGTAACGGCCTTGGGATGATGGTTATCGCCATCAGTTTCGGTTACAGCGCGGCCACGTACGGACCGCGGCTGGGAGAGTTGGTGGCGTCGATCCTGATAGGCTTCCTCGGTTTCGGCTCGCTCACCGCGGGCGCTCTTTGCCTTCGGACGAAGCCAAGACCAGAGGACTGAGGCGGGCATCAATCGCCCCTACGGGGCTCTCGTGTTCGCTTCGCGTGCGAGACCACGGGCTTGCGCCCGTGGCTACAGACCAGTCGTGCCTGCGGCACGGAACGCCGCCTACATTCCCTCCGCCTACTTTTTCGCCTTCTTCGCCTCCGCGAGCGATTTGGCGACGGGTTCGGTGCCCTGGAGGGCATCTTTCGGACGCGGGTGCGAGTCGGTGAAGACGCAGAGCGAATCGCGGTCTTCGATGACGGTGTCAGACTCGTCCACGCCGCCGCCCGGCAGGGCGACCGCCGCAAGGTCCAGTTTCAGGTGCCGCGCCATGAAGTGATACATCGGCAGTCGCTTCGGGTACTCGTAGCCGTGGCCCTCGTGCGGCAGGTGGGCGTTCTCGACGAGCGTCTGTTTGCCGAACAGGCGGTACACGTTCCAGATGTAGGGGAACTCGACGCCGGGCAGGTTCTTCGTCCAGTCCTTGCCGCACGAGACCACGAGCATCGGCCGGGGTGCGGCCATGGCGGCCATGTCGCAGTTGTTCGTCTCGTGCGTCTCGCTCTTATGGACCGGTAGGCCGCTCTCGCACTGGCACCCGCCGAAGAAGTGTGCGCTGACCATGACGACCGGCACGCTGACCTTAACGCGGTCGTCGACGGCCGTGAGCATGAACGTCTGCGTCCCTCCGCCGGAGCAGCCCGTGCATCCGATGCGTTCGGCGTCCACGCCGTCGAGCGAGAGCACAAAATCGAGGACCCGCATGCTGTTCCACAGTTGCAGCGTCAGGACGTTCGGGTCGGAGTGGGTGACCTGTGTCGATTCGCCCCACCCGACCATATCGTACGAGAAGACGGCGGCCCCCATGCGGGCGAGCGTGGCGCAGCGGGCCTGCTGGTCGGGCCGGAACCGGCCGCCGCGAGCCAGCGAGTTCTTGACGCCCTTCCGCCCGTCGCGCGCGTGACCGTGCGGGCACAGGACGGCGGCGTACGATTTGAGTTTCTTCGCCGGCCGGTACAGGTTCCCCGTGCAGAAGAACCCGGGCAGGCTCTCGATGGCGACGTTCTCGACGGCATAGCCCTTGCGTTCCTGTCGGCCGCGGATGATGGGCTTGAGGGGACAGCGCCGGGGCAGCGGCACGAGGTTCGCGCCTTTCAGGATGCCCTGGCGGTTGCGTTCGGCGCGGGCTTCCCACTGCTGGCGCGTGTGATAGGTCTTGGCGAAGGCCGCCAGTTGCTTCCGCGCCGCCTCTTCGCTCTGGTGCGGATGGTTGGATTTGGCGTGGGCCATGACGGTCAGCGCCACCACAAGGACAAGCGGCAGGAAAGTTTTCATCTGGCTTCCCCTGTCGAGGTTTCCGGACCTGCGGATACCCTATCGCCGCAGCCGAGCGTCGTCAAACCTTCCCCGACCACGGCGGGGCGTTTCTGCGACCCGCCTGCGGCCCAATTGCGTTTAACCCCGCGACGAACAACCGTACCAAGGTCCGGTATGAGGAGAAAGGGAACCGACATGGATGCACGTGCACGACGGCATCGCCGTATCCTGTGGTGTGCCGCTGCTTTGACCCTGGCAACCGTGCTGCCGGCCGCCCTGTGCCCGGGTGCCGCGAAGAAACTCAGACGCGACGATTGGCAGCAGCCCGCCCGCGTCGTGGCAGACCTGGGTCTGAAACCCGGCTCGATCATCGCGGACGTGGGCTGCGGCCGGGGATACCTCACTTTTCGCCTCGCCGAGGCCGTGGGCGCCGGCGGAAAGGTCTTCGCCGAGGACGTCGACGCCAAGGCACTCAAGTCGATCGAGGACCGCATCGCGAAAGATCACCTCAAGAACATCGTCGTCGTCAAAGGCGTTGACGCCGACACGAAACTCCAGGACGAATCCCTGGACGCGGCCCTGTTCGTCAACGTCTTTCACCACGTTCCGAAGCAGCACCGGCCGGGGCTGGCCAAGGACGCCGTCCGGGCGCTGAAGCCGGGCGGGCACTTCTTTCTCATCGATTGGACATTCAACGCCAACGTGCCCTACGATAAAGGCCGCCGCATCCCGCGGGACGACCTGCTGAAACTCGGCGCCGAGGCGGGGTTGAAACTCGACGCCGAGTTCCTGTATCTGGAGCACCAGGTCTTCTTGCGCTTCCGCAAACCCACCGCGCCGAAATGACGGGCGTGGCATCACAACGGCCGCGCGGCTCGTTCGGAAGCGCATAGTTTTTCGCGCGTTTTCCGGCCGCGGTGCGCAGGAATCCGAAGGGTTTCTCGGCCCGCTCGCCTCCTGCGGGAAAACCCTCCGCCACCATTGGCGAAAGGCTGAAAACCGCCGTTCCTGGCCTCCAAAGGGCCGTTCTCTGCCCCCGCCGCGGTATCCCGGACACCCGTCAGACGGCCCTCCCTTGCCGGCTGCTGCGCGGTGCCGTTTGACCCAACGCCCTTTACGCATACGTTATCGGTGGCACCGCAAGGGCGGGGCCGGCGGCGACCCTTTCCCCTACGCAGCAAAGCCGTTCACGAGGGCCAAAGGCGGAAGTACTTTGCCAAGGAGGGTGATATGCACAGAAAACTCGTTATTGCAGTCGTGGTTCATCTGTTGCTCGCGAGCGCGGCGTTCGGCGGCCTCGTGGACGGCCTCGGCAACGTCCCGGACTGGGGCATTACGCCCTTCAGCCAGCCCAACCAGTCCGACACGTTCGACGGCACCCTCTGGCTGACCATCGAGAACGACTACTCGCCCATCAACTACCCGAGCGGCGTGGGCCACCAGGCCAGCCCCGGCGGGTCGACCGGCGAGGGCTTCGATCTCGAAGAGATGTATGTCCGCATCGCCGGCCACCAGACCCAGATCCTGCTCGTCGCCAGCAACGGCCCGTCGGTCGATGCCGTCGGCAGCACATGGTACCTGGGCGACCTGATGATCCAGGCGGGCAGCGAGCAGTTCGCCATCGTCACAGACAGCGGTCCCCAAGGCCTGCCAGCCGGCAACATCTATCGCATCAACGGCGACGCCGACCTCGAAGGGCTCCAGAACCAGCCCCGCAGTTATCGCGGCAGCACCGCCGTGGTCGAAAACGACTACGGGCCGGACGCGACCATCCCCCAGATCGCGGCGCCCTGGGCCGTCAGCGGATCGATCGACGCCGGCCAACTCATCGGCGCCGCGACCATCGACACCGACTCGTTCGATTACGGCGGGAAGGAGGACGGCACGTTCCTCATCCAGTACGCGTTCGACACGGCCGTTCTCGGGTTTGATGAGCTGCCCGAATTGACCACCAAGATTACGTGGGGCTGCGGCAACGACGTGATTCGCGTCAAGGGAGTGAATTCGCCGCATATCCCGGAACCCGCCACGCTCGGCATGCTGCTCGTCGGGTCGTTCCTGACGTACGTCGCGCGCCGGCGCGATATACGGAAGTCCTGAAGCGCCCACAGCGTTCGGGCCGCTCCGGCGCCTCATGGGGGGTGCCGGGGCCGGTCCATCATGTTGAACCGACCGGGGCGCGTCGGAGGGGCGCGCCCTGTCTCACACCTACGGCCAGGTCACTTCAAACAGCAGCGCTTCCCACGGTTTCCAGGCGGCCTTGAGCGTCTGGCCGTCGGGCAGCACCTCGCCGGTCCGCAGGTTCCGGACGTTCGTGACGGACTTCGAGAGTTCGATGACGACTTCGCTGGGCACCCCGAAGGCGCCGTCGATGCGGCCGGCGTGGGTGACGGCGGCCTCTCGCGGCGGGTTCTTGACGAGGGCGATGACCACGCGGTCGCCCTTGCGCCAGAAGAGCACCTCGGCCATCGGCACGGGCGCCCCGCCTGCCAGGACGCGGGCACGAGGGGCAAGGCCGGCCTCGGCGAGCAGCCCCGAGACGATCTTCCGCCACGCATCGCCGAAGGCGCCCAGGCGTGACTCCAGGTCGTTGTACGCCACGGGCGTCAGGTTCAGATAGACGGTCCGCCCGCGGCCGGTTTGTTTTCTGATGAGGACGTCGGCGCTGTCGATGCGGGGGGCGGACGCAACGGGGCGATGACCCGCCGCTCCCGCGGCGGGCTCGGCGGCAGGCCGGCCGGCCACCGCCTGTGTGCCGCGCTCATAGACCACAATCCCCTCGTGCCTGAGAGCCCCTGCGTACGTCAACCGCTGAAGGAGCGGCTTCGAGTACTTCTCGCCGTCGATCTCGGTGATGCTCTTGCCGTCGAGGTAGCCCTTGGACTCGTCGCGGCGGATGCCGAACAGGTCGTCGAGCGCGCCGTGCGGCCGTCCGACGCCGTGCTCGTCGAGGACGCCCGTCAGGTGGTCGGCGATGACGGTGCCGCCCGCCGCCACGAACCGCCGGATGGCGGCCGCCTCGGCATCCGAGAGGCACACGGCCCGGTTCAGGATGAGGACGCGGTACTTTTCCTTCACGAGTTCCCCCGCCGCCACCTGGCCGCCCGTGACCACGTTGTACTGGTACCCGCAGTCCTCCAGTATCTTGAACCACGCGACGCGGTTGCGGCCGAGGGTCTGGCACGTGTTGTCGAGGCTGCTCGAGCGGTTCGGCCACGTGCCGCCGTGCGTGACGGCGTCCATCGCCCACGATGCCTGGATGCTCGGATGGGAGTAGAAGACGGCGATGGGGTCGGCGTCGAAACGGGCGTCGGGGTCGAGGATAGGCCGCGAGACATCGCTCTGCACTTCGCGGATGGTCTCGATGTTGTCTTTGATGAACGGCGCCAGGCCGCCGCCCTTCCAATGGAACCACGACCCGCCGCGGTCGGGCCAGGCGATGACGCCGCGGTTGCCGTGCACCAGGTAGTACCACAGGAACCACGCGTCGAGCCGGGCGTCGCCCTTCGAGAACCAGGTCTGGACGTACGGCCGCCGCTCGGGCTGGCGCCAGAGCGACCGCAGGATCTCGCACGTGCCGCCGATGTCGTACGACTCGATGAACTGGACGGCCCGCGCGATCTTGGCGTAGTCGTACCCGCCGTAGACCGACGGCTGCTGGCCGCCCACGAAGCCCGCCGGCGTGGCCGGGTCGAGCGAGTTGGTGTACCGCGCCAGAGCCGCCAGGCAGTCGGCGAATTGCGTGTCCATGTAAGCGCGCCAGTCCATCCAGCGCGCCAGGTTCCACCTGGCGAACGGAGGTTTGGTGTGCGCGGGGCGGACGTCCTCGAACGAGACGGGTTTCGCCTCCGAGAAGTCCCGCTGCGCCGTGCCCCACGTGGCGTTGAGTTTCTCGATGGCGCCGTAGGTTTGCCTGAGCCACTTGCGGTAAGCCGCGACGGAGGCCGGCGACCCGTCGACCTCGGCCGGCGAGTTGAAGCAGCCCAGGCTGACCTCATCGTCGAAGGCGTACGCGACGACCGGCCCCTCCTTCGTGACGGAGACGTTTCTCTTCAGGTGCCCCTTCATCAGGTCCATCGTCTTGGGGTCGGCCAGGCTGTGCGGGCGGGCGATAACGCCTTTCTTGCGAAGCACCTTGCCGCGCCCCGTGCGGTCCGTCAGATGGAGGTACCCCTTGTCGGCGGCATGGTCGTTGTAGTACGGCATCTTCTCGCGAGCGGCGAACGTGACGCGGTCCGCCCGCCCCGCGCCGCGGTCGATGTGAAAGCCGCGAAAGCCCCCTTCGCGGTACAGCGCCAGGTCGTCCGGCGCGCTGGTCTTGTATTGCCAGACGAGGATCAGAAACCGGTCCCAGTCGGCCTTCGGCCGCACGTACGGGACCTTTTCCGGAACGCCCTTGGCGCCGGCGGTCCACTCGGCGGCCATCGGCGACGCGGCTGCAAGAACGACGCTGCAGACCAGCCCTACCGTGCGCATAGGTCACCTCCCGGGGCGTATTGTACCGGATGGTTGTGCCGATGGGCAACCCCGGCCGCCTCTCGCTCTTCGGCCGCAACGTCACAAGCCGCAGGCCAAGGAGAAGGGGCAGGAGGGCGTGGAATTCGGCGCTTGCGGATGCAGACACGATCGGGTAATGTATACACGTGGGTTATCCGCGCGGATGGCCCCCTTCGGCGACGTCGGCCTCATTCTTGATTGGCGCTGGACGGCCGACCGGCCCGAACGTAAGGTGCCCGTGCGTCTCGCCGGCGGTGCCCTGCCTTCCGGCGAGATCGATGTGGCTAAAGGCAGGTGGCACGGGGCCGAAATCACGAGGCGAGGCGACCGCGTCACCGTCGTCGTTGACGGCAAGACGGTCGCGAAGGACGCGCCGCTCGCGGGCGCTGCCGCCTCCGCCCCCGTCGCCCTCTCGGACCAAGCCGTGGCCGGGGGGAAAGGAGCACCGCAAGATGAGCCGACTCTCAGTAGCGGTCGCTGTAACCTTGGGTTTCGCCATGCTCACAGGAGTTGCCTGGGCTGCCGCCCCCGGTCCTGCCGAGGGGTCTCAGTGGCGCGGCCCGAACCGCGACGGCACGTTTCCCGAAGCGGCCC
>CAZIJC010000068.1:0-21695 GCA_964539385.1 uncultured Anaerolineales bacterium | reverse complement strand
AAACAGGCCATCGACGAAACGCTGCAAGACCTCGACCGCATGGAATGGCTCATCCACCAACTGCTGATGTTGGCCCGAATCGACGGACTCAGCAGAGTCCCGGAACCGGTGGACATCTGCCTGGATGCCATGCTCCAGGAACTCGTGATCGAACACAACGCACAAGCGTCGGCACACGGCGGCAAGGTGGTCACGGCAGACCTGGCCCCATGCACCGTGCACGGGAACGAGGAGATGCTGGCCCTGCTGTTCCGCAACCTGCTGGATAACGCGATGAAGTACGGCCCGGCAGGCGGAACGGTCCGCGTCGGCCTGGAACACGGCCCCGACGCCGCTTGCACCGCCACGATTCAGGACGAAGGTGGGAACATCCCCCCGGAGGCCATGCCTCACCTGTTTGATCGCTTCTATCGAGTGGAATCGTCCCGCGGTCGGAACACCGGCGGCGCGGGACTCGGCCTGGCGATCGCTCGCGAAATTGCGATGCAACACGCCGGAGACGTCTGGGGCACCTCAACGCCCGATACCCGAACCACCTTCCACGTCCGCTTGCCGTGCGAAAGGCGGTGCGACGATCCGCCAACTTCCGGGGTGGGGTAAAAACGACCCCGGGGCACACCCGTCTACGAGCAAGCCTCTGTCAAGTCGGAAGCGGTTCGAGGGTTCCGGAAGGCGCACCCACGCGTCGCTTCCGCCTCCGCACGGCCCGTGGCGCGCGGCCTGAAAAGCGCACGGGCGGGTAGCCTCGTGATTCGGCAAAACCGGGGGTGGGGGCGGTGGTTCAATCTGTTGGCCGGGCGTTTGCTGAACGCTGCGTGGGTGCATGGCACCCACCCTACGGCTACGGCTAAACGCTGCGTGGGTGCATAGCACCTACCCTACGACCGGCCGCGCGACACCGGAGAGGAGCGCCGTTGACGCCAGAGCGATTATGGGTGGCCCCGGATAAGCCCGGCAACCAGGCGGGCCATCGGGTGAACTGGGGCATTGCAGGCTTGACCGTTTGTCGGGAAGCGTTACCATGGGTATGGTAAGGGGCCGCTGAGTGTCAGGCTACTCATTGTTGAACGGCGCATGATATTGAGACGACGCTACGGGCAGATCGTTTTTTCGATGGCCCTGCTGGCGATCCTGTACGCCGGCATCGGGATGCACGTCGTCCATCCCGCCTTCCATGAACACGGTAGAGCCACAGCGCTGCCGAATCACGGCGTGCCCTCGGCCGGCATCCATCTGTGCTTGAGATGGGCGGAAGGGCCCGGCGCGGCATGCGACCTATGCGGCGATGGGCCTTGCCCGATCTGTGCCTTCCTTGCCGCGTTTCACGCGGCCTGCGGCGTCCCGGTGGGTCTGGTGCTTTGCATCGACGAGGCGCCGGAGCGCCTTCGTTCATTGGGCCGTCCGGCCGTACAATCCGCGTTCTGGTCTCCGACCGGCGCGCGTGGTCCTCCGACTCTGCCGGTTATCTAGGATTCCCATCTGCCTTCTCGCATTCGAGGCCATGAGGGTTCTGGGAGACCGGTGAGCGGTACTCCCCCACATTTTCTGAGGGACCTCTCCGTGACTTCTTGTTTGGAGGACGAGTACCATGAATCGTGTGATCCATTGCGCAGCGCTGGCTTTGTCTTGCCTGTGTGGAGCGTCCGTCTTGGCCGACGCGGGCGTGCCGCCGCCGGATGAGATGACCGCCGTGAAGGCGGCCATCGCGGAGTTGCGCCATCAGGTCGAACAGCAACGTGAGGATTACGAGGCCGAGATCGCCGTCCTGAAGGAACAAATCCAGCAGTTGCGTAAGGCCAAGGCAACCCCCGCCGGGTCGGAGGAGTCGGAACTGGCCGCCCTCCGCCGCATGGCCAAAGAAAAAGCCGGGGAAGCGGCGGAGGAACTGAAGAAGAAGGAAGGGAAGTTCGAGGCAGGGTGGTTGAGCCTCCAGGCGCTGAACCCGGAGATCAGCATCGCCGGCGACATCATCGGCCTGTACCAGCACCAGGAAGACACGCGCCGGCGGTCCGACTTCGATTTTCGGGTCCTGGATATTCATCTTGAATCGTACCTGGATCCTTACAGCAAGTTCAAGGCGGCCATACCGGTGACGGAGGACTGGGCCAAGTTGGGCGAGGCCTACATGACCCGGTTCGGCGTCGTGGAGGGGGTGAACCTGACGTTCGGGAAGTTCCGCCAGCAGTTCGGGGTGGTCAATCGCTGGCACAAACACGCCCTGGACCAGGTGGACTTCCCGCTGGCGCTGAGGGAGATCTTCGGCGACGGCGGGTTGAACCAGACCGGCGTGTCGCTGGAGGCCACCCTTCCCACCCTCTGGGGCGCGTCGCAGGAGGTGGTCCTCCAGGTGACTGAGGGGGACAACGACCGGCTGTTCGACGGGAACACCCACGGGACGCCCTCCGTCCTGGTCCACTACAAGAACTTCCGCGATCTCTCCAAGGACACCTACCTGGAGGTGGGCGCCACCGGCCTGTTCGGCTGGAGCGATGACTGGCTGGTCGGCGCCGACCACGTTTACAACACCCTGGGGACGCGGGTCTACGGCCTGGACTGCACGCTCCGCTGGGAGCCGACCGAGCGGATGCGGTATCGCAACGTCGAGTGGCGCAGCGAACTGTACGTTCTGGACCGCGATCTGGTGGCCCCGGACGGCTCCGGCGAAGACAGCCTAACTGCTTGGGGCGCCTACAGTTACGTGCAGACGAAGGTCTCGCGCAAACTCGACCTGGGAATGCGATTCGACTACTTTCAGCCCGATAGCAAGTCGTACGCTCTCGCCGGGTCTGGCGTAACGCCACTGGCGTACGATGCGTCCAGTCCGTATCGCTGGCAGGTGGGTCCGTATCTGACGTGGCACCAGAGTCCGTTTGTGAAGTATCGCCTGGAGTACAACCACGCGGACGGCCAGGGGATGGAAGAGCCCTGCGACGCAGGGATGTTCCAGATCATCTTCGTGGCCGGGCCGCATAAACACGACCGTTATTGATGCGAGGAATTGCCATGAGATTTCCGAAACCCTTTACGACGATCCTTGCCTCGGTCGCCATCGTGGCCCTCGCCGCCGGCGAAGTACGGCCTGCCGAGCCGGAGTCGGCGAAACTCCGGGTGGTGGCCACACTGCCGGACTACGCCGACGTCGCCCGGACCATCGGGGGCGACCGCGTCTCGGTGCAGGCCATCGTGCGCGGCGACCAGGATGCGCACTTCATCCGGCCCAAACCCTCGTTCGTGGACATGGTCGCCCGGGCCGAGGTCCTGCTCAGCACCGGCCTGGACCTGGAGATGTGGCTGCCGACGGTCATTGACAAGTCCGGCAACACGCATGTCCGCAGCGGACAGCCGGGATACGTGTCCGTGTCCCAGGGCATCGCGCTGCTGGAGAAGCCGGGCAAACTGTCGCGGGCTGAAGGGGGTGTCCACATCTACGGCAACCCGCACCTCACGTGCAGCCCGGTGAACATGAAGACCGTCGCTCAAAACATCGCCAGCGGCTTGATCCGCAACGACCCGCAGGGAGAGACGTTCTATCGGGCCAACCTCGAGAGGCTGCTCGCCAAGATCGACGAGCGCCTTTTCGGGAAAGATCTGCCCCAGTTGCTCGGTGGGGAGACCTTGTGCCGGATGGCCGGCAACGGTACGCTCATCCCCTTCCTCCGGAGCCACAATCTTCGGGGCAAGCCCCTCGCAGCCTATGCGGGAGGGTGGTTGAACAGGATGCGCCCGCTTTGGGGCACGGCCTTCGTTACTTACCACAAGAACTGGGTCTACTTCTTAAAACTATTCGGTCTTGAAGAGGCGGGAACGGTGGAGCCGAAGCCCGGCATCCCCCCGTCGCCGAAGCACGTGAACGAACTCGTGACCATGATGAAGGAGCGGCACATCCGCATCATCCTGGCCGCCAACTACTTCGACGAACAGAAGATCCGGATGGTCGCCTCCCGGGTGGGGGCCGAGCCGGTGATCGTGCCCATCTACGTGGGTGGCGCCCCGGAGGCCACCGACTACTTCGCGATGGTGGACCTTTGGATCGAACGCCTCCTTGCCGCGGCAGAGAAGGCCGGGATTCTGGCCAAGGGCGAGGAGAAACCGTAAGCCTGGGGGCCCCGAAAGCATAGCCACGCCGATGCGCGCCGTTGGAGAGCGCCATGTCCGAAAGCCTGCATTTCCTCGTCCTGCAACTCAGCCTGCTGGCCGTCGTCCTGGTCCTGCACACCTATATCGGTCTGCACATCGTCCGGCGGACGCTGATCTTCTCGGACCTGGTGTTGGACCAACTGGCCGCCCTGGGCGCGCTGGTGGGGCTGGCGCTCGGCGTCCAGTATGCCACGCCGGGATCCTACCTGGTGTCGACCGCGATGGTCCTGGCAGGGGCCGGCCTGTTGGCCGTGATCAAGCCGAAAACCCCGCTCATTCCGCGGGAGGCCGTCATCGGGACGCTCTACGCGGCGGCACTGCTTGCATCGCTCCTGGTGGGCGACAAACTCTCCGGCGGGGAAGCCTACGTGAACAAGACCCTGGCCGGCGCCATGGCGTGGGTCAGTTGGCCGCTCGTCGCGGTGACGGCGGGGGTGTATGCCGTCCTCCTTCTCTTCCACTACGTCTACCGGCATAAGTTCATCGCATTGGCCCAGGGAACCTTGGCAAGGGAGCGGCGATGGGACTTCCTGCTGTTTACGACGCAGGGCATCATCACCATCCTGATTGTCCCGATTGCCGGTGTGCTTCTCGCCTATGCCTTTCTGATGATTCCGGCGACCATTGCGGCCATGTTCAGCCGGCGCTGGGGACGGGCCGTAGCCATCGGCTGGGGCGTGGGGTTCGGCGCGTGTGCGGTGGGGTGTACCGGCTCGTGGTATTGGGGCCTGCCCTACGGGCCCACGCTCATTCTCTCGCTGGGCGGGGCATTCCTGCTGGCGATGTGCCTGCGCGCAGCACGGCCTGATCGAGCCACGAATCTGTAGGAACGCGACCCATGGAGCACTTTTTGGCCTTGTTCGGACTGCCGCTGCTGGCGTGCATGCTGATGTTGGCGGTTCTGGCATACCTCGGCATCTACGTTCTGAAGCGCGAGATTGTCTTCATCGATATCGCGATGGCCCAGACCGTGGTTGTGGGGATGGTCGTCGGCCACCTGGCATTCGGCGTGCATCTTGATTCCTGGGCCGGCTACGGGTGCGGAGTCGGAATTGTACTTGTGGCGGCAGCGTTCTACGCATTCGCACGGAGCAGGGTCCGGCAGATTCCGCTCGAGGCGATCATTGGCATCTCCTACGTCGTCGCCGCCGCTGCGGTTTTGTTCCTTGTGGGTTTGGCGCCGGGGGGGCACATCCACGTCCACGGCATGCTGGCAGGCAGCATCCTTTGGGTGACGTGGAAGGACATTGCGGCAAGCGGCGCTATCTTTGCGGTTGCGGCCGCCGGGTTCTGGCTCTTCCGTCGACCGTTCAGCCATATCTTCCAGGATTACGCCAAGGCGGCCGAAAGCGGGATGAACATCGTGGCGTGGGACATCGTGTGGTACGGGCTGGCCGGCCTCGTGATTGCCTGGGTCACCCGCATCGCCGGCGTCCTTCTGACCTTTGCGTTCCTGATCGTGCCGGCGGTCTTCTCGGCCGTCTTCTCGCGGCGGGACGGAACCAGGCTGCTCATCGGCTGGGCCTTCGGCCTTGGCGCGACCGTATTGGGGCTTCTTTTTGCTGATAGATTGGACTTCTCCGTTGGGCCTTCGATCTCGCTGTTCCTGGTTGTCGGTCTGGCGCTGGCGGCGGGGTCGCGCGTCTGGGGACGACCGGCGACGGTCGGCCTCTCGCTGGCCGCGGCCGCGGCATTGCTCTTGCTTCTCTCTATGGGGGGCCGGGGCGGCTTCACGGCGCCCCCGCAGCGGAACGGGCGCAGCACGCCGGTCACCCCCTCGTCACCATCAGCCCGCTCCTCTGGGGGACTCTCCGAAGCGGATCTCGAGCGGAGGATTCAACACGCCCGTACCATCAGCGAGTTGGATGAACTTCTGGGCAAGGTGACCGATCCGCAGTTCAGGGCCCAAATCGCGTGTCGGGCCCTCGAACTCGATCCCGTGTCCGGGCGCGAGTTGGCACGCAAGTTCCTTCAGCAAAAGCCTCCCCTGTTCTTCCGACAGATGGTGCTTGATGCGCTCGAAGCGGGCAACCGCCATGACAACGTGAGGCCGGCCCGCGATGAGAACCATCGTGGCGGGCGCCCCGGCTCGTAAGCAATCCGGGGGACAGGAGTCCCGCGGACACACCATCTCCTCGGCTTCTTCCGGTTCCGGCCCGGGCGGAGGATGTGCGCGGCTGTCACGATGGGCATGTTAATGCTTTGCGGCGCAAGGGGCAACGACCGGATCTCCGGCGACACGCCCTTGGCCGTCTGCCGCGGAGGGTAGCCTCGTGATTCGGCAAAACCGGGGGTGGGGGCGGTGGTTCAATCTGTGGGCTGGGCGTTTGCTAGACGCCGCGTGGGTGCATAGCACCCACCCTACGGCTGGAACCTGGAGCACGTCTGCCAACGGAGGTGTATCGTGAGCCATCGCGTAACTCGCCGCACGTTTCTGAAGCGCGCCGTTGCCGCAGGCGCTGCCTTGACGATCTTGCCGCCGGGCCTGGCGGCGACGTACCGGGCGAACTACAAGGTGAACCTCGGCATCATCGGCGTGGGCGGCATGGGCGGGGGCAACCGGAACTGGTTCAAGCGGATGGGCAATGACCCGCTGGGTGCGAACACCATCGTTGCCTTGTGCGACGTGGACCGCGACCGCCTGTCGAAGTCCGCGGGCGACCATCCGGGGGCGAAGACGTATGTCGATTTCCGCAAGATGCTGACCGAAAGGCACAAGGACCTGGACGCCGTCATGGTCTCGACGCCCGATCACACGCATTTCCCCGCCTCAATGCTCGCGATGAAACTCGGCTTGGGCGTCGATACCGAGAAGCCGATGGCCCACTCGGTGTGGGAGGCCCGTCAGATGGGCCTGGCGGCCGCCAAGTACCAGGTGGCCACCCAGATGGACAACGAGAACCACGCCAACCCGGGGCTGAGGGGCCTGGTGGAGTGGGTCCGTGCGGGCGTCATCGGCAAGGTCCGCGAGGTCCACATCTTCACGAACCGCCCCATCTGGCCGCAGGGCATCAAGAAGCGGCCGCCCAAAGAGCCCGTGCCGAAGAACCTGGATTGGGACCTGTGGCTCGGGCCGGCCCCGTACCGCGATTACCACAAACATCTGCATCCGTTTCAGTGGCGGGGCTGGTGGGACTTCGGCACGGGGGCGCTCGGCGACATGGGCTGCCACTTCTGGGACTCGGCGTTCTGGGCGCTGACGCTGGGCCACCCGGAGACGGTCGAAGCCGTCGAGGAAGGCAACTCCCAGGAGACGGGCCCGAACGCCTCGATCGTGACGTACCAGTTCCCCGCGCGCGGGGCGCACCTGCCGCCCGTCACGGTGAAGTGGTGGGACGGCGGGAAGTTGCCGCCACGTCCGGCCCAGCTCGAGAAGGATCGCAAGTTTCCGCGAAACGGGTCGATGTTCGTCGGCGAGAAGGGCAAGATCCTGGTCAACGATGCGGCCAGCCCGCACATCATTCCCGAGGCGAAGATGAAGGAGGCGAAACTGCCCGATCCGTTCATCCCGCGGTCGCCGGGTCACAAGAAGGAGTGGCTGGAGGCGGTTCGTGGCGGCAAGCCCGCCGGGTCGAACTTCACCGACTTCGGCGGACCGCTGACGGAAGTCGTCCTGCTCGGAAACGTGGCCGTCCGGACCGGCAAGAAACTCCAGTGGGACGGCCGGAACCTGAAGGCCACCAACTGCCCGGAGGCCGACAAGTACATCCGCCGCCCGTATCGAAAGGGCTGGGACTTCTCGCTGGAGGCGTAGCCGCATCCGTGCGGATTTCGGAGTGCGGAGTGGCCGTGTCGGCCTGCGGCTCGCCGCGGCGAGTGGTGGCGCCAACCGCATCAACCCGGGATTATCGCTGGAACGCACAGCGAGGCAGAGTTATCCTTAAGCGGGTCGGCGGCGCTTTCGGGAACGATGACAATGATAGCCCTGGTCGAATCCAAACGTGGTGAACTGGCTGTTCTGTGCGGCGAGTGCCGTGTGAAGCGGCTGGAACTATTCGGGTCTGCGGTCGCCGAGGACTTTCGTGCTGCCGAGAGCGACCTGGATTTTCTGGTTGCGTTCCAGGCGATGTCACCGGCCGAGCACGCGGATTGCTACTTCGCTCTGCTCGACGCCCTTGGGCGGCTGTTCAACCGGCCGGTGGACCTGGCCGAAATAGGTTCCATCAGCAACCCGTACTTTCTGGCCGACATCGAGGCCACACGGGAGGTCCTGTATGCGGCCTGAGTGCAAGAAATACCTCTACGACATCCAGAAGGCCTGCCGGTTGCTCTCGCAGTTCACCTCCGGCAAGACGCTGGCCGATTACGTGGCGGATCCGTTGCTGAAGTCCGGTGTGAGCGGCAGTTCGAGGTCATCGGTGAAGCGTTGAATCAGATGCTCAGACTCGACCGCGGCCTCGCCGACGCCATCACCGACCCGAAGCGCATCATCGCCTTCCGAAACATCCTCGTTCACGGTTACGCCATCGTGTCCGACGAGGTTGTCTGGGGCATCCTGGAGACAAACCTCGCGACGCTCCAGCGAGAAGTGAGGGCGCTGCTCGAAGAGGTTGGCCCCTGACGAAGGTCGTCCTCCTGGGCAACCTCGCCGCACGCGCCCTGGAGAAGGTGGCGGCAGATGCGAAAGACGAGTCGGTGCGGCGTGCGGCCGAGGGGGCGGCGCCGCCCAGGATGCGCCGGGGATAAACCCCGGCGCTACGGCCAAGCCACAGGAAATCGTCCATGCCAGAAATCGTTGCCACGCCCGCGGGGCATGTGCGGCTCACATTTCATTTACCGGACACTTGGTATGCGTGTATAATGGAAGCGGAGCAGGGTGTGCGCGGCCGGCAGGCTGCGGGGCCGGCACAGGTGAGGAGGCGAGTCGTGAAACGCCAACGTTCCGCGTTTACGCTGGTTGAAGTGTTGGTGGTGGTCTCGATCATCGGTGTGCTGGCGGCGTTGCTCTTCCCGGTCGTTGGCGGCGCGATCCTCGGGGTGGCGGAGGTGGAGTGCCAGAACCATCTGTCGCAACTGGCCATGGTCGTCCGTGCCTACTGCGCGGAACACCAAGGCAGTTTCCCCTTGTACGCCAAACAGAACATCAGGGGCAGCGCCAGCAACTGGCTGTACGGACTGAACGCGGCACGGAAGCCGGATTTCAAAACCGGCATTCTCGTCAGCCACAAGTACATCGGCACGGAGGACATCCTGTACTGCCCCGTCGACGTGGGCAGAGGAATGTCTCGCGCCACGTCGGCCCTGATGAACGACGAGGGCAAGCCCCCGACCTCTTACGTCATTAACGGAAGCATTACGTACGGGGGCGGCATAGAGTCCAAGGACATAGATGCCTATGTGTGGTCTGCGGACCCGGTTACCCAGGTGCGCTCGCGCAATATCTCCGACTTCGATCCGGTTGACTTCCTGTTCATCGAACAGTCGAGCGGCGTGAAACCGGAACCGGAGCCCTCTAACTTTAGCGCGGGCTACATGACACCCAACTTCAGCAAGTTTGCTCTCACGAACCGGCACCACGGCGGCGGCTTCGTCTCCTGCATGGACGGCCACGTCGAGTGGTTCAGTCACGAGAAGTTTACGGAGGGCATGAAGAAAGTTTACGGGAGCGGGGGGCAGTGGTACAGGAATGCCCCCAAGCGTCCGTCTACCACGCCGCAGGGCGAAGTGAGTGACGAAGAGATCGGCGCCCGATGGAATCCCGGCTAATCCTACAACGCTACTTCGCCTTTTTGTCCGCCTGGTGGCCTTCCCAGGCCACCAGGAACAGGCATAAACTGCGTTGGCGGCGGCCTGGGAAGGCCGCCGCGCGGAACATAGCGTTGTAGTATTAGCCCTGGAGTGCCGAATCCCGCCCTGTTTTCGGTGGACGAGGCCCAGCGCGCCGGTTACACTGCCGGCGCCATGGGCAAGCATCCCGAGAAGGCTGAGCCTGACTCTCCGGACACGCCCCTTTCGGAATCCGGGAGCGATGTGGTCCTGCTCCTCGCCACCGCCGACGCCGCCCTGCGCCGGGCCTGGGACGCCGCCACCGCCCCTGCCGGGTTCCGCCTTGAGACGGTCCGCACGCTCCGGCCCAAGACAATCGCGTCGCGCGGGGCCACTCTGATTCTGGTCGATGCCGAGGCGGCCGTGGAGGACAAAGGCCCGCGGGCCGATCTGCTCCGCACCCACGCCGCACGCTGCGTCTGGGCCGGAACCGCAGAGAGCCTGGAGCGCCTGGACCCTGCGGTGATCGGCGAGGCCTACGACGTTCTCGTCACGCCTGTCACACGCGCCATCCTCGGGCGCCGCCTGGCTGGATGGGCGCGCAACATCGAACGGACGGCCGCCGTCGAGAACCTCGGCCGGCGGGCCGAGCAACTGGCCGAACAAAACAGCCGCCTGTCGGCTCGCCTCGCGGAAACCGAACAGACGACCGGCGCCCTCGCCTGGCAGCGCCGCAACCTCGATCAGGCCCTTCGGCGAATCCACGAGGTGGCCAGCCTCTCACGCCGGATCAATTCCCTGGACCTCGACCAGATCGCCGCCGTCTGCGTCCAGCAACTGCCCGCCCTCGTTGACGCCACACGCGCGAGCCTCTACCTGTACGATGCGGCCGGCGACCGGCTCATGCTCCAGGCCAACTCGCCGAAACTGCCGATTGCCGAACGCGTGGACCTTCCGTCCAACCCGCACAGTCCCACGGCCGTTGCCGTCCGTACGGGCGAACTGCTGCTGATCGGCGATTTCGACGAGTACCAGCGGGCCGCCAACGTGGTTCTGGAGCGCGAGTTCAAGGACCGCTATGCCACCTCGTCCTGCATCATCGTGCCCCTGAAAGGCGGCGGCCGGGTGCGCGGCGTGCTGAACCTGGCCGACAAGACGGACGGCACGCGCTTCGACGAAGCGACCGACCTGCCCGTCATCGAGATGATCGCCGAACTCATCGGCGCCAGCATCTACAACGTCGAACTGTACCGCGAAATGGAACACCGCGCCAAAACCGACCCGTTGACGAACCTCGCGAACCGTCGCGGCCTGGAGGAAGCCCTGAGCCGCGAAACCGACCGGGCCCGGCGCTACGGGTCGCCCTTGTCGGTCCTGATGGTCGACGTGGACCAACTCAAGGACATCAACGACCGTTTCGGACACGCCGCCGGCGACGCCGTGCTCCAGAACTTCGCCGCCGTACTTCTGGAAACCGTCCGAACCGTCGATGTGCCCGGGCGATGGGGAGGCGATGAGTTCCTCGTCGTCCTGCCGGGCACCTCCGCCGCTCACGCCGAGCGGCTTGCCGTGCGACTGCGCAAACGCGTGCGCGAACGGCCCACTACGGCCGACAACCAGGAGATCACCACCAGCCTGTCGGTCGGCGTGGCCGACTATCAGGAAGACGAAAGCCCCGAGGCGCTCATCCGCCGCGTCGATCAAGCCATGTACGACGCCAAGGACGGCGGCCGCGACCGCATCACCACCGCCGAGCCGGGCGAGTAACCGAGAACAGGCCGGGTGGCCATGGCGGCACGTGCAACCGGAGCCCATGGCCACGCAAGCGTGGCCATGCCACCCCCATTGACCTCGCACATCGTCAGTCCGGGAAGAGCGGCGACAGGGCGCTGAAGGCCTCTGTCGCGGCGCGGTCGGGTTCGTCCGGGTAGGTGTAGAGTTCGACGGCGGCGGCGCCGGAGTAGCCGATCTCCTGGAGCGCCTCTCGGATCGCCGGGAAGTTGATCTCGCCGCCCTCGCCGGGAATCAGGTGGAAGTGCACCCGGTTCTTGATGTCCTCCAGATGCAGGTGCTTGAGGTGCGGCCCGAGCGTGCGTGCGGCCTCGGCCGGATCGTCACCCGCGCACCAGGCGTGACCGACGTCGAGGTTCGCCCCGAGTCGCGGATGGTCCACCGCGTCCAGGATCGCCTTCAGGTCGGCCGTGGTCTCGATGAACTGTCCCGGCTCCGGCTCGAAGGCCAGGTCCACACCCGCCAGGTCGGCCGCCTTCACGACCGCCTCCAGGCCCTCCAGCAGCCGCTCGCGGTACACCTCGTCGGCCTCGCTGGAGAGCGGCTGGCCGCCCGTAATCGTTACGACGGGCGCGCCCAGGATATTGGCGAGAGTCATCGCCCCCCGGAAGATGTCGAGGCGGTCCTGCCGGTGCTCGGCGACGGGCGAGATGAGGCTCGGCTCGAACGTCAGTTGCTCCGGCAGCGGCGTGAAGTACGCCATCGCCGTGTTGGCGTTGACGGCAACCACCTCCAGGCCGATCGACTCCAGACGCTCGCGCAGACGCCGGGCCTCGTGCTCCGAATACGTCGGCGGATAGGCGTGCGGATGGTCGGCCAGGACCTCGACCGCCTTGTAGCCGGCGGCCGCGATGCCGTCGCACGCCTCGGTCAGCGTGTGTTTGGTGTAGGCGTTGGTGCTGAAGGCGAGGCGAATCATGAACTCGCTCCTTGTTTGGGTGCGAAGGTGAGGGATGATAACCCGACGCTCCCGCGTCGGGCTCGAACGGCAGCGCGCGTCGGGCTCGAACGGCAGCGCGCGTCGGGCTCGAACGGCATCGTGCGGCGGGCTCGAACGCTGTCGCGCGGTGGATGGAGACACCCACCGCGCAAAACTCGAACGGCATCGCCGGCCAGTTTACTCGCTCGGCGCTGTTCGAGCCACAGGCAATTGCCGGGGCTCGGCCCCGGCCTGCTTCCGCGGCGCAATCCTCACCAGGACGACGCCGTGCACGAGAACGCGGGCACTGAACCGACCGTCGAACACGCCGAGGGTCTTCTGCCGCCAGAGATCCCGGACGGCGTGCGGGCCGGCGATGCCGAGGTCCGACCAGCGCACCGTGACGGTTCGCGGCCGGGAGTCGCGGTTGAAGAGGCCGACCGCCTTGGACCCGTCCTCGGTGTCCTTCGCCCAGACCTCGAGCGGGCCGTCCACTGCCGCGCGGGCGGCTTGGCGGCCGAGGGGGTCCTGGTTCACCGCCAGCACCTCGTCGTTCGTCAAGAGGTTCAGCGTGAAATCATCAAGGTCTTCCAGGTCGCAGCCCAACAGGAGCGGGGCCGCCAGAAGGCACCACAGGCTGATGTGCGTGACCTGCTCGTTCGGCGTCAGCGCGGTCGGCCGAAGCGACGGGCCCCACCCCACCTGGCCGATGACGAGCATGTCGGGGTCGTTCCAGTGTCCGGGTCCGGCGAACGGGCGCCAGCGGTCTTGCGAGAATCCGACGCCCGAGACGCTTGCCCACGTGTCCGCCAGGTCGCCCGTGGTACGCCAGCAGTTGGCCAGGCGCGGCCACTCGCGCGCCAACTCGAACGGGGCGGTGTTGGAGAGGCTGAAGACGATGTCGCGGCCGGCGGCGCGGAGGGCGTCGGCCATCCGCCGGGCGTGCAGGACGTCGTTCGGCTTCCAGTCGTACTTGAGGTAATCGATGCCCCACGCCGCAAACCGGCGGGCGTCGGCGTCCTCGAACGAGACGGCCCCGAAGGCGTGGGCCTTCTTCGTGACGCGGCCGTCGTCCAGGTCGGCCGAGCCGCCCGTGTACCCGGCGTAGGAGGTCTTCCAGGGCGTGGAGTAGATGCCGAGTTTCAGCCCCAGGCCGTGGACGCAGGCGGCGAGGGCCTTCATGTCGGGGAACCGGTCCTTGGCATGGAGGGCGTACTCGGGTGGCAGGCGCCGGCCCTGCCACCCGTCGTCGATATTGATGTAGGTCCATCCGTGGCAGGCCAGGCCGGAGTGGACCATGGCGTCGGCGGCGTCGCGGATCTTCTCCTCGTCGATGGCCGGGCCCCAGCAGTTCCAACTGTTCCATCCCATGGGCGGTGTCAGGGCGATCCGGTCGCCGGCCACGATCCGCAGGCGGCGCCGGCACGTCCCTGCCGCGCTCGTCGCGATGAGGGTGACCGTGTACTCGCCGCGCTTCGAGAGGCGTCCGGTGATGCGTCCGGTTTTGGCATCGAGCGCCAGACCGGCTGGCAGCCCCTTTGCCGCGAACGTCATCGGCCGCTCGCCCGTGGCGGGAATCGTGAACAGAAACGGGCTGCCCGGCCGCACGCCGAAGATGCGGGCGCCGACGATGCGCGGCTCCGGCGAAGGCGCCGGCGTCAGGATGCCGTACTGCTCGGGCTGAGCGGCCGGCGCCTGGGCGGCCAGCGCACACATTGAGCCAAGAAGCATAAGCGCCGGCCACCGCCACATGCCTCTCACTCCTTCGCCGGTTTCAGGATGAGCGATTTCAGGTTCATGACGGCCAGGCCGGGCTTGGTCTTGGGCGTGACCGAGACCGTGATCTTGCCGGCCTTCTCGATCGTGACCTTGCCGAGCGTCTCGGCCTTGAAAGCGGTCCATGACCCGGTGGCGGCAATCTTGCCGGCCACCTGCTGGTCACCGACGGCCACCACGTACTCGCTGCCTCCGGAGCCCGTGGCCGCCGCGTACGTGATTTCGACGGCGAACGTGCCGGGCTTGGTGACGTTGGCGGCCCAGGAAACCCAGTCGTCGGCGTTGGTCCAGAACCCGATGTTGTCCTTCCCGTTGCCCGACTCGTACTTGGCCTTCTCGCCGTGGACGGTGGCGTCGCGGGCCACGAGGACGATGCTCCCCTCGGGCGCCTGCTTGACGGGCAGGCCGAAGGCCACCGATTGCTCAACCTGCGGCTTGTCCTTGAAATGGACGGCGATGACGGTAGCGATAAGGTCCGGGGTTTCGGGCGGGTGCAGCGTGAGCGTCTGGCCGCCCTCGTCGTTCGCGACCTCGTACTTGGTCGCCCCCAGGCGCGCATCCACCGGCTCGGCCTTCACCATCTCGCCCTTGACGCCGACCAGTCGGACCGGCCCCTCCCAATTGAAGACGTGCACGTAGAGGGTGTTGCCCCTGACGGTGCACCGCCCGTCGAAGGGGTGCTTGGTCCAGGGGCTGGCGGTCGTGCCGTAGATGGCCTGGCCGTTATGCTTAAGCCATCGCCCGACGGCCTTGAGGCGTGTGATGCTGGGTTCGGGGATGAGGCCTTCGGCGGTGGGTCCGACGTTGAGGAGGAAGTTGCCGCCCTTGGAGGCGATGTCGATGAGTTTGCGCACCAAGTCGCTCGTGGGTTTCCAGTTATGGTCATTCGTCTTGAAGCCCCAGGTGTTGTTCATGGTCATACAGGTTTCCCAGAGTCGTCCCTGGATGGCCCCTGCGGGGATGTTCTGTTCGGGCGTCTCGTAGTCGCCGTCGTTGGTCTTGCGTTTGCCGACGCGGTTGTTGACGATGAGGCTGGGCTGGAGGGTGCGGCAGAACTGGTAGAGGTCGGCGCCCTTGGCTTGGTCCCACTCGCCGATCCACTCGCCGTCGAACCACAGGATGCCGAGCGGCCCGTAGCGGGTGATGAGCTCCTTGACCTGTGCCTTCAGGTGCTCGCGGTACGTGGGGAAGCCGAGCGCCTTGGCGTCCGGATGGTGCCAGTCCATGATGGAGTGGTAGAAGCAGAGTTTGACGCCGGCCTCGCGGCAGGCCTGGGCGAGTTCCTTCAGTGGGTCGCGCGTAAACGGGGTGGCGTCGGCAATGTCGTACTCGGTGAACTGCGACGGCCACATGCAAAAGCCGTCGTGGTGCTTCGACGTGATGACCATGTAGGTCATGCCGGCGTCCTTGGCGATGCGGACCCACTCGGTGGCGTTGAACCTGGTGGGGTTGAACTGCTTGGCGAACGTCTCGTACTCGGGTATGGGGATCTTGCCACGGTCCATGATCCACTCGCCGATGCCGCCGACTTCCTTCCCCTTGTACACGCCGGCCGGCACCGCATAGACGCCCCAGTGGATGAACATGCCGAACTTGCCTTGGCGGAACCACTCGGTGCGCGTCGAGGTAAGCGGGTCGTCGTCGAGCGGCGCGTCGCGCAGGGGACGCGTCGCGTCGGCGGGCTGCCGGGCTCCCGTTGAGCCGCCGCAGCCGCTCAGGAGGACGGCCACGGCTGCCATGGCCGTCACGAGGCTCGTAAAACGTGCGAATCGTCGGATCAACATGATCGGTCTCCTTTCCGATGGTTCCTACTGGTTTTGTCCTGCCCGGAAATTTCCGACGGCCTCCGACGTGCGGAGGTGCCGATTGTAGATGCGCAACCCGCCGAGACGGCCGTGCAGGCTCAGCCCGAGGGAGATGTCGTGGTTGCCGTTAACGTCGCCGAGCGACGCCGGGAATCGGCTCCACCCGTATTGCCGCGTCTCCCCGCCGTCGCACAGGACGCCGTCCACGACGAACGTAACGATCTTCGGCCCGCCGTCCACGATGATCACCACGTGGTGCCAGACGCCGGGCGTGAGGATGCCCAGGTCGCAGTCGGCCTTCGCGCGCGTCTTACCGTCGCTCATCGACAGGCGGATCGTGCCCTTGCCGGTCGTCTCGATGCAGATGCCTTTGCCGCGCGCCGCCCGCGAATCCACTATCGTCTGCCCGGCGGCCAAGTCGTCGAACCGGACCCACAGCCCCACCGAGAATCCCGCGCTGCCCGACACGTCGGGCAGGACCGGCAACTTCGCCGTCGCGCCGGTACCGCACTTGTCGGCCCGCAGGTCGAGGACCAGGCCTGTGTACGCCGCCGACCGGTTCTCGAACTGGGACCACAGGGCGTACAGAAATGTCCGGTCGATTTCGTGGACGCGGGCCACCGTCTTTTGCGTCTCGGTGAGGTAGAACCGGCTGTTATCCTCCACGAAATCGGGGTACGAGATGCGGGTCTTCGGGTCGGGGTCGTACAGGACGATCTCGGGCTGCGACCAGAGGATGCGGCCGTCCTTCTCGATGCCGGCGGCGAGCCATGCCGGGTTGCGGCCCTCATAGTCGTGCCCGCTGTGGTTGTGATACCAGAGGAGGAACCGGCCGTTCGACGCCCGCCAGACCTTGACATTTGCCCGGGGGTTCTTGATGGGGCGGCCGCCGGGCGCCTGCGTCAGGCGCTCGGGCCCGGACCACGTGCGACCGCCGTCGAGGCTGCGCGAGACGCCGACGTAACCGGTGGTCGTGCGGAAAAGGCAGACGAGCCGGCCGGTCCCGACCGGCGCGACGACGTGCTCCTCCTGAACCGAACCGAACTCGGGCGACCGGATGCCGCGATCGCCTTGCGGCAGGAGCGTCCATTGCACGTCGCCCGGGTTCCGCGCGTACAGAAAGTTCTTGCCGTGGAAGAGCCAGCCCTCTCCCTCGCCGAGCATGTACTTGCCGAGTTTTGTAAAGGGCAGCAGG
The DNA here is from genome assembly GCA_964539385.1 of uncultured Anaerolineales bacterium. Classification (GTDB taxonomy): domain Bacteria; phylum Planctomycetota; class Phycisphaerae; order FEN-1346; family FEN-1346; genus JAUVZF01. Next base: position 4,366 of record CAZIJC010000068.1, on the reverse strand, counting down.
ATGTCGTTGCCGACACGGACGGGCTTGGCGATGCCCCAAAACATCCGGACCTCGCCGCCCCAATCGTTCGCCATGTCGCAGGCGGTGGCCCGCACCGGCAGGCGGTAGCGCTTGTCGGACCACGTCTTGCCGCCGTCGGCGGAGGTCCGGTAGCAGTACCACCCGAGCGTGTCGGCCCGGATCGGTTTGCCCTTGAGGGTGCCGACCCGGTCGCCGTTGTAGGTGTAGAAGACGTACACGCGGCCTTCGGCATTGACGTACGGGACGGCCCACGACGCCGCGGGGCCGTCGGCCGGTTCGATGTCAACCAGCGGCGACCACGTCTTGCCGAAGTCCTTGCTGATGGTCGAGACGATGTGCTGGCCCACCTCGCCCTCGGCGCCCTTACCGGTGGTCATGACACACAGCCACACGTCGCCGCGCATGGAAAGGATGTACGGCTGGTCGGCGTAGCCTTCGCTCGGCATCTCGCGGCCGTTGCGGATGTTGCGCCAATCGGGAACCGTCTCGGCGCCGAGCGCGGCGGTCGCCGCAACCAGCACGGTGAGGGCAAACGCGGCCGTCTGGTGCGTTCTCATGCCTTCTTCTTCTTTCTGGCGAACGTGCTCCACGGAACGACGCCGCAGCGCTTGGCCCAGGCCTCATACATGGCCGTCATCTTCCGGGCGACGTCGGGATGCTTGGCGGCGAGGTCCCTGAGTTCCGTGCGGTCGGCCTGCATGTCGTAGAGTTCCCAGTTGCCGGGGTGGCGTGAGACGAGTTTCCACTTGCCCATGCGGACGGCCCGGTTGCCCTCGTGCTCCCAGTAGATGGCCTCGTGTCCCTGGCGGCGGCCGGTCTGGAGGATCGGCAGCAGACTCTTGCCCTCGCACGGCGTGATGGCTTTGCCTTTATGGGTCGCGGGATACTCGGCGCCGGCCACGTCGCAGCAGGTGGCCATGATGTCGATAAGGTGGCCGACCTCGCGGGTGATCGCGCCGCCCTTCCGGATGACGGCGGGCCAGTACGCGACGAGCGGCGTTGCGATGCCGCCCTCGTGCACCCAGTGTTTGTACAGGCGGAACGGCGTATTCGACGCGTTGGCCCACGGCAGGCCGTAACTCAGGAACGAGTCGGCGGGCCCCGGCGGCACGCCCTTCTTGCCGCGGTTGATCTCCTCGGCGCACCCGCCGTTATCCGCCAGGAACAGGACGAGGGTGTTCTGTTGCTTGCCGAGTTCCTTGACCTTCGCCAGGATGCGGCCGACGCCCTGATCCATGCGGTCGATCTGTGCGGCGTAGACGGCCATCTTCAGGTCGCGCATCGCCTGGTCTTTGACGCCTTCCCACGCCGGGGCGTGCCGGTCGCGCGGCGTGAGCGGCCATTTCCCATCGACGATGCCCATCCGGATCATGCGGGCGTGCCGCTCTTTGCGGAGGGCGTCCCAGCCGCCGAGGTACTTGCCCTTGTACTTGGCGATGTCCTCGGGATGCGCGTGAAGCGGCCAGTGCGGCGACGTGTAGGCCACGTACAGGAAGAACGGTTTTCGGTCGTCGCGGCCGACCTCTTCGAGCATCGCGACGGCCTGGTTGCTGAAGGCGTCGGTCATGTAGAAGTTCTCGCCTTCGGGCTTGGCCGGTTCGTTGTCGCGGGCGAACTTGCGCCCGGGGTCCAGACGCCAGTAGTTCGAGCCGCCGCTTATCAGGCCGTAGTACTTGTCGAAGCCGCGGTCGCACGGCCAGTGCGGATGGTTCTCGCCGACGTGCCACTTGCCCGACATCAGGGTGTGGTAGCCGGCGGGTCCAAGCGCCTCGGCAATCGTCACGCATCGCTCGTTCAGGTAACCCTGGTACGGCGGGATGCCCTTGTTGCCGACCATGTGTCCGATGCCCGCCTGGTGCTGGTACAGGCCGGTCAGGAGCGAGGCCCGCGTGGGGCAGCATCGGGCGGTGTTGTAGAACTGGGCGAACCGCAGGCCGCCGGCCGCCAGGCGGTCGAGGTTCGGCGTGGCGATCTCGCCGCCGTAGCACCCGATGTCCGAGAACCCCATGTCGTCGGCCATGATGAGGAGGATGTTCGGCCGCAGGGGCCTGCCCCCACCGCTCGCGCCCGGCGCCGCGCTCAGGCCGACCGCGCCGAAACGCGACGCGCCCAGCGCGCCGATGACGCTGCCGGCAGCGGTTGCCATGAAGCGTCTCCGGGTCAACGCGTCTTGTGTCATCTCAGCCCCTTTCGAGAAACGCGCCGGGCAAGCCCGGCGGCTAACTCGGTCGGCCGGCATGGCCACCCTCGATGTTCACTCCTGCAGCGCCGCGATGGCGTCGGCGTCGGGCGGAACGAGCGGCGCCGTGCGGCCGCCGCGCGTGATGCGGCACGGGCCGCCCTGCGCCCCGAACGTGGCGACGACCGCCGCTTCGATTTCGGCCGACGCCAGGGCCGCAAGCACGGCCTCGGCGCCGTCGGGCGGCGCCGCCGCGACCAGCGCCCCGCTGCCGATGGCTTCGAGCGGGTCGATGCCCACGGCGTCGCACAGCAGGCGGGTCTCGTCGCGGACGGTGATGCGGTCGGCATCGACCTCCATGCCAAGGCCCGACGCGCGGGCCATCTCCCACAGGCCCGTCACGACGCCGCCTTCGGTCACGTCGTGGAGGGCGTGAGCACCGGCATCTCGGGCGATGCGAGCATCTTCCACAACGTTGATACCGGGGTCGAACAGGAAGTTCCGCGCCCGCGCGAGCACCTGCGCCTCCACCGTCTCGGCCAGTTGGTCGCCGCGCTCGCGGGCAACGAGCGCCGTCGCTTCGATGGCGGCGCCTTTCGTGAGGATCGCCGCGTCTCCCGGTTCGGCTGCCGCGCTCGTCAGGGGCTGCCGTCCTTCCAGGTCGCCCAGCATGGTGCCGCAGACGATAGGCCGGTCCAGACCCGCCGTGCGCTCCGTGTGGCCGCCCACCAGCAGGACGTCCATCGCCTTGCAGGCGTCGGCCAGGCCGGCAAAGATGGCCTCGGCCGTCTCGGGACCCGCATCGACCGGCAGGAGGGCGGCGGCGAGGAAGAAGCGGGGCGTTGCGCCGCAGACCGCCACGTCGTTCGCGTTCACCGTGACGGCGTACCATCCGATCTGGTCGGTGGCGAAGGTGACGGGGTCGGTCGCAACGACCAGGTCGGCGTTGCCCATGCGGACGACGGCGGCGTCGACGCCGATGGCCGGGCCGACCTTGACCTCGGGCGAGGGGACGGACGCGTAAGCCTGAAGCAGCCGTGCGAGGTCCTCTGCCGGCCACTTGCCCGGGCCGGAGAGTCGCGGCGGCTTGGACGATGGTGGGTGGGGAGTCATAACTCGCCGAGCGTCTGGCGGGCCAGGTCCGTATCGCTCACCGAGAGGACGAGGACGGCCTTGCCCTCGGCGCCGTCGGCGGCCCCGTACACGTAGTGCACGTTGATGCCGACCTCGCCGAGCCGGACGGCCACCTCCTCAAGGGCGCCGGGCCGGTGGTCGAGTTCGAGAACCAGGACATCCTGTGTCACGCAACTGATGCCGGCCTCGCGCAGGGCGTTCTCGGCCGCCGCAGGATCGCTGACGAGAATCCGGATAATCGAGAGGTCGGCGGCGTCGGAGATCGAAATTCCCCGGATATTGACGCCGGCCTGGGCCAGGACGCGGCACAGGCGGCCCAACTGGCCCGGCGCGTTTCCCATGGCGATACTTAGTTGCGTGGCTTTCTCCATCGCGACGTCCCTCTCATTGAAGGCACGGTTCAGCGGGAATGCGTCAACTGGCTCTTCTTCAGCGTGAACGTGTGGACGATTTTGTTGTCGATGGTGCCGATGCGGTACGTGACCTCGGGGTCCCTCTTGGTGGTGTCGAACGACAGGAGGCCGAACGAGCACGTCTTGTTGTAGCCGTAGAGGCACCCCTTCATGACGCCGTGGGTGTGGATGTTGGTGAGTTTGCTGCTCTCGAACTCGTACAGGGCGTAGCCGTCGGGCCGCTCGATCTTCCACAGGTCGCTGCGGTGGCGGTCGGCGGAGATGAGAAGGACGCCGTCGATCTTGCGGGCGGCCAGGAACGAGAAGATCTCCTCGCGTTCCTCCTTGTAGCCCTGCCACGGGTCTTTCGAGCCGGGCTTCGCGCCGTAGGCCCACGGCACGGAGGAGGCGAGAACCTTGAAGGCGCCTTTCGAGTCTCGAAGCGCGCCCTTGAGCCACGCCTTCCCGGCCGGGCCGAGCATGGTCGGCGGATTGCTCTTCAGTGTCCGGTAGTAGCGGCAGTCGAGCATGAAGAAATCCACGTTGCCGATGGAGAAGGTGTACCAGCAGCCCGGCTGCCTGGGGCCGCCGCCGTAGGACGGGTTGACCCAGTTCTGGCGGAAGACGTTCCAGACGGCCC
>CAZIJC010000067.1:0-22017 GCA_964539385.1 uncultured Anaerolineales bacterium | reverse complement strand
CGCGCGCGGCCGCGCAGGGGCCGAAAAGTTGTTAGAGTTCTAACAAAATCCGGGGGGGGGCGAGGATTTTGTTAGAGTTCTAACAAAACGGCAGGGAACAGGGAACAGGGAATGGGGAATAGGAAACGGACGAGCCGCGAGCGCAAGCGAGCGGATTCCGGGAATCGGGAGTGGGCACAAAGACGATTGCGGATTTCGGATTGAACGGCAACACGGCCTCACGCAAAGCCGCCAAGGCGCAAAGGGCGACCGGCACAAGTGACCGGTGACAAATGACCGGTGACGCATCTTGCGTCGGAGTCTCAGGTCTTGCGCTTCCGCACCACCAGCGCAGCGAGGCCTGCGGCCACGAGCGCGAGCGTGGCCGGTTCGGGCGTGAGGGTCACGCCACCCAAATCAAGGCCGTTCATGACGAGGTGGTTCAGGACCACGACGTTCGCGCCGGTGAAGCGGACCAGTGCCCCGTTCTGGAGTGTGAGCGTATCCAGATACTGGTTGCACCCAAAATGGAGCACGGCGTCATCGACGAGGACCGACAGGTTGGCTGTCCCGGCGCCGCCGGCCGCGGTGTTCAGGTCCACCGTGCCGCCCAGTATCTCAAAGACGGTTGCGGGCGCATGGTCCTGCGGCCCGTTGATGACCAGCGTGCCGTCGCCCGTCTTGGTGATGGTTTGACCCGCGCTGTTATCGAGCAGGCCCTCGAAGACGAGCGTGCCGAGTTCGGCCACGTCGATATCGAGCGCGTCGGCCAACACAACGTCGGAGGCGATCACGTGCGTGGCGGCTACGTTGGCCTCGATGGTCGGGGCGCCCTCGAGGGTAATCGTCCCGCCGGTCAGTGTGTACCTGTAGCCGTTGGCATCATTGAACACGATGCCGCCCGCGGTGACGGCATCGACCGTGACGGTGAGGTCGGCGCCGGCGTTTGCGGCGCCGAAGGTGGCGACGTCCGCCTTCGTATTGTCCCAGGCGACGTTGCCCGGCCCGTTCCACCAGTTCCCGCCGCCGTCGCTCCACGTGCCGTCGCCGTCCTGAGCGTCGGCGGCGCCGGTGTCGGCGTCCCAGAGCGGCGGGGCGAGGACGTCCAGGTAAAGGCTGCCGGTCCGCGCGGCCACGACAAACTCCAGGCTTCCCATGGGGTTCAGGAACGCACTGGTGTCGATGGTGAACGCCTCGGCGCTGAAGCCGTCGATCCCGGCGGCCTCGGCGACGATCTCGAACGAATCGCCCGCCTCGAGCGTGCCGGCGGCCGCGCCCGGGTCCCCGAGCGGGTCCAGCGAGATGACCTTGATGCCAAACGGGTCCCCCGATGTGGCCGAGACGGTAAGGTGACACCCATTGATGTCCAGCAGGTCCCAATCGATCCCGGCCGTGCCGTCGAGATCGTCCACCTCCCACTCGTAGGCTGCGCCGGCGCCCAAGGCGACGTTGCCGTCGGCATAAAGCGTTCCGGCGCTCTCGCCGGGGGCGAGCGTCCCGCCTCGCAAAAGGTCAATCGCCGCGGTCCTGCCGGTGCCGCCGAGCGTGCCGCCGGCCTCCACCGTCACGGTAGAGCCCCAGGGCAGCCAGCAACTCTCGGCAACCCGCAGCGTGCCGCCACTGACCGTGGCGTCGCCGGTGTAGGCGTGCTCCCCCTCGAAGGTCAGCGCCAGCGTCCCCGCGCCGGTCTTGGCGAAAGAGCCGTCGCCTGTGATTTTGCCGGCGTACACGTCGTCGGATCCCTGGTTGAAGGTGACGTTGCTGCCGTTCGAGAGGGTGACGTCGCCGAGGATGCTCCCGGTGTCTCCCACCAGCGTGCCGCCCGTCACGGCGACTCCACCGGTGTAGGTGTTGGCGCCGGTCACCTCCAGCGTCCCCGTGCCGGCCTTGGTCAATCCTGCGGTGCCGTCGATGGCCGACTCGATGCGTGCGTCGACGTTGGCCTCGACGGTCGCGCCGCCCTCGAGTGTAATCGAGCCGCCGGTCAGCGTGTAGGTGTAGCCGCTTGCATCATTGAACACGATGCCGCCCGCGATGACGACGGTGTCGACCGCCACGGTGGGGTCAGCGGTGGCGCTCGCGGCGCCGAAGACGGCGACGGACTTTTTCGTATCGTCCCAGGCGACGTTGGCCGACTCGTCCCACCAGTCGAATTCGCCGTTGCGCCAGAAGCCGTCGCCGTCCTGGGCACCGGGGGTGCCGGTGTCGGCGTCCCAGACGCTCGCGGGGGTCCGTACACCGGAGGTATTGTCGAAGAAGACCGAGTAAACGCCTCCGCTGTAGGTCACCTCGCCGGGCGTGCCGCTGGCGCCGGTGAACTTTTCCCACCCCAGGATTCCGGCATCGGAGGTGACGGCCTGCGACGTGCCGGTGTCATAGGCCTGGAACAGTGTGTTCATTTTGTCCACGGTGTAATCGTCGAGCGTGCCGCCGTTGGGTGACAGGATGTTATACATGGAGATGGCCTTGCCGGCGTTGAGGGCCTCGTTCCAGACGCCGAGGTCGTCGATCCTGCCGTCGTAGTTGGTCCAACCACCATCCGCAGTGCCTCCGATGCCAAGATCCCGGACGTTTGTATTCAGGACCGGGTCACTTCCGTCAACCTTGACGGGGGCCGCTAAATCTACGCCGTTCACGTAGATACGCATCGTCGAGAAGTTCGAGGCGGCGTCGTAGGCGACGACGATGTGGTTCCATGTGTCCAAGGCCCCGACGCTGGTGTTGTCGCCCCAATGCCCCCTGTCGATGACCATCGGGGTGATGCGACTTTGGCCGTCCCATTGCTGCAGGGTGAGCATGAAGACGGCTCCGGGGTCCCAAGGGCCATCGCATCCATAACTGATCAACTGGATGCCTGGGTCGGTGCCGGAGTTCCAGTCCGGGGTGTTGAACCACATCGAGAACGTGCGGGCGTTGGCCCCGCCGAGGTCGTTGTCGCTGATCAATGCGCTCGGCACGACGCCACGGCTACCGACCTTGGGATCGGCGGTGAGTTGGATGGCGTTGCCGAATTGTCCCTCGGCCCCCAGGCCGGCACCAGTATTGCGCGGATCCAGAACGGTGCCGTCGTACGTGCCCACGGAATCGGCAAACGTGGTGGCGCCCAAGGCCTCGTCGAAATCGTAATACGCCACCAAGTCGGCCTGCGCCGGTGTCATCCAGGCAAGGCCGAGGACGGCCAAGACAGCAGCACAGAGAATGAGACTTGTGTGGGTTTTCATCGTCGGCTCCTTAAAAAAGCCGTACTCGTAGTTCTCAGCGACCTCTGCTTCTCCCCTCAACAGCAAGGGCCTGCCTGCCGCGACCCCGTGCGCCTCGGCGACGCCCAGGCCTACAGCGTCACTTGGCCACGTCGCACGGTGGGTCTCCGGACGCATACGCCAACGCAAAGCGTGATACTTCAGGAGGGCTATCTCCCCAGCAGACCTCCCCAGGTACAACCATCGTATCCTAGTATAGCACAAAACGAGCGAGAAGCAAATGGTGGTGGGGAGGCCCATTTTCTCCCAAGCCGTTGCGACGCAAGGAGTTACAAGATTGCGGGCCACCGGTTTTATGCCTGTCCATACGGAGGCGTATCGCTCCGGGGAATCCGTGCACGCTTGCCGTATCCTGTCCTGCCGGCCGCGCGGCATTCTAATGAACTGCGGTCGGTCAGCCGCGACGGCGGTGCTGGATGCGTCCGTACGGACGCTACGGCCAAGCCGCAGGAAATCGTCCCATGCCAGAAATTCGTGGCCACACCCGGTACGGGGCCTTGGCGCGAAAAGCGTTGAAAGGGCCATGCCGGGTGGTTAAGATAGCCGAGGTGAGGCCCAAAATGGTTGCCGAAGTGGCGGAATTGGCAGACGCGCGGGATTCAAAATCCCGTGGGGGTTAACCTCGTGAGGGTTCGAGTCCCTCCTTCGGCACCATATCAACCACGCTCGGGAAAGGGCTTGAGGCTGTTTCAAAACCCGATTTGCCCAAACGCCCGGGGGCATGGCAACCTGCCGTTAGGTGGCCATGAAGCGGGACCAAGCCCATGGCCACGCAAGCGTGGCCATGCCACCCGCCATATCAACCACGCTCGGGAAAGGGCTTGGTGCTACAACGCTAAGCCGGCCTCAGCGTGGAGCCGGCCTATCCGAGAAAACAGCGGGCAGGTCCACTTTGGCGATCAAACGGGGCCGTCTCCTGCCGCCGTCCGGGCGCCGTCGTCGGAAATCAGTGAACACCGCGGCCCCGCTCGCACGATAAGAACAGCGAGAGCGGCGCCGCAGGGCTGGAAGTCTCTATCCAAAGCCTCGCGGCGAATCCTGCGCAAGCCGTTGTGGGTTCGGCGTCCGTTTCTTGTTGACGAACGGACGCCGATGCCGCTAAGGTGCGTGCCGGCGACGGCCGAGGCGAGGAATCTGCATGAAGCGTCTGACAGGGCTGTTCGTAGCGATCATGGCGGTGGGGGTTCTTGCGGCATCGTCGCCGGCCCAGCCTCGTCCGGAAGAGGTTTTTCAGCGGACGCTCTTTCTGGAACGTGACATCCGGGAGCGTCTGCAGCGTGAAGTGCCTCCCGAACAGGAGGCCCTCATCGAATGGGGCGGGTTCTACGTCCCCTCCTACACGTACTATGATGACATCGACGGCGGCCATGCCCACCTGACGCGTCAGGACCTGCGGCTGTGGACGCAAATCTACGCCGGCGAGGTCCATCGCATCTTCGCTCGGATGCGGCTGGACTACGTCGATTTTGCCGCAGGCGATGCCCAGGGGTTCCGTCAGCACGATCTGGGGGGGCCGAATCTGGAGATCGGCTACTACGAGTTGAACCTGACGGCCGCCGCCAAGAAGTATTGGGGTCAGAAGTGGCCGGTGCAGGTCATCGGGCGCGCCGGGCGGCAGTACATCGAGGTGGGGCGCGGCATCGCGCTGGGCAAGATCCTGGACGCGGGCCTGTTTGAGATCGACGCGAAGGATTTCGCGTTTACGGGCTTCGCCGGGCGGTCGATCGAGAGCGAGGACAACATCGACCGCAGCGTGCCCGGCTTCACGCGCAGCCGCCGCACTTTTTACGGCGGCGAACTGCGGCTGACCGCCCTGGAGCGCCACGAGCCGTACGTCTTCTTCGTCCTGCAGCGCGACTGGTCCGAGGAGAAGCCCGTCACGCGGTTCCAGGACTACCGGTACGACTCGCAGTACTACGGGGTCGGCGACCGGGGGAGTTTGGCGTCGAACCTGCGGTACGAGGTCGAGGCCGTCTGGGAGAAAGGGCGGAGCGTGGCCAACGGCCAGCAGGACGCCGACGAGCCGATCCGCGCCTTCGCGTTCGATGCCGAAGTCGACTACTACATGGACCACCCCCTCAGGCCCGTCTTCACGGGCGAGTACGGCTACGCCTCCGGCGACGGCGACCGCGGGCGAGCCACCACCGCCTTCCTCGGCAACACCATGGGGACCGACGACGACGCCTACCAGGGCTTCGGCTACGTGAACTCGGGCCTGGCGCTGGGCGCCCGTTTCACGAACCTTCAGTTCCTGCGGGTGGGGGGGCGGTTCACGCCGTACGAGAAAAAGACGAAGGCCGGACGCATCGACGTCGGCGGGGATTACTACTGGCTGTTCAAGACCGACAAGGACGGCCCCATCAGCGACTTTCGCGCGGTCGATACCTCCGGCGACGTCGGCCAGGAGATCGACGTGTTCGTCGAGTGGCGAATCCTGAGCGACCTGTCGTGGTCGATCCGGTACGGCCGCTTCTTCCCGGGCCAGGCGTACGCCGACCGCAAGCCGCGGGACTTCCTGTTTACGGCCCTGAACTTCAGTTTCTGACGCCACGCCTTTCACGTGTTGCCCCGTCAACGTTACCTCCCGATCTTGGCGCGCCGGGGTTTTGCGCCTCCAGTGCCTCAGTGCGCCGAGACGTTGCCGTCAATCGGGTGTGAGGTTCTGCCTTTGCCGCCAAGGTGTGCCCTGATCGCCTTGGCGTGACAAATACCCTGTTTTTTGCCTTGACGGGGCCCTCGAAACGGCCGATAATGAGTAGCGGTTCACTGGATAGAGCCTGTGCTCACGAGTCGAATAAGTGCGATAGCCCGTGAGCGTGGGCTCGCCGTCTGGCGAGGAGCAGATGAATGTCGGATGAAGTCGCCCGCAAACTGAGTCGCAAGGAAAGGGAACGCCAGGCCCACCGCCGCGAGATGCTGGAGGCCGCCGAGCGGGTCTTCGTCCGCAAGGGCTATCACGGCGCCACGGTCGAGGAGATCGCCCAGGAGGCCGAGTTTGCCGTCGGCACCCTTTATAACTTCTTCAAGAGCAAGGAAGAGATGTACGCCGAGGTGATCCGGAAGATCGCCGAGGATTTTCAGGACGTGTTTGAGCGGCAGGTGCTGACTCGCGACCGGCCCCAGGAGGCCATCGGGGCGCTGATCGAACTTCGCTTGAAGTACTTCGACGCCCACCGCGGTTTCTTCCGTGTTTTCTTCGAGACCTCTCCCGGCAGCCGCATCGACCCCGCCCGCGCGCTGCCCAGAGGCTGCGTGGGCCTGTACGACCGGTACGTCGAGGCGGTCACCGGCATCTTTGACCGGGGCGTGAAGGACGGGTCCTTCGACACGTTGGACCCGTTTTACCTGACGATGTGCTTCGAGGGAATCATCAACGCCTTCGTCGCCTACTGGTCGCGGCGCGAACCGACCGAGCCGCTGGACGTGCGGATCGAGAAGATCAAGGATGCCTTCATCGGCCGGATTCGCGTCGGCCCGGCGCACGCATAGACAACCAGTCCTCGATTCCGGGGGACGTTGGAGCAGGGGGTCTCATCGATGAAACGGTTGGCGGGAGACGCGGCGCGGACGTGGCTGTGCCGGCGGGCCCTTGTCGCCCCGGCACTGGGATGCCTCCTGGTTGTCGCCGGGTGCATCGGCCAGGCGGGGATCCACCGTGAGGTTGCGGCGTCCAGGGCGGCGGCGTATGCCGCGTGGCAACGCCGACAGGCGAACGAAAAGGAGGCCGAGCCGCTCTTGAAGGGCGACCTGACCCTCGAGGATGCGCTGAAACTGGCGATGGCGTACAACAAACCCCTCCGGGCGGCGATCCAGGAGAAGGAGATCGGTCGCGGGCGTATCGTGGAGTCCTATTCCGAGGCGCTGCCGAAAATCTCGGCCATCGGCACCTACACCCGCCTGGACGAGGTTTCGAGCCTGGACGTGGGAGGGCGCAGCGTCTCGCTCGGCTTCATTAACAACTACTCGGTGGGCCTGGAGGTGCGCCAGCCCCTGTTCCGGGGCGGGGCGATCAGTGCGGCGATGCGGGCCGCGCGGGTCTTTGCGGCCCTGGCCGACGAGGTGGTCCGGGGCCAGGTTCAGCAGACCATTTACGAGGTCGCCCAGGCCTATTTCGACGCCCTCCTGGCGCAGCACCTGTACACGGTCTTTGAGGACGCCGTGCGGTCGGCCGAGGTTCAACTGAAAGACGTCGAGCGCAAGCGCCGCGGGGGCGTGGCCTCGGAGTTCGACATCCTCAGGGCCCGCGTGGACGTCTCGAACTTCCGGGCCGAGATGATCCAGCAGCGCAACCGCGTACACCTGGCCAAGACGCGCCTGTTCAAGGCGGTGGGCGTCTCGCAGCAAAGCAACGTGGAACTCCGTGACAAACTGACCCACGAGACCGTCACACCCGACCGGCAAGAGGCCGTGCGGCTCGCCTACGTGAACCGGCCGGACCTGTACCAGGCCGAACTGGCCGTCCGGTTGCAGCAAGAGGCGCTTCGCGTCGCCAGGAGCCGCTACTGGCCGAACGTGGACCTCTCGTTCACGCAGCAGTGGGCCCGCCCGGATCCGCATTTCACCACGGCCGACCACTGGGGAGACCAGTGGGTGGCCGGCGCGGTCCTCGACTGGCCGCTTTTCGACGGCCTCAGCCGCGAGGGGCGCGTCATCCAGGAGCGCGCGGCGCTGGAGCAGCGGGAGATCGAACTGGTCGATGCCCAGGAGCAGGCCCTTCTGGAGATTCAGCAGGCGATCCTCAGCCTGTACGATGCCGAGGAGTTTGTCCAGTCGCAGCGCCTGAACCTGGAGCGGGCCACGGAAGGCCTGCGACTGGCCGAGGTCGGCTACCGGGAGGGAATCAACACCGAAGTGGAGGTCACCGACGCCCGGGCCGCCCTGACGCGGGCACGCGGTTTGTATTACCAGGCCGTCTACGACCACACCATGGTGCGGCTGGAACTTCAACGGGCCATGGGGGTGCTCGGGCCGAAGGCGGGTGACTACGGGGTGCCGACGGAGAGTCCGGCCCGCCCGGCTCGCGTGGAGCAGTTCGCGGTTCCGGCCGCTCCGCTACCCGGGGGCGATAACCCGAACGCCGGGAAGCAGGCTGCGGACGCGGGGCCGAAGCCTGAAGGAGAAACGATGCCATGAAACGCATCCTGAGATTCCTGGCGACGGTTGGCCTCTTGGGGGCGCTTGGTTACGGCGCTTATGTCGGCGTCCAGTATGTCCAGAAGCAGCGGGAAGTGCCGGCCGAGGACGCGGCCGCCAGAGTGCTCCGCGCCCGTGCCGTCGCCGTGCGCCTGGGCGACGTTGAACAGGCCGTCACGCTGACGGGGGAGATCGAGGCGACCAGTTGCGTGGAACTGACCCCCAAGATCACCGGACGACTCCAGCGCCTGGCGCTCGACGACGGCGCCCCCGTGGACGAAGGAACCGTCGTCAAAGAAGGTCAGGTCGTGGCCGTCCTCGAGCACGAGGACCTGGCGGCGCGGGTTGCCCAGGCCGAGGCCGCCGTCGAGGTGGCGCGGGCCGCCGTCGAGGTTGCGATGGTAAGCGTTAAGGACCGCGGGCGCGAAAAGGTCCGCATGGAGAACCTCTTCAAGGACGGGTCGGGCACCGAAAAGCAGCGCGACCTGGCCGTCACGGAGTACGAGCACGCCATAGCCACCCTCGCCCAGGCCAAGGCGGGCGTCGCGCAGGCAGTGGCCGCCATCCACCAGGCCAAGGTCAACCTCCAGGAGGCAACGATTGAGGCCCCCATGGGCGGCATCGTCAGCAAGAAATACGTGGACGAGGGAAACATGGTCGGCACCACCACGCCGCTGGTCCGCATCGTCCAGATCGACGCCGTCGAGATTACAGGAGGCGTCAGCGAGCGCCACGTTGCGGCCCTGGTTTCCGGGAAGACCGCCGCCCGCATCACCGTGGATGCCTATCCCGGCGAGAAGTTCGATGGCGTGGTCAGCAAGGTTTTTCCCGAGGTGGACCCCCAGACGCGGACGGCCGAGGTCCAAATCCGCACGCCGAATCCCGCCCATCGGCTGAAGCCCGGAATGTTCGCCCGCATCCGGCTGCGGCTGCGGCGGCGCGAGAACGTGCCGATCGTTCCCGACGCCGCACTCCTGCACCGTGGCGAGGAAATCTGCGTCTACGTCGTCAACGGTTCCAAGGCACACCGCCGCGTCCTGCGGCTGGGCCTCTCGGAGGGCGAGCGACACGAGGTGCTCGAGGGCCTGCGGCCGGGCGACCTGGTGGTTATCCGGGGCCAGCACATGCTACAGGACGGGGATAACGTCGAACTGGTCGAGGGGGATCAGCGATGAACCTCCCGGAGTTCTCGGTCAACCGGCCGGTGACCACGCTGATGGTGTTCTTCGCGGCCTTGATGGTCGGCGGGGTATGCCTCTGGCAGATGCCCGTCGATATGATGCCGGAGATGGACCTGCCGTCCATCAGCGTCATCACCATGTACGAGGGGGCCGCACCGGAGGACGTCGAAACGAAGGTCACCGAGGTCCTCGAAGGTTACCTGAGCACCGTGCCGGAACTCAAGCACATCACCTCCACCTCCAAGGAAGGGATGTCGCTGATCACGCTGACGTTCGAGTGGGAGACGGACCTGGATACCCGATCCAACGAGGTTCGGGATATGGTCGGCTTCGCCAAGATGCGCCTGCCCGACGAGATCGAGGAGCCGCGAGTCGTCAAGTTCGACGTGTCCCGCTTCCCGATCATGGTTTACGGCTTCACGGCGCAGCAGAGTTACCCGCAACTGGAGGACATCCTGGAAGACGACGTGGCCGATCCGCTCAAGAGGCTGCCCGGCGTGGCGTCGGCGTCGGCCATCGTTCCGCTGCATCGCCAGGTCAACGTGGACGTGGACCGCGAACGGCTGGCGGCCTACGGCCTGACGCCCCAGGACGTCGTCCGCGCCGTTGCCCGCGAGAACGAAGATACGCCCGCGGGCAACGTCAAGATGGGCCTGACCGACTACCTCGTCCGCGTGCCGGGCGAGTTCGAGGACGTGGCGCCGATGCGGCAGATCGTTCTGGCCGCGAGGAACGGCTCGATTATCCGCCTCTCGGACGTGGGCACGGTTGCGGACGGATTCCAAGAGGTCCAGCGGTACGTCACCGTCAACGGGGGGCGCGGCGCCATCCTGCTCATCCAGAAAGAGTCGGAGGCCAACACCGTCCAGGTGGCCCGCAAGGTCCGCAAGCGTCTGGCGGAATTGAAAAGCCGCCTGCCGCCGGACGTTCAATTCGCCAACATCATGGACTCCTCCGAGGATATCGAGCGGGCCATCCTGGATCTCTCGCAGACGCTGCTCGTGGGCGGCACGCTGGCTATGGTGGTGGTCCTGGTGTTCCTGCGCCAGTGGCGGGCGACGTTGGTGATCGGGTTCACGATCCCCTTCTCCCTGATCCTGGCGGTCATCATTGCCTACTTTCTGGACTACACCATCAACTTCATGACGCTGTTCGGGATGATCATAGCGGTCGGCATGGTCGTGGATAACGCCATCGTAATCCTCGAGAACGTTGCGCGGCACCGCGAAGAGGGGGAGCGCCCCAGGGAAGGGGCGGTCTACGGTTCGGCCGAAGTCGCGATGGCCATCACCGCCTCGACACTGACGACCGTCTGCATCTTCTTCCCCATTCTTTTCGTCAAGGGCATTACGGGGATCATCTTCACGGAATTCGCCGTCGTCGTGAGCGTGACACTGTTCGCCTCCCTCTTCTCGGCCATCACGCTGACGCCCATGCTCTCGGCGACGCTGATGAAGACCGCGACGTTCGGCCACGGCGAGCGAGGCGCCCTGTTTGCATTGAGCGAACGCGCCTTTGACACGCTGGCAAGCGGCTACGAGCACCTGCTGGGGTGGGCGCTGCGGCACCGCGCGACGGTTATCCTGGCGGCCGTCTTCCTGTTCGCAGGCTCGCTGTTCCTTGTGCCGCTCCTCGGAACCGAGTTCATGCCCGAAGAGGACCGGGCCACGGTGCGCGGCACGGTTTTCCTGACGGTGGGTACCCGGGTGGAAGAGTCGGCGCGCGTCATGGCCGAACTGGCCCGCATCGTCGAGGATGAGATTCCACAGGGCGAGCGAATCGCAACATACACCCGTTGCGGGGTCAGCCACACGGGCATGTCGAGCGTCTTCGGCGAGGAAGGTTCTCACATCGTGGCGTTCGGGGCCAAGTTGGTGCCCAAGGTCCGGCGTTCGCGGCACGTGAAGGAGATCGCCGCGGCGCTTCGCCGGCGTGTCGACGGCGCACGCGGCCTCCTGGGCATCGAGAAATACCGCATCGAGACCAGCGACGCGATGGACAGTCTCATCCTGGGCGGCGAGCAGCCGCTCACCGTCAACATCATCGGCGACGACATGGAGGTCACCGACCAACTCGCCGCCCGCATCAAGCAGATCGCCCTCAACACGCCGGGCACCGTCGACATCAGCGTCTCACGCGAACGCGGGAGGCCCGAACTGTGGCTCAACGTCGACCGCGACCGCGCTTCGTCGCTCGGCCTGAACGTCTGGGACGTCGGCGACACGGTCCGCGCCTCCTTCTATGGCCGCGAGGCAAGCAAATACCGCATTCGCGGCGACGAGTACGACATCTTCGTACGCCTCAGAGAGCCCGACCGGGCCGACATCCGCGACGTGCTCGCAACGCCCGTGCGGCTTCCCTCCGGACGCCTCGTCCGCGCCGAGAACCTGGGCGACATCGCCCTCGAACACGGCCCCGTTGAAATCCAACGCAAGGACCAGGGACGCATCGTCAACGTCACGGGCAACGTGGCCAAGCGGTCGCTCGGCGACGTCGTGGCCGACATCGAGGCTGGCATCGCCAGGTTGGAGATTCCACCCGGAGTCCAGGTCGTCATGGCAGGCCAGACCGAGGAACAGCGAGAGTCGTTCTTCTGGCTCACTCTGGCGATGGTCGTCGGCGCGGTCCTCGTTTACATGGTTATGGCGTCTCAGTTCGAGTCGTTCCGCGATCCGTTCGTCGTCATGTTCTCGGTGCCGTTCGCCTTCACGGGGGCCATCTGGGCGATGTTTCTCGGCGGACACCACGTTAGCATTGTGGTCTTCCTGGGCCTTCTCATGCTCATTGGCATCGTCGTCAACAACGCCATCGTGCTGGTGGACTACATCAACATCCTGCGCGCCCGCGGCCTGGAACTTGCCGAGGCCGTCCGGCGGGCCGGCAGAACCCGCCTGCGCCCCGTTCTGATGACCGCCCTGACCACCGTTGTCGCCCTCATGCCGATGGCCTTGGGCAGGGGGCAGGGCTCGGAGATCTGGAACCCGCTGGGCTTGACCGTCATGGGCGGGCTGCTCGTTTCGACACTGGTTACCCTGGTGCTCGTGCCGACGCTCTACAGCGTTTTCGGGACGCGCGTGAAGCGCCGAGGCCGTCGCTGAAGGGACACAACCGTGAAGCTGGTTCTGATTGCCTACAACGAAGCCGTCGACGAGGAAGTCATGGAAGTGCTCGAAGCCGCCGGCGCCACGGCGTACACGAAGTGGACGAAAACGCTTGGAAAAGGTGGCGCAAGCGGTCCGCATCTGCTGACGCACGTGTGGCCTAAAGCGAACAACGTCCTGGCCGTGGCGGCCGATGATGCGACGGCCGAATCGCTTCTCGCGGGCGTCAGAAAACTCAGGGAGACTCTGGCGGCCGAAGGCGTGAAGGCCTTCGTCCTGCCGGTCGATGAGGTGACGTGACGGCCGCTTGCGCGGCCTCCACCGGCCGACGCCAACGGTCGTCGCGACACTTCATGGTGGCCTGGGAAGGCAATCGGGCGTATTATGCGAGAGGGCGCTGCGGCGCCGGAGAGAACACGAGGCGGCCCGGATGGACGACCGGACGGCGAGCGACGAAGACCTCATGCTTCGCATCCAGCGCCGCCGCGATGAAGACGCCTTCAACCTCCTGTTTGCCCGATACCGGGTCCCCATTATTAGTTACGTGTACCGCCTGGTCGGCAAACAGGCCGAGGCCGAGTCGCTTGCCCAGGAGGCGTTCCTGCGGATTCTCCAGAAGGCCGACCGCTACCTCTATCCGAAACGGTTCAGCACGTGGTTCTACACCATCGCCCGGAACCTCGCGACGGACTTCCTGAAGAAGAAGCGTGCGGTGGTGCCGGACAATTTCCGCAGCCTTTCGGAGTCGATGCTCGGGCCGGCCCCTGCCGTCGCCGAGCAGGAGGCCGCAGCCCACGAGGAACTCCAGCAACTGGTCCGGGCCCTTCAGCAGTTGCCGGTCACGTATCGCGAGGTGGTGGTCCTGAGGGCGCTGCAGGAACTGTCGTACCGCGAGATTGCCGCCATCGTCGGATGTCCCGAATCCACCGCCCGCAGCCGCATGGACTATGGTCTGGACTACCTGCGAAAACACTACGGCCGAAAGGACGGAAAATTCTGAGTTGGTTCCGACGAAACGCCCACGCAGTCGTATAACGGTTTGAGGCCGGCAGGAGGGCCGGCGGCCTCAAGGGGCATGTCTTTCGGTTAGGATGCCACGTCCAATCGAATCGGGGCGTGGATAATACAGAACCAATGAGCGGATGGCGGGGGGAAGCGTGACCCATGAAATGCCCTTGCGCACATGAGTGGTACGAACTGGAACGCGGGACCGCGCTTCGCGGTGACGCCCAACGGCTGAGCCGGCATCTGGCCGAGTGTCCCGGCTGCCGCGCACGCGCCGATCGTCTCCAGGACGTCGCCGCATCGCTCGAGCGGCTGGCCGGAAGCACCCGGACCGACCTGTCGGCGGATGCGGCCGAGTCGCTGTTCCGGCGGGCCCGCGTCCGTGGGCTTCTGGGCCGTCCACTCAAGGTCTCGATCGCCACCCGCGTCGGTCACTCGCGGTGGCTGCGGGTGACGTTGCCCCTGGCGGCGGTGGCTGCGGCGTTGGTGTTGGTCGCGGTGGGCGTCTGGACGGCCCTGCCGGAGGAGGTCCAGCCGCGCGGCGCGCTCGAGCGCCTGGTGCGCTCCGCCCACGGCCTCCGCCGCGCGGACCAACTTCGGCACTTGGCGCCGGTGGCGCGTGCGGCCGTCAGCGAGGAACTGGCGCGGCAGGAGCCGTCGGCCGAGCAGGTGGCGGACCTCCTGCTCGTCGCTTACATCACCGAGCGCCCGCGCGAATACCGACAACTGCAGGACGTCGACTTCTTGCTCGGCGAGGTGTGGCGCCGGGGTCGTGCGCTTGGGGTGGCCGCCGCCGGATTGCCGTGGCCGATGCTGGCTTCAACGGTCCTGCCCAGCGCCCGCGCCGACACTCAGCCCAAGGGGCGTACGCTCATGGGCGACTATCGCGGGCGTCCGCTCGCGGCCGCAAAGCAGAGGCTGCTGGACGGGCATTACCAGGGCGCCCTGGAGGTGCTCCCGGGCGACGGGTCCGGGGCCTTGTTGAAGGCGTGGTGCCTGGCGTCGCTCGGGCGGTCTTCCGAAGCGGCGCTGGTGCTCTCGGAGGCCGAGGATCACGCAGACGGTCCGATGGCACACATCCTGCGGGCCGACCTTGCCCTCGGCGCCCAGAACGTGGCCGACGCCATGCAGCAGTACGAGACGCTTGCCGCCGAAAACGACCGCTACTGGTTTACGGCCGGCTACCTGTACCGGTACGAACTGCGCGATGCCCGCGGCGCGGGCGAGCGGTTCCGGCGGGTGCGCGGTGAGCGGCTGGCCAGGTACGTGTCGCAAGCGTTCCGTACGGAACTGGCCATGGCGAAGGTTCCGGAGCCGGAGCCGCTCGTCGCGCTCGAGTTCGACGACTATGGCCTCGGCACGCTGCCCGAGAACTGGGCGCTTGTCCGGGTGAAGGGCGGCGAGTTCAAGGTTGTTGGTGTGCCGGGCGGCAAGGCGCTGGCTCAGGGCGACGGTGCGGAGTTTGTCTGCGGCCAGGCCGAGTGGGCCGATTACACGATCCGGATGGACGTGAAGGTTCTGTCCTCGGAGGGGGATTTTGCCGTCGGGGCGGCTGCCTATCGCCGGGCCGACCGCACGGGGTATGTCCTGCAACTGACGCCGCAGCGCCTGCAGATCGTCAAGCAGTACGTGTCGGACGGGCCGGAGCGGGCGCCGCTCATCGCGCGGGAGCATCGCCTGGTGCTTCCGCCCGCAGAAGGGTGGTGGTACACGCTGAAGGTCCGCGTTCAGCGGGTGGACGCCGGCGTCAGCGTGGCGGGGAAGGTGTGGCGCACCGACCTGGACGAGCCTCTCGGCTGGCACGTCGTCTGGACCGACAGCGGTCAGGCGGAGTCCGAGCCGCTGGCGGGCGGCCGGGCGGGCGTGCAGGTTCGGGGGGCCAAGGCCCTCGTCGATAACTTCGTCATCACGAGAAACGTGGCGTCGAACGAGTTGCTTGCGGCCTCGCCGTAGCCGCAAGACATTCCGGCGCTTCTTTGCCGTCGGCTCGGCACGTGGGGAACCGAGCCGGCGGCCCTTTTTACAATGATTGTTCGAGCCCGCCGCGGAAGCGCGCAGCCGTTGTTCGAGCCCGCCGCGGAAGCGGCGGGTCATGTTCTGCCGGGCCGGCCCTCACAGCCACGGATTCGTCGCCGCCTCTTCCGCTACCGTTGTGGCCGGGCCGTGGCCGGGATAGACGGCAGTGTCGGGCGGCAGCGTCAGCAGCCGCGTCTTGATCGACTCGATGAGCGTCTTGTGGTTTGCGCCGGGGAAGTCGGTCCGCCCGATGCCGCCGGCGAACAGGGCGTCGCCCGTGAAGGCGACCGGCCGCCCGTCGGGACCTTCGGACGAGTAGAGACTGATGCCGCCCGGCGTGTGGCCCGGCGTGGCCAGGATCTCGAACGTGGCCGACCCGACGCTCACGCGGTCGCCGCCTGCGAGGAGCAGGTCGGCCTCCGGGCTCTTGAGCCACGCTCCGAGCAGGATCGACATGTTCCGCGTGGGGCTCCGCAGCATCGGCCCATCCGCCTCGCCGATGGCCAGCGCCATCTCCGGCCACGTCTCCTTCAAGAGTCCGTTGCCCTGGATGTGGTCGACGTGGCCGTGCGTGTTGACGAGCAGTTGCGGCGTGAGGCCGCGCTCACGGCAGAACGCGACGATTCGCTCCGACCCCTCCGGCCCGTCCACGATCATGGTCTCGGCGTCGTCGGTGACGACGTACGCCGAAACCTGCATCGACCCGAGCACGAAGGCGTGAATCTCCATGGTGGTTCCTTCCTGTGAAGGTTCGCGCTGATTATACGAAGCGCGGGGTGGCATGGCCACCCGATGTTGGGTGGCCATGTGCTGACGCCGCGCGGTGGGCAGTCTTGCCCACCGCGAGCGACGCAACGAAGCGCGGTGCCCAAGACTGGACACCGCGCCCCACTGTCCATGGCCACGCAAGCGTGGCCATGCCACCCGCGGGTTCGTGCGTGTTGCGCGGCGGGTGCGGAGACCCGCCGCGCAATGTGCGGAAACCCACCGCGCAATGCGCGGAGACCCACCGCGCAAGCGCCTTCACAGCGTCACCCGCGCAAAAAGTGGAGCCGCGGTAGGGGGCGAACGCGGCTCCGAGGCGGGCACGGCTCAAGGGGGGTAAGCCGTGCCGCTGCCTGATTCGGTTACGTGTCCGGCTCTTCCTCCGCTTCCGCTTCTTCCTCGGGGTCCTCG
Source organism: uncultured Anaerolineales bacterium (assembly GCA_964539385.1). Lineage (GTDB taxonomy): Bacteria > Planctomycetota > Phycisphaerae > FEN-1346 > FEN-1346 > JAUVZF01. The sequence continues at coordinate 5,166 of CAZIJC010000067.1, read as the reverse complement.
TCGGAGGCTTCGACGTCGTCGGTGTCGAGGTCCTCGCCGTCTCCGCGGCGCTGTTTCAAGGCCTCCCACTGTTCGAGCGTCAGGAGAACCTCGCGAGCCTGGCTGCCTTTGTATTCGCCGACGATGCCGTCCTCGGCCATCTGGTCGATGAGCCTCGCGGCCCGGCCGTACCCGATACCGAGCCGGCGCTGCAAGAGGCTCACGCTGCCGCGCTGGTACTGGAGCACGATCTCGATGGCCTCGTTGTAGAACGCGTCGTCTGCGCCGACGGCCAGAAGGCTGTCCTCCGCGGCGTCGTCCCGGCTATCCTTGGCCTTCAGTTGGACGAGTTCCCGCTGGAACTCGGGCTCGGCCTTTTGGGTGATGAAGTCAAGCACCTGCTGGATGTCCTGGTCGCTGACGAAGGCGCCCTGGGCGCGCGCGAACTTGTGGGCGCCCGGCGTGACGAAGAGCATGTCGCCCTCGCCGAGGAGTTTCTCGGCGCCCATCGAGTCGAGGATCGTCCGGGAATCGACGCGGGTGGCGACCTGGAACGAGACGCGCACCGGCAGGTTCGACTTGATGAGTCCCGTCAGCACGTCCACGCTGGGGCGCTGCGTCGCCATGACGAGGTGGATGCCGACGGCCCGCGATTTCTGGCTCAGGCGGGTCACGTGACCTTCAACCTCCTTGGCGGCGACCATCATGAGGTCGGCCAGTTCGTCGACGATGACGCAGATGTGCGGCATGTGGAACTCGATTTTGGCCTCTTCCTCGGGGCCGGCGGGCTGGAACCGCTCGATGAGTTTGTCTGGCGGCAGGCGATTGTAGGAGGCGATGTTCCGCACTCCCGCCTTCGAGAGGCTGTGGTACCGCTCGTCCATCTTGTCCACGAGCCAACCGAGGATCGCCTCGGCCTTTCGCATGTCGTTGACGACGGGGCACAGAAGGTGCGGCAGCCGCTTGAACACCGACAGTTCCACCATCTTCGGATCGATCAGCACCAGACGCAGGTCGTCCGGCGTCCGCGTCAGCAGCAGCGACATGATGATGGCGTTCAGGCAGACGCTCTTGCCGCTGCCGGTTGTCCCGGCGATCAACAGGTGCGGCATGCCGCCGAGGTCCTTGACGAGCGGGTTGCCGCTCGAATCCTTGCCGAGGAAGAGCGGCAGGCTCAGCCGCTTGGGGGCGCCCTTGGCGGCGAGCACGATCTCTTTCAGGCGCACGATTTGGCGCTGCGTGTTCGGCACCTCGACGCCGATGGTGTCTTTGCCGGGCAGGGGGGCGACGATCCGCACGTTCGGCGCCTTCAACGCAATGGCCAGGTCGTCCGACAGACCGATGACTTTGCCGACCTTGACGCCCGGCGCCAGGGACAATTCGTACTGCGTGATGACCGGCCCGGTTTCGATGGCCACCACCTTGGCCGAGACGCCGAACTCGTTCAGCGTTTCCGCGAGGATCTCCGCCTGCTCGCGGATGAGGTCTTCGTCGGCGCCCTCCTCCTCGTACTCCGGATCCTCCAGCAGGTCCACGGGCGGCAACTGGTACTGCTGATTGCGCGGCGTGGATGCCGGCGGTGTGAAGGCAAACTCCTTCTGGTCGCTCCCGGCGCCCTTCTGCCGCGTGCGGGAGTGGCGGATGATGACGTTCGTCGGGAGCGGCGGTCCGGCGGCGTCGGCCGCCTCCGTGTGACGGGAGGCTTGCCCGTCCTCGGTTTCCTCTTCGTCCTCATCCCCGTCGTCCGACTCGGGCCGGCGCTGTTTGCGGACGCGCACACGGGGGCCTGCGTCGGTGGTCCCGGCGGTCTCGGCGTAGTCGGCAATCCGCGCGCCCGCCGCGCCGGCGGTCGCGATCGCCGCCGTTGCCATTCGCTTGTACGGGGCCATCGCGCGGCCGCGAATCCATTTGAAGACGGCGACCGGCAGGATGATCAGCCACGTGTCGGTCAGGAGCACCAGGCCTATCAGGGCCACGGGAATGATCAGCAGCGCCACGCCGAGGACGCCGAAGTGCGGCTCCAGGTACATCCAGACGGCAAGACCCAGCGCCCCGCCGTTGCCTTCCGGCAGGCGGGCTTCGACCGCGATCATGGTCGAGGCGACCGAGACCGACAGCACGAGCGACGCCGCGCCGATGATGCGGAACACCTTGTCTTCGAGCGTCGTGTTGGAGATCCACAGCAGGGCGCCCGTCATCAGGAACAGGAGCAGCGGGTAGGCGGCGTCGCCGATGGCCGAGAGGACGTAGTAGGCGAGGTGAGCGCCGACGCCGCTGCACCAGTTCCGGACCGGGTCGTTGGGGGGGTAGACGGCATCGCTCGGCGGGTCGGCCGGGTCGAACGACGCGATGCTGACCGCCAGGAACGCCCCCACGAAGGCCGTGACGACGGCGGCAATGATTCGGGATCGACTCGCCTGCTTCACGGGCGCCTCGCATGCGGCGCCCAGGAGCAGGGGCTAATGGGTGCCGCTGTGCCCGAAGCCGCCTTCGCCGCGGCCGGTTTCGGGCAGTTCATCCACTTCGTGCACGTCGGCCCGCGCGACGGCCGCCACCACCAACTGGGCGATCCGCATGCCGCGCGTGATTGTAAACGGCTGGCGGCCGATATTGCCGACGATGACGCCGACCTCGCCGCGATAGTCCGCGTCGATCGTGCCGGGTGCGTTGACGACCGTCAGTCCGTGCTTCAGCGCCAGACCGCTTCGCGGCCGGACCTGGATTTCGTATCCCGTCGGGACGGCCACCTGCAGGCCCGTCGGAACGAGTTTGATGTCGCCCGGCTCCAGGACGAGAGGCTTGTCCACGGCCGCGCATACATCCATTCCCGCCGCCGCCTCGCTCATGTATCGGGGCAGGGGAAGGTCGTCACAACCCGCTTTACGGCGGATCAACAGGCTTATCGGCATCGCGATTTGCTCTCCTTGAGGTAAACTCCGCGTTATCGGACGTTTCGGTGTGCCCGGATCTTCTGGCGGGTTTTGCTGCCGGTAGCGCCGGGGTTTATCCCCGGCGCGGGACTCGACCGCCGCGAGGGGAGCCCACTTTGCGAATAAACGCTCTTGTGCGCGCGCAGTTCAGCCGCAGCGGCTGGTTACGCGACATTAACGATGCTCGCCCGCCTCCTTAAGCCGCGTGACACTCGTCGTGCCATAGATCTCGATCCAGGCCACATCCGATTTGAGGAAGGTCCGTTTTACACGAGTCCCCGGCGGAAGCACGACCGTGTCATCGTGGCGATGTTTCCCGACACGGACCTCGAGCGGCTCGCGGAGAACGTAATCCTGCTCAATACCGCAGCCGCTCGCGGAGAACAGAGCGCTGCTCACAAGGAAAAGTTGCGCAAGTCTGTGCATGTCGCCTAACCTCCAGGTTACGTCGTAGCCTTCGGCCAGAAGGTGGGTGCCGAACACGCGCCGCAACGATCCACCGCGTGGCGAGCGTGCTCCGCGACCACGTCTGTCTCGCGTTTCATGGAATGGCCACGGTGTCTTTGATGGCGTCGGGTGGGACACCTCGCAGCGCGTCGTTGCGGCGCTCTTCAAGGATGAGTTGAATGGCTTCGGCGAGGCTCGCCAGACACTTCTCCTTGGTCCGCCCCTGTCCGTTGGCCCCGGGAATCTCGGGGCAGTAGGCGATGAACCAACCTTCGTCCTTCTCGACGATGGCGGTAAACTCGTTATGCATGGCTCCCGTCCTCCTGCATCCCAAGGCGCCGGATTATACCGCGTCTCTTGGACCGGTCCAGTGCTTTTGCGGCGAGCGGGGGGTGAAACCGCCGGATGATCCTCACAGGGCGGGCGAGCCGGTTCGATGGCGATTGACCCGGTCGCTGCGCCACGATATAGTGTTCGGCCGGGCCGCAGTGCCGAGGGCTGTCAGCCAGCGTACGGAGCGCAGCATGTATACGCCAAGTCGGGACGAGTTCCTGGAGATGGCCGGGCGGGGCAACACCATCCCCGTGTATCGGACGCTGCTCTCGGATCACCTGACGCCGGTCCTGGCGTTCCGCAAACTCCTGGCGGAGGGCGAAGAGGGGTTTCTGCTGGAGAGCATCGTCGGGATGGAGCGGATTGCGCGGTACACGTTCCTTGGGGTGCGCCCGCGGATGGCGGTCCGCTCGTTCGGCCGCCGCGTGGAGGTGACACGGCCGGACGGCGGCGGCGAGACGTTCGAGTCGGACGACCCGCTCGGGAAACTCGCGGAACTGCTCGCCCCCTGCAAGGCCGTCCACCACGGGGCGCTGCCGCGCTTCACCGGCGGGGCCGTCGGCTATGCCGGCTACGACGTCATCCGCCACTACGAACCGCTCCCCGACTGCCCGAACGACGACCGCGGCCTGCCCGACATGGTCTTCGGCTTCTACGACGATATGCTCATCTTCGACCACGTCGATAAGACGGTGCGCGTCGTCTCGAACGCCATCCTGGACGCCGGCGCCGACGCCGGGGCGGCCTACGAGGAGGCGTGCGGGCGGATCGACGCCGTGTGCGAGCGGCTCCGCCGGCCGGTGCCGCTGCAGGTCGAGGACATGGTCCGCGACGAGCCGGTCGAGATGCCCTTCGAATCGAACGTCGAGCGCGGCGAGTTCCTGGCGGCCGTCGAGGCGTGCAAGGAGTACATCCGGGCGGGCGACATCTTCCAGGTGGTCCTGTCGCAGCGGCTGCGGGTCGGCTCCGGGGCCGATCCCGTGGACATCTACCGGGCGCTGCGGGTCATCAACCCGTCGCCGTTCATGTTCTTCCTGCGCACCAAAGACGTGACGCTCCTCGGGTCGAGCCCCGAGATCATGGTCCGCGTCGAAGACGGCGAAATCACCAGCCGCCCCCTGGCCGGCACGCGGCGGCGCGGCGAGACGCCCGAAGAGGACAAGCGCCTCGAAGAGGAACTGCTGGCGGACCCCAAGGAACGGGCCGAGCACGTCATGCTGGTGGACCTGGCACGCAACGACGTCGGCCGCGTCGCCGAGTACGACACCGTCCGCATCAGCGACGTCATGGCCGTCGAACGGTACAGCCACGTCATGCACATCGTCTCGAACGTGACGGGGCGCCTGCGGCGCGAGTACGGGGCGCTCGACGCCCTGCGCGTGTCGGTCCCCGCCGGCACGGTTTCCGGGGCGCCGAAGGTCCGGGCGATGCAGATCATCGACGAGTTCGAGCCGACGAAGCGCGGCCCGTACGGCGG
>CAZIJC010000066.1:0-22514 GCA_964539385.1 uncultured Anaerolineales bacterium | reverse complement strand
CATGGCACGAAATCTACCCGCTCGCAGAAGCCCCCGCAAGGGCTTTGGCGCCGAGTCGAGCGCACAAGAGCGCGCAAACGATAAAACGACAAAACGACGTCACCCCCCGTTACCACGGGGGGCTAGTCAAATCAAAAACATCGCGCGCACATCTTGACTAGCCCCCGATGGTAATCGGGGGTGGCACGTCACCCCCCGTTACCACGGGGGGCTAGTCAAAACAAAACATCGCACGCGCATCTTGACTAGCCCCCGATGGTAATCGGGGGCGTGCACGGCGCCCCCCGTTACCACGGGGGGCTAGTCAAAGCAAAACATCGCGCGCGCATCTTGACTAGTACTACTACGCTACAAAGAGCAAGGCAATCAGCCTAAGTGATTGTTGCCAAGTGACTTACGGGCAGTTGGCGCCATGCTACAATGCCGCCGCAAGGAACGCGGGACGACACCCCCGGGCAACACGCACAAAACCCCCGCAAACACGGGCCAAGTGAGGATTCCCGGTTGCGTGCCAGCCGAAGGCTTCGTAGCGTAGTAGTACTAGCCCCCGATGGTAATCGGCAGCACGTCACCCCCCGTTACCACGGGGGGCTAGTCAAAACAAAGCGACACGCCCCGCTGCCACGGGGGGGCTTGTCGAAACAACTTGCCCCGCCTGGCCCGGTCGATTATCTTCTTTGGCGAGGCTTGCGCGATGGTGCATTACATTCTTCGCCGACTGCTGTACTTCATCCCGACGCTGCTGGCCATCTACACGGCGGCGTTCCTGCTGATGCACGCGGCGCCCGGCAGCCCGTTCGCCCAGGAGAAGGATCTGCCGCCCGAGATCCTCGAGGCCCGAAAGGCCGAGTTCCACCTCGACCGCCCCATCTGGGTGCAGTACCTGCTGTACGGCAGCGACCTGGTGACGTTGCGCGGACACGCGTCGATTCGCTACCCGAACCGGAACGTGATCCACGACATCCTCGCCCCGGCGTTTCCGGTCAGTTTGAGCCTGGGCATCTGCGCGCTCGGTCTGGCGGTCGTTATCGGGACGACCGCCGGCGTGCTGAGCGCGGCCCGGCAGCGGTCGCTCACCGACTATGCCGCCATGGCCGGGGCGATGATCGGCATCAGCCAGCCGTCGTTTGTCATTGCGACGGTGTTGATGGCGGTTTTCGCGTTCGCCCTGCGGTGGCTGCCGGTGGGCGGATGGGGCAGTCCGAGTCAGATCGTGTTGCCGGCGGTGGCGCTGTCGGCCCTGCCGGCGGCGTACATTGCGCGGCTGGTTCGGACGGGGATGCTGGAGGTCCTGTCGGCCGATTTCATCCGCACGGCCCGTGCCAAGGGCCTCACCGAGCGGCGGGTCCTTCTGGACCACGCGCTGCGGAACGCCTGGCTGCCCGTTCTGGGGTACCTGGGTCCGGCGGCGGCGGGCATCTTCACCGGGTCGTTCGTCATCGAGAAGATCTTCGCGATCCCCGGCATGGGCCAGCACTTCGTGGACTCGGCCCTGCACCGCGACCACCCGCTCATCCTGGCGACGGTGCTGCTCTACGCGGTGCTGCTGATCGCCTTCAATTTGGCCGTGGACATCGGCTACGCCTGGCTCGACCCGAGGATCCGTTATGCGTGAGCCGTCCCGGAAGGTGGAGCAGTTCGATTCGTCGGCGTCTTCCGCGTCGGCGGGCGCCGGCCGGCCGGCGCTCTCGCCGCTGGCGCTTGCCATGCGCAGGTTTCGCCGCAACCGCCTGGCGATGGCCGGCCTGGTGCTGCTGCTGGTCATCGTGAGCGGCAGCCTCGCGGGTCTCGTGAAGAACACGACGGCGGTGGCTCGCGGCGAGCCGCAGCCCTATCGGCAGTCGCTGCCGGGCGTGCATCCGCAGCCGCCGTCCTGGGACCACCCGTTCGGCACCGACCCGCTGGGGCGCAGCATGCTGGCCCGGACGCTCATGGGCGGATGCATCTCGCTGACGGTGGGCCTGTCGGCGGCGACCGTGAGCGTTCTCATCGGCACGTTCTGGGGCCTGACGGCGGGGTACACGGGGCGCGGCGTGGATACGGCGATGATGCGGATCGTGGACGTCCTGTACGGCCTGCCGTACATGCTTCTGGTGATCATTCTGCTGGTTCTGTTCGCGGAGCGGACGATCTGGGTGCGGATGGTGGCGCTCTTTATGGCGATCGGCGGCGTGTCGTGGCTGACGATGTCTCGCGTCGTGCGGGGCCAGGTGCTCGCGCTTCGGGAATCGGAGTTCGTGCAGGCGGCACGCGCCCTGGGTTCGGGTGCGGCCAGAACCATCGTCAAAGAGATGCTGCCGAACCTGATGGGGACGATTCTGGTGTGCGCGACGCTGACCGTGCCGCTGGCGATCCTGCAGGAATCGTTTCTCTCGTTCCTGGGTCTGGGCGTTCCGCCGCCGCTCGCCTCGTGGGGAACGCTGGCGAGCGACGCCGTCGAGGCGCTCAACCCGGTCCGCACCTACTGGTGGCTGCTGGTGTTTCCGTGTCTGTGCCTCGGTGCGACGCTGCTGGGGTTGAACTTCGTCGGCGACGGTTTGCGCGACGCCTTCGACCCGCGAAGCCGGTGACGGCTGCGCCGGCATCGCGGCGAAGCATCGCCGTGCATGAGGGAAGCGAATATGAGACCGACAGCGGGAACCCGATGCAGACGTCTCCGTCGGCTGATTCGGTCCTGCGCGGCCCTGCTCGGTCTTCTGGCGATGATGGGCCGCGGCGCAGCCGCCGGTTTCGTCCGGCCCGAAGAGATGGCGCAGAAAGACCGGTGGGTCAAGGCGCACCTGCTCGAGTGCCTCCTGAAACCGGTGCCGCTCCGTCCGCCCCAATCCCCATCCAAGCCGGAGCCCGGCCTGACCGTCCTCGCGAACAACGATCCCGTCATCCGAAACGAACGGGCCGGCCAACCCCTCAGGCTCGGCAACACGCCGTACACCCGCGGCCTGTACTGCCACGCCGTCAGCAAGATCGTGGTGCGGCTGCCCGGCCCGGGCAAGACGTTTACGGCCGTCGTGGGCCTCGACCGCAACGACGATACCCTCCGGGGGAAGGGCAGCGTGGTGTTCCGGGTCGGCGTCGGGGGCGAGGTCCGGTTCACGTCGCCGGTCATGCGCGTGGACACGCCGCCGCGCGACGTCCGGGTGGACCTGGCCGGGGCACAGACGTTTACGCTGGAGATCGGCGATACGGGCGACGGCATCGGCTGGGACCAGGCCGACTGGGCCGACGCCAAGGTCACGCTGGCCGACGGCAAGGAGATATGGCTGGGCGACCTGCCTCTCTGCGACGAGCGGAGTCCGCCGATGGGGCCGGCCATGCTCGTACGCACCAGCAAGCTGCCCTTCGCCTTCGTCTACGCCGGGCAGCCGTCCGACGGGCTCCTGGCCGCATGGCCCATCAGGACCGACAGCACCCGACTCGACGCCGGCCGCACGCGGCACACACTGACCTGGACCGACCCCCGGACCGGCCTGGAGGTAAGGTGCCTGGCCGTCGCGTACTCGGACTTCCCGGCGGTCGAGTGGACGGTGTACTTCAGGAACACCGGCCGCCAGGACACGCCGATCCTGGAGAACGTCCAGGGACTCGACGCGCGCCTCGGTCGGACCTCGGACGGCGAGGTCGTCCTCCGTTTCCCGAAGGGCGACACATGCCGGCCGGACCTCTACGAGCCGCAGGAGGTGACGCTGGCGCCCCACAGCCAGAGGCGGTTCGCGCCGGCCGGCGGCCGACCCACCAACGGGGCCTTCCCCTACTACAACCTTCAGACGGCCGGAGGCGGGCTGATCTTCGCCGTGGGCTGGCCGGGCCAGTGGGCGACCACGTTCACGCGCGACGGCGAGCCCGGCCTTCGGATCACGGCGGGGCAGGAGTTGACGCACCTCGTGCTGCGCCCGGGCGAGCAGGTCCGCACGCCGCTTATCGCACTGCTCTTCTGGGAGGGAACCGCTGCCCTGCGCGCCCAGAACCTGTGGCGACGGTGGATGTGGGCCCACAACGTGCCGCGCACCGCCGACGGCAACCTGCCCCCTCCCATCCTCCATGGGAACACCTCGGGCCAGTTCCACGAGATGACCCGGGCTAACGAGCAGAACCAGACGCAGTTCATCGACCGCTACCGTGAGGAACGCATCGGCATCACCTTCTGGTGGATGGACGCCGGCTGGTACCCCTGCGAAGGCCATTGGCCCCGGACCGGCACCTGGGAGCCGGACCCCGAGCGGTTCCCGAACGGCCTGCGGGCCATCTCCGAACACGCCCGCGCCCGCGGCGTCAAGACGCTCGTCTGGTTCGAGCCGGAACGCGTCGCGGACGGCACCTGGCTCGCCGAGAACCATCCCGAATGGCTCCTCGGGCCGCTGCTGAACCTCGGAAACCCCGACGCCGGCCGGTGGCTCACCGACCACGTCGATCGCGTCATCCGCCGGCAGGGCATCGACCTCTATCGCCAGGACTTCAACATGGACCCGCTCGGCTGCTGGCGCGGCGCCGACGAGCCTGACCGCCGCGGCATGACCGAAAATCTGCACGTCCAGGGATACCTCGCCTACTGGGACGAACTGCGCCGGCGCCACCCGAACCTGATCATCGACAGTTGTGCCTCCGGCGGACGCCGCAACGACCTGGAGACGATGCGCCGCGCGGTGGCCCTTCATCCGACCGACTACAACTACGGCGATCTGCCCGTCAAGCAGGCGTTCCACTTCAGCCTGCTCCAGTGGCTCCCGTACTTCGGATCCAATACGGTGCCCGTCAACACGGTCACCGCGTACGCATTCCGAAGCGGCCATGCGATGAGCGTGGTCCTGGGCTACGACCTGCGGCGGAAAGACCTCGATTACGCGCGCCTGCGGAGGCTCGCCCGGGAGTGGCGGCAAATCGTCCCGTACTACCGCGGCGACTTCTACCCCCTCACCCCCTACAGCCGCGACGAGCGACACTGGATCGCCTGGCAGTTCCACCGGCCCGAGACGGACGACGGCCTCGTCCAGGCCTTCCGCCGCGCCGACAGCGACGAGGCCGCCGCAGCGCTGCGGCTCCACGCGCTTCGGGCCGATGCGACCTACGCCGTCACGGACCTCGACGCAGGGACCCCGAAGCCGATGACCGGAAACGACCTCATGCAGCACGGCCTGCCGGTTGAGATCGCGCACAAGCCAGGCGCCGCCGTCATCACCTACACGAGGCTGAAGTGACCGGCGGTCACGATGAGGGCGTCTGCGGCGGAGCGTTCGGGATGGAGATGGTGATGTGGAATTCGCCCCCCTCGGTTGACGCGACCGCAACGGACCCGCCCAGGGCGGTTACGACCTGCTTGACGAGCGGCAGGCCCAGGCCGCAGTGAATGCCGACGTCGGTCCGGGCGTCATCGCCCCGCCAGAACCGCTCGAACACGTGGTCGCCCCCCTGCGCGGAGAGGCGGCTGCCGCTGTTGGTCACGCGGATGTCAGCGCCGTGCTCTCGCGCCGCGGTCTCGACGACGACCGATCCGCCCTCGTCGGCGTGGACGACGGCGTTCTCGAGAACGTTGCGGACGACCAGGTCCAGCAGAGACCGGTCGGTGGTCACGCGAACGTCGTCCCCAAGGGCCCACCGGACGTCGAGCCGCCGCGCTTCGGCCGACTCCGTCAGGGGCGCCCAGGCATCGCGGGCAAGCGTGCTGACGCAGACCGTCTCCGGCCGGATCCCGGTCTGCCCGGCATCGAGGCGCGCCAGCGCGAGCAGATGCTCGACCATCCGCTGCACCCCGACGGCGATGGCCAGACAACGGCGAAGCGCGTCCTCGTACTCGGCGGCCCCGCGCGGTCGCGTGAGCGCAACGTCCAACGTCGAACGGATCCCCGCCAGCGGGGTGCGCAGTTCGTGGGCCACGTCGGCGCTGAAGGCGCGTTCTCGCTGGAAGGCGGCTTCGAGGCGGCCGAGCAGGTCGTTGAGGCGATCCACGACCGGCAGGAGTTCGCGCGGCGCATCGGGCGCCTCGACGCGCACGGCAAGATCCTGCTCGCCTAGCCCGGCAATCTGGTTCGCGAGCCCATCCACCGGCCGCAGGCCGCGACGAACGGCCAGCCACAGGACGCCGGCCGACAGCGCGACGGCTGCGAGGCCCACCGCCACAAGGAACACCTTCAGTTGCGTCAGGGTGGAACCGACGGAGGCGGTCCCGCGTGCGAGCACCAGGGTGATGACCGCGGCCTCGGGTGGCGGCGAGGCGCCTTCGGTCTTGGGCGTCATGGTGAAACCGGCGGCGCGGCCGGGCCGGCCGTCGGGCAGGATCGCCCGGCGGCACGGGGGGGCATGCAGCGACACCGCAAGGCGCTCGAGGTCGGCCCCCGCGAGCGAGGGGGAACGGAAGGCCACGGCGCCGTCGGCCAGCCAGATCTGGAGATACGCCGGACGGTCGCGCCGCTCAAACTCGTGCATGTCGAATTCGTCGAAGTTCAGGTCGAGTTCGCCGTCCTCCCACTCCATGGCGGAGGCCAGCAGGCGGGCCTTGTCGAGAAGGGCACGGTCGAACTGGGCGACGAGGCCGTCGCGCACGAGCATGTAGAGCAGCAGCCCCGCGGCCAGGAGCACCGCAGCCGTGCCGAGCGTTGTGCTCAGGATGAGTGTCGTGCGAAGCGACCGCCTCATTCGGATTCTCCGAGCACGTATCCGACGCCCCGCCGCGTGTGAATCAGACGGGGCCGCTTCCCCCGCCCGAGTCGCTTACGCAGGTGGCCGACCGTCACGTCGATGACGTTGCTGCCGGGTTCGGCGTCGAAGTCGTAAACGTGCTCCCAGATTTCGGTCCGCGTCACGACCTGGCCGGCCCGCAGGGCCAGGAACTCGAGGATGGCATACTCGCGGGCCGTCAGGTCCACCGTTCGCCCGGCGCGGCGGACGGTCCGGGTGCCGGTGTCGATCTCGAGGTCGGCCACGGTGATGACGGGTGACCGGGCTTCGTATTTCCGCCGGACCAAGGCGCGGACGCGGGCAAGAAGTTCCTCGAAGGCGAACGGCTTGACCAGATAGTCGTCGGCACCCAGGTCCAGGCCCTTCACGCGGTCACCGACGGTGTCCTTGGCCGTCAGGATGAGAACGCTTGCCGGGTTCTCGTGCTCGCGCAGCCGCCCCAGGATCGTGAGGCCGTCCACCTTGGGGAGCATCAGGTCGAGGATGATGACGTCGTAGTCGCCGCCGCGCGCGTACCAGAGGCCTTCCTCGCCGTCACCGGTGGCGTCCACGGCGAAGCCGGCCTCGCCCAGCCCCTTCGCGACGGACGTGCGTATGGGCTCGTAGTCCTCGACCAGCAGAATCCTCATTCCGGAGCGGCTCTCGAATGGTGCGGCCGGCGCCCGCTTGCCGCGGCGCCGGCCGGCACGTGGAAGGTCCAAACTACAAAGGCCATGACGGTGATTGTCCGACCGTGTCGGGTCCTGTCAAGCCTTCTTAGTCATCGTCATCGTCGTCGTCGTCATCGTCGTCGTCATCGTCGTCGTCATCGTCATCGTCATCGTCGTCGTCTTCGATCTCCTTCTCGAGGAGTGTCCCGTCGGCGGCCACCTTGATTTCGATCTCCTTGCCGCCCTCGTGCCACTCGGCCTCGTAGGTCGTGACGCCGTTCTTGGTCTCTTCCTCGATTTCCTCGATCTTGTTGTCTCCGGCTTCCTTGAGGATGGTCGCCTTGACGGCGGCGGGGACCTCGTCGATCGTGACCTCCCGCTCGTTCTCGTCCACCGGCACCGGGTCGTCAGGCACCCAGCCCAGGACAAACGGCGCACCCACGGCCGCACCAACGACAACCACAGCCCCGACAATTAGCCAATGTGACAATTTCATGGCCAGTCTCCTTCACAATATGGCTTCCGGCGTTCCCGGAACGCCCGGGAGTTATCTTACCATCCGCCTTCTCTGGGCACAAGTGTATCCGACGAACATGAAAGGGAGATGAAAATCGCCCGGAAAAATAAATAATTCTCGGGACAAGGCATACACGGTGATATCGGCCACGGCAGCCCCGAAACGCCGGCGCCCGGTTCGTGCAACAGGCTCCAAGGCGAATTGGAATCAGGCGAAGAAGGGGTTGACACACCTCCCCCGGAACGCGTTATCCTCTTTGCCGACGATGTGCTCCGGCCGACGGGAAGCCGAACTCGAGAGGTGTTGGCAGTCGGTCAGGGGTGTTCCTGCAACAGGCTCAAAGGACAAACGGATGAACCGCCGCGCATTTCTCCGGGCCGCCGGCGCGACCGTCCTCCTCGCCGCCGGTTGCGAGGGCGTCTCGCGCAGCAGCGCCGAGGCCGACGGGCCCGACGCCATCCCGTTCTCGTTCTTCGCCGGGTTCAAGCGGATCGAGCACGGCAACCCCATCCTGGCCCTGAAGCCGCCCCAATGGGCAGCCGCCACGCATGCGATTGTCGTCGGCGACACGGTCCACTATATCTGGGGCAAACGCGAGACGGGCGCCCGCTGGCTCCTGATGCACAGCACCGCCCCCGCGACCGACCCGGCCGCCGTCCGGCACGACCCGCGGAACCCCATCCTCCTGCCTTCCAAGAACGGTTTCGACAACGCCGCCGTCGAGTACCCCTTCCCGTTCCGCAACCCCGCCGACGGACGGTTCTACATGTACTACCGCGGGAAGGGCAAGACGACGCCCGAGCAGACCGGCCTGCTCGTAAGCGACGGCGACCTCGGCCGGTGGACCCGCGTCCGGCCGACGCCCGTCATCGCGGCCGACACCCCGCAAGAGCGGCACGGCTGCACGCACCCCTCCGTGGCCATCGACGGCGACACCATCCATATCGTCTACACGGGCAAGGCATCCCGCTCGTTTAAGGACGGCCTCACCATGTGCCACGCGACCGCGCCCGTGAGCGACCCGGCAGCCGTCACGAAAGACGCCGCCAACCCCGTCTTCAAGGGTAGCGGCCGGGCGTGGGACAGCCGCGCCGTCCGCGAGGCCGAACTCTTCAAAGGACCACACTCTTTCCATGTCCTGTACGGCGGGTTCGACGGGGAGATCTGGCGCATCGGACACGTTCGGACACGCGATTGGCATACCTTTGAGCCCAACCCGGCGAACCCCGTCTTCGTGCCGGCGGAGGACACGGAAGCGTGGGACTCCGGCGGCGTCCTGACGCCCCAGGTCATCGAGATCGGCGACGCCTGCTACATGGTCTACGCGGGCAAGAAGGGCAGGGAGTGGCAGACCGGCTTGGCCGTGGCCTCCAAGCCGTGAGGCTGTTTGGCGTGTCCCCCCGTCCGGCTCCTTGCCGTATCGCCGGTCCCGCCACGGCGGGGCCGCTACGGATGGGAGGTCGGAAAACGAACAACGCCGTCCATCACGGCTTGCAAGCAAACGGTGGCACACTAAGGAGAACGTTGAATGAACATCGTCCTGGTCATCTTCGATTCGCTGCGAAAGGATTGCATCGGCGCTTGCGGCGAGATGCCGTTCTGGGGGTACCGGCCCCGGACGCCGCACTTTGACGCGCTTGCGAAGGAGTCGCTCGTCTTCACGCGTGCGTATCCGGAATCGCTGCCGACGCTGCCGACCCGGCGGGCCATCTACACGGGACAGCGCGTGTATCCGTTTCACAACGCGGACTTTCGGCTGAAGGGCGACTTCGTCGGCGCGCCCGGCTGGGGGCCCATCCCGGAGGAGCAGCCGACGCTGGCCGAGATGCTCCGCGGCGCCGGCTACCGCACGGGCCTCATCGCCGACGTGTATCACATGTTCAAGCCGTCGAAGAATTACTGGCGCGGGTTCGACCAGTGGAAGTTTCTTCGCGGCCAGGAGGCCGACCCGATGCGCTCCGGGCCGCGCCTGACGCAGAAAGAGGTCGACTACTGGCTTCCCAAGGAGTGGCAGACGCCGCAGCGCATCGAGTTCATTCAGCAATGTATCATGAACGTCCACGACCGCACGACGGAGGAGGACTACTTTGCCGCCCGGGTGCTGAAGGAGTCGGCCCTGTGGCTCCAGCAGAACCGCGACGCCGGGAAGTTCTTCCTGACGGTCGAATCGTTCGACCCGCACGAGCCGTGGTTGGTTCCCTCCTGCTACCGCCGCATGTACGGCACCGACGAGGGGCCGGAGCAGGTCGTCTCGGGCTACCGCGACACGTCGGCCATGCCGCCGGAACTGCTGCGGCGGACGCAGGCCAACTACAGCGGGCTGGTCACGTTCTGCGACCGCTGGTTCGGCTTTTTCCTGGAGACGATGCGCGTGCTGGGGCTGCTGGAGGACACGCTGCTGGTCTTCACGAGCGACCACGGTCACTCGATCGGCGATTACCATTACATCGGCAAGCGCGGGTACCCGAGCCGCCCGGAGGTCTTTGACGTGCCCATCATGGTCCGCCATCCCGAGGGCCTGGGCGCCGGGCAGACGAGCGATCTGCTCGTCCAGCACACGGACGTCACGGCGGAGATTCTCCGCGTCGCGGGCGTGGACCTGCCGACCGAACTCGATGGCCGCCCGTTCTTCGAGCAGGCACTGGCGGGCGGGCCGCCCCTGCGCGATCACGCGACCGTCGGGTGGGGCTCGGCGGTCACCGTCGTCAACGACAACTGGTGGTTCAACGCCAAGGCCAACGGCAAGGGGGCCTTCCTGCACGACGTGACGGCCGCCGAACCGTTCGCACGGAACCTGGCCGACGACCATCCCGACGTCGTGCGGGAACTTTTCCAGGTGGCGGTCGAGGACGCGGGCGGCGGCTTCCCCGACTGGATCATGGACCTGGCCGAGAGCGAGGCCGACGCCCCCGGTTGCAGCGCCCTTGCAGCACGGGGATAACGTAGGGCCGAGGCGGGCCGTGCCCCTGCCGCGGGGTGGCATGGCCACGCTTGCGTGGCCATGTGTTCAACCCTCCCGATAGGGCAAGGCCGAGGCGGGCCGTGCCCCCGGTGTCATCACGGGGGGCTAACCGCCGCTACCGCCGCACCGTCCAGACGTGCACGAGGCTCTTGTCGTCCTCGTCGCCGCGGAACTCGATGACGTACAGGTGCCCGCGCTGCGGGTCGACGGCGCACGCACGAACGCGGTACTTGTGCTGGGGCTCCTGCGGCTTGTAGAGGAGATCGTCAAAGTCGAGGACGGCGTAGGGCTGGGGCTCGTGCGGCTTCTTCTTCCCCGCCGCCACGGCCACGAGGTCCGACGGATCGTAGAAGAGCATCCGGGCGACCAACTTCGTGCTCCACCAGCCCCGCTGGTCGTAGGGATGCGGCGGGACGGGCGGCCAGGGTCCCTCCTCCGGCCACACGACGCCGTTGGCGAAGCCGTACCAGCACTTGCCCACGCCCTTCGTGCCGACGAAGACAACAGCCGCCTTCGTGCCGGCGGTCAGCCAGGCGGCACCGGCCCACTCGTCGGCATGGTGATAGTCGCGCAGGATGTGCCGCTGGTCCTCCTCCTCGTACACCGACGAGTACAGGAGCAGCGGCGCGGCCTTGAGGGCCGTGTCGGCCGGCGGCGGATTCCCGTGCTGCCACGGGGCGCTGACGATGACCGTGGGCCCCATGCTGCCCTGCCCGCCGTCGCGGAACCGGCCCGATGCCAGACACATGCCGCCCGTGTGCGCGTCGGCCCACGCCTTGGGCACGGGGAACATGTAGTCGGCCGCGAGGTACTCCGAGTACTCGCCCGTGCGCCACGGCCCGGCCGTGTTCGGCTTGGCCAGGATCAGGTCGCACCAGCAGTGGGTGGGCCCCTTGAACCCCTCGTGCATGTGCTGGCCGAAGCAGAAGTAGAGTTTCGGCGTGGTCTGCTTTCCCATGGGCGGCAGGACGGCAAGGCCGGCGCGCGGAATCTCGTAGTCGGTGAAGTGCCCCGCCCGCACATCGGCGAACGGCTGGAGCGTCTTGGCCGCCGGCAGGTCGGCCAAGTTCTTCGCCTTCGAGACGACCGGCGCCGGGATGCTGATCTCCGAGACGTGGTGCTGATGGTCGTGGCCGATGCCGAAGAGCGACCCCGGGTACCCGTCGTCGGGGCCCTTCGGGTTGCCGTCCGGGTAGTACGCAAGGCCGTCGCCGCTCCATGCCCAGTCGCTTGCGCCCGAGGGGCCGGGCAGGCGGAACGCTCCCTTGTACACAAGGTTCTCCGGCTGAAGGCGCGCCGCGCCTCCCGACGGCGCCGGCTGCGGCGGCGACTCGCCGCACGATGCGTGCAGGGCGATACAGAGCATCAGGGCCGCCAGGGCGGCTGCCATCCGGCCGGTTCGGGCATCGAGCATAACGTTCTCCTTTCGCGGGAAACGGGGACCACACGTTCAAGGCTTAACCGGAACACCGCGGCCGGTCAACTGCATAACCGGCCCGTCGGCCGGCGACCGACCTTATTCCTGTCGCAGCCGCACGATCGCCTCGCGGATCGTCTTGCGATCGTCCGGCGAGATTTCGTCATAGAGCCAATCGTAGCCGATGGCCAACGCGGTCGTCGTTTCGGCCGTTACCAAGAAGTGCGAGCTGAAGTCCTTGAACGTCGCGGGGATGAGCATCTCGCGAATGGCCGCGTCGGCGAATTTCCGATCGCCCGAAAGCCGATACGCCATCGCTGTGCCACAGCTCTGCGCCGTTCTTATCGGTCAAGCCGACGAAATAAAGCGAATCGCCGACCGATGTGAGATTATGCGGCCGCGCTACTTGCGGCCCAGGGCCAGCACCTTGCCGTCGGCCGTCGAGACGTACAGGCACCCGTGCGCGGCGGCCATGCCGTCCCAGACGAGGGGCGGCAGGTCGCGCTCGGCCCGTTTTTTTCCGTCGTCGGCGGCGTACGCCAGCAGGCGCCCTTGCGTCCCGGCGACGAAGACCGTATCGCCCGCCAGGACCACGGCCCCAATGCCCTGCTCGTTCAAGCCGCGGCCTGCGCCGAAGACCTCGGCGGCCGTCCACGCCCAGCCCCCCCCCCGGATGCGATGCCCGCTGTCGGCTGCGCCGAAGACCTCGGCGGCCGTCCACGTGGCGTTGTTTGGGTCCTCGTGCCAGCGGAGCAGCCAATAATTTGTGCGGCTGGCCCTTTTGCGGCGGCCGGTCTTCTTGTCTTTGACCCAGCCTATTGTGTGGCGGAAGTTGTGCCATTCGCCTTTGAATGCCGCGATGCTTTCGGGCGTGAAGTCGACGCGGCAGAGGCTGCTGTGGTCATCGGTGCTTGTGAATAGGGCCCCGTCGCGAAAGGCCGCCAGAGGCCGCTTCTCCGTCAGGTAGCCATGATTTCCCTTAAACATCCGCTGTCCGTAGGTCCAGAGGCCTCGCGGCACCATAGCGCCCGCCCCGCCCGTCCGGCAGAAGGCAAAACCGTTCTTCCAGTCGCAGCCCAGCTTGCCGGAGGCCGGATCGATCTGCCAGCGCCCCATCGTGATGTAGTCGGGCGCCACGCCCGCAGGCCTCGATCCGCCCGCCGCGGGGGCCGACGGCCGACGGGCCTCGCCCACTAGAAGGTCAAAGATGTCGACCTCCAAGCCCTGTCCTTTCTTATAACGACTGTAGGTGTCGCTGTTGATGGTATTGACCCACTTGACCGCCCCGGTGGCCGTGTCGAGGGCCAGGATGCGGATGCCGCCGTAGGCACACGGGTGCCGCCCGGCCGCAACGTACGCCGTGTCGCCGACCACCAGGACGCTGCCCGCTGCGGGCCACGGCGACTCAAGATGGCCGAAGGCGACGATGCGCTCGTCCTCCGGCGCCACGCGGAGGCGCCACGCGAGTTGGCCGTCCTTCGCGCGCAGGGCGTAAACGGTGCCGCTCCGCGTGCCCAGCAGGCACAGGCCCCCCGCAAGGGTCGGCGGTGTGTCCACGCGGCCGTCAGCCGTGAAGTCCCACCGCATCCGGCCGGTCCCGGCATCCAGCGCGACCACACGGTGCCTGTCGGGCTGCGCCACAAGGACAAGCCCGGCAGCCGCAACCGGCGGGGTGACCGGGCCGCGCACGCCGGGGTTCTCTTTCCAGTCGTCCGCCAGCGGGCCCCGGGGCCAGTCGCCGAGGTCGGCCGTCCAGAGGACCTTCAGGTTCGCCGGGACGGCCGTCGCTGTTGAAGCGCTTCGCCAGAGGTCGGCCCGGTAGGAGGGCCACCCGGCGTCCGCGCCCGCCGCCGCCCGCGCGGCACGGCCGAACGCCGGGCCGCGCTCGACCGCAAAGTCGGCCGGTTCGGGCGTCTTGGCCGCCGGTCCGGGCAGCGGCGGCGTCGGCGCCATGGCCAGGTAACTCTTGATCATCGGCCAACACGTGCAGTGCTTCGGCGCGGTGTAGATGAGGCCGTTGGCCGGGATGGCCCCCGCATCCAGGCTGCAGCTGTTCCTGGTGACCCGGTTCTGCATCACCTGGACCTGGCCAGTGGCTATGTCGGTCAGCGTAAGACCGCGCACGAAGAACCGCACCGTGGCCACGGGCGGGGTACAATGGGTAAACGACCCTGTATTGTGAGTGACCACCGTTTTGCCGGTGGCGGGGTCGAGCCCTAACCACTGGGAAAACTTTTCTCCATTTTCATCGCGCCCAACGTTACTGATCCACAGGAGCGAATCAATATGGAGGGCCCTGGCCTGGGAGCGGTGGTTCATGTGGGGAACGAACTCGCGACTCCAAAGATTCTTGCCTGTGTCGGCGGCAATGACTTGAATCGCGTTGCCGCCGGTCGGGTTGTCCGTGAATCTCGAAAGCTCGCACACGAGGAACCCGCGGTGGTACGAGAGGCGCCGGCCTTTCTTGGCCCACGGGTGATCGGCCTCGGCCAGGCGCCAGGCGGGCTTTCCGGTGACGAGGTCGAGTTTGACGATGGCCCGCGGGCCTCCGGCTTTGCGGCGCAAGCTTATGTGGTTGCCCGCCTTGAAGTCTTGCCCCCCCTCGTAGAAGTACACGCCGCCGTCGCCCGCCACCATGCTGGTAACCGGAAGGCACGCTTCGTGCGACCACAGCAGTTTGCCGCTCTCGGCGCTGAGGGCCCGGACGGTCGGCGTCTCGGCATCGCACGCCACCAGCGTGCCGCCGATGTATAGGATATCAATCGGCGTGCCGGCCTTGGTGTAGACCTTGAGGGTTTCGCCCGTGGCGGCGTCGAGGGCCTGGAGTTTGCCCTCGTTGACCGCGTAGAACCGGTCGGCCGACGCGACCGGCAGGGCGCTCCCCTTGACACCATGCCACGAGCTATCTATGCGCGAAGGCGGCGGGTCGAGTCTGCGGTTCCACAAGAGCAGGCCGTTGAACGCATCGCGGGCGTTGACGCCGTGAGTGAATAACCGCCCGCCGGCCGTGACGATATGCGAGGCGTGCACCATCGGCCCCGCGAGCCAGCGGATGCGTTCCGACTTCTGGACCAGTTTATCGGCGGAAACCGCATTGCCATCCGGCCCGTGGCGCGAGTGCGACCACTGATCCATCTCCGCCGGCCACGTCTTGCGGCCCAGGGTCCAATCGCCGCCCGCTCGAACCGTTTGCACATCCTCCAGCCCCGCCTTCTTGAGCACGGACTCCGGCGCCCGGCCCCCCTTTGCAAGAACGACCCCGGCGGGACGCAAGATGCGAACGGCTTCGGCCAACGGCACTTTCCGGCCCTCTTCGATCAGCACGAGGTTGACCAGGTTTTCGGCGTAAGGCAGCCGCGTGCCCGACGCCCATCGATTCACTGAAATCAACCCGTAGAGACCTTTCGAGTGGATCTGAGTGCGAGCATGCTCCACTTTGGCGGCGTCGGTGTCGAGAATCTGTACGAGAACCCGGCCGGTCCGAGCCAATTCCAAGGCAACCGCCAAATCATCCGAGCCGACCTGCACGCACAAGCCGCCCGTCACGCCATGCTTTGCACAAATGCTGCCGATAGAGGACCTGATTTCCTGCGAGCGGCCCACTCGGGCAAACGTGACCAATGCCATGCTTAACCCCAGGACCAACCACCGCCATTGCCGTTCCCGAGAACTGTTCCAACTCACGGCACTCTCCTTGAACTGGTATTGCTGATGGGGAATTCGCTTCCGCGTGATCGTACGTCGGTGGCCCGGGGGGCGGCATCGCTAATCAGATGAATATACTTGATTAGCCGGAATATTTCCTTTGGCTTTTTCTTGCCAGGCAGATGCCACCTGTAGTGTGCATAGCTCCTGGTGTTCTTAACCTCAAACACTTGAATTTCATTACGTGGCGACCAGGCAACGTTTGTCTGCTTGTCCACCAGTACCCAGTTGGTGCCGTCATGGCTGCCATAAAATGACCAGTCACTCGGTCCAAATGACCAATAGGGGGATTTTGCTTTTATTTCAATGCCGCTCAGAGGATAGCTCTGACCATCCCTAAAGGTAAAGTCCAGGTTGTATGTGCTTTCGCGGAAGGTACGCCAGTTGGCAACTATAGGATTTTTCCACATAGTCTCAGGCTTAAACAACTGCCCAGGTCCGCTTAGCTTGGTCTGCACCATCTTCACACCCGGAACCTGTGTGAGGCGTGCGCCTTCAGATCCGCCAGCGTTCACGGCGCGCACCTGGAAAATCGGCTTGCCGCCGCCTCTGGGTGTGAGAACCAGAAGGATGTTGTTCATTCCTGCGGAGAACGCGACGCTCTCCGTCAGCCACTCAGAGCCAAGGTGGTGGTTGCCGGGAAGAGTCCACGATTTTTCCCGAACACCGTTCACCCAAAGCTCTGCGTTTGAAATAAAAGCCATGGAAAACAGCAGGTTGATTGTCTCTGCCGTCGGGGAATACAGGCTGCCCCACGCATAGATTTCCCCGGGGAGCGGACCGTCCGGGTTCGCCAGAGGAATACAGGAAGCCAGATAGGTCGGTTCAATGCTCGACCACTCTCCTGCAGCGGACTTCTTATTGCCGCCAGGATGGATGATTCCCTCGGCAATCGGAGTTCCGCTGCGCACGTCGGTTTCAAGCACATCGAATGCTACGATGGAAGCGCCGAACTCTATATCCATGGTGCCGGTCTTGGCCATCTTCCAAAGTTCCATCGGATCGTTGTAGTTGCCCTTAAGATTAACCGCCATTACATTGGCGGTCCACTTGAGCTGGGCCGAAGAAAGGCGGCTGAACAGGCGGCTGTCGGTCGTCTTCAGGTAGATCGCTTCCTTGTCGACCACCAGGTTGCCGTCAAAGGGAATCGGCTCGCCCCACAAGTCAAAGAGCTCCAGGTTCTTAAGGTCCTTCAGCTGGGTATCCACTTGTACCCAGGCATTGTTCTTATCGGTGCAGGCCAGCGCCGCGAAATAGTGGTTTGAGGAGCTGAAGGTGGCGATCAATAGGTTGGGATCAAGTTCGATCAGCCCCTCGGCCTTTGCGCCCGCGAGGATCGAATAGATGGCATTGTTGGCCACGGCGCTCGGGCCCGGGGCCAACAGGGGGCCCCGATAGTGTTGCATGTTATTTTGCATGCCGATGTTCCAGAAGCTGTAGAACACCGAATCTCCGGCACTCCAGCGGGCGCCGGCACCAACGTCGGCCAGTTCCCGTTGTGCCAGATCCCATCCGTGGTGCTGATAGGCCTTTCTGCCGCCGTTATGTGAGGCAATTCCCCCTACAGCGGTCTGTCCCATGACCAAGGGTTTACCAAATCTATTGGTTTTTCCATCAATTCGCGAGGCAAAGCCGGTGATGGCTGAAATCCCACCTGAACTTATAGTCGGGCGGCCATAGTTGTGGGTGCTCACCCCGTCGCAGAAGTTTACGCCCCCTGCATTGAACACTCTATTCACGTAGGAGTTCTCCTTGTCATCAAAGTCATAGGAGACTCCAAATATCAACTCGGTTTCTGGTGAAGCGGCCTTCATGGGGCCGTAGATATGGGCAAGCACATTCTTTACATAGTAGTCCGGCTGCATCATCAGGTTGACCTCTGCATAGGATACCACAGCGTCGAGTTTATCACTCCCCCAGCGAATCACTATATTGGTGAATAGCTCAACCAGCTTTTCGGCTGGAGGCAACAGCAGCACCTTGTTCTTAGCATTGGGGAAAGTCGCCGCACCGTGACGACCTTTCATCGGAACAACGGTGCTTTTCGGAACCATCCATCCGGGCAGTCCGAAATAGTCCGCCGTGGGATCCGGATTGTTATACTCCTTTAACTTCATCGAGCCCGGCGTACCAAGATGGACTAGTAAATGAGTGCAGCCATTGTTTGCAGCGGCCGTCATGTCGCCATCCAGATACCAGTTACACACGCCTTCCTGCGGTTCCAGAGATGCCCAGTGCGTCTCGACTACATGTGCGCGAAGTCCGGTCTGGTACATGAGCCTATAATTGTCGTCCGGATCCCAGCCGCCATGCCAGCTGAACTCAAACTCGTCGCCCCAGTTGCGCATTCCCTGTAAACATCCCAGTTTGAAATCCGGCGGAGTCACACCGGTCAGGTTCTTTATGACCGAAAAATAACGCTGGGCCGTACCCACGATCGACCGATCGGACGCATCGCGCGCCACCAGCACGCCCACATAGGTGCCGCGCGGCAACAGTTGTGGCGAGGTTATCTGTTTCTTGAATACTTTTCCTGGTCGGCAAGCCACCTTCGTGGTCCAGGGTTTGTGGATGACTCCGGGACGCGAGACATCCTTGGCATAGAATGCGATATCCAGTGTGCGTGCTGTTTTGCATCGTCCGGCCATGGGCAAAGAAAAGGACTTGCCAGCCCAGTGGATGCCCTGACGGTTTTTCGGCAGGAAGTTCATCTCAACTTCCGGGGTTTCATCGATAGCCACTTCGGTATCAATATCGAGCCATTGGACTGCATCGATCCAGACCTTCGTTGGCTGGCCGGTACCGTCCGTCTGTATAAACTCAACCATCAACTTGTAGTTGGTGTTGGAGACAACTACACTCGCCCGGCAGTGCGCCCACTCTGTGCCGAGGGTATGAGTGGTCGAGGATTTATATCCTTTGTACGTATACGCTGCAACTTTTGCCTTAACGGCTCCATGATCTACCTTGGCGTAAAAATTGAGCTTTCGCAATTCATCGGGACCAAGTCCTGCCGGTGGCGTAACATAGAGCCAGCATCGGTAAGGGCCGGCAGGAATGGTCAGCTTCAGACTGGACAACCCGTCTACCTGCTGGCCGTTGTCGATGACCGGACCCGGCGGTGTGAAGGAGGTAAGCGGCTGACCTTTGTCTTTTGAAATAGGCGCCCAGCCGGGATGGAATGGTTCCGCCCCGAGGCCCAGTTCGAACGAGCCGTTTTGGAGTCGGTTGGGCGAGGTGGGTATGAAGGCGAAGGCTTCGTTGAGCTCGGTCATCAGCGCAGGATCCTGAGTAAAGGCCGTGAAGCGGTGATATGTCAGCTTATTGGCTGCCGATACCGCTGAGCCGGATGCGTTTCCTCGCGAAACACCCAATGGGGCTCCATGGAACGAGGCGCTCATAGTCCGCCCGGCAGTGAGTTCGTGCGGGGGGACCGCAGCGCTGGTACCTGCAACGGTATCGGTATGGGTAACGTCTGGCCTGTTGTTGAATACAGTAGTACCCAGATTCGGGTCCAGCCCATCACTTGCTGCGCGTCCATATCGGATCAGAATGGGCGACTGATCCGCATTTACGTTCAAAACCGTAAAACCCACCAGAAGGAAACAACAAACAGCCTTGCATATTCTCAGCGCATTGCTCCTGCTATTGCGCATGGCTAACGCCATCAACTGGTAGAAATGTGCTTCTGGCCGGGATTTCCCAGATGAACTCCAGCCCACGACCATCGCGGGCCCTTTGAGCCGGGATTTCCTATATGGATTCCTGCCCGGGACCGTCGCGAGCCTTTTCACTGATTGTATCGCGTCTTCGAACATCGTCAAGCCGGGATAAGCCTGTTGAGCATCGAACAGCCGGGTCAGAGCCCCGTTAACGGCACTTTCCGGCCCTCTTCGATCAGCACGAGGTTGACCAGGTTTTCGGCGTAAGGCAGCCGCGTGCCCGACGCCCATCGATTCACTGAAATCAACCCGTAGAGACCTTTCGAGTGGATCTGAGTGCGAGCATGCTCCACTTTGGCGGCGTCGGTGTCGAGAATCTGTACGAGAACCCGGCCGGTCCGAGCCAATTCCAAGGCAACCGCCAAATCATCCGAGCCGACCTGCACGCACAAGCCGCCCGTCACGCCATGCTTTGCACAAATGCTGCCGATAGAGGACCTGATTTCCTGCGAGCGGCCCACTCGGGCAAACGTGACCAATGCCATGCTTAACGCCAGGACCAACCACCGCCATTGCCGTTCCCGAGAACTGTTCCAACTCACGGTACTCTCCTTGAACTGATATTTCCCCCGATATTGCCCCGCCACACCTACCGGTCGATTCTCACCGTGACCGTCGTGCCGGGCTTCGTCAGGGCGGTGCGGACGGCGCCGGTCTTGCCGCCGGCGGTGGCCGTGACCTGGTAGTCGCCCAGGAAGCCGCGTGTGGTGAACCGGCCGCGCGCGTCGGTTCGGCCCGTTGCGTTGGTCCACCACGTTTTCAGAACGAGGTCTTTCCACGCCTTGGCGTGCGGGCGGGGTGTCCAATCGCGGTCGAACAGTGCGGCTTCGGGTCTCCAGTGGCGGCCGGCCCAGAATCCCCACATCAGGATGCCCTCGACCTTGGGGTGGCTGAAGAGCGTGGTGAGGAAATCGCGCATGTAGTCGGCCTGGAGGCCGCGGTCCTTCGTGTTGATGTCGAACTCGGTAACCTGGATGGGCAGGCCGAAGGCGGCGAACCGGTCCAGGACAGCGACCAGCCGCGCCGGCGGTGTCAGGTTGCCCCCGAAGTGGCACTGCATGCCGAGCCCGCCCAGTGGGGCCTGTTCCTTCCGCAGGGTGCGGATCGTTTGCTCGTAGTGGTCCTGGTGCTTGCGGTCGGTCCCGCCGCCCGCCAGGATGTTCTGGTCGTTCAGGTAGAGAATGGTGGCGGGGTCGGCCCGGTGGGCGGTCTTGTACCACTCGGCCATGACCTCCTTGCCGCACACGTCCATGGCGTCGTGGTTCCAGAACGGCTCGTTGATGACGTCCCAGTCGGCGATCCGTCCCTTCAGGGCCGACACCTCCTCCTGCACGTGCCGGTCGATGCGGCGGCGCAGGGCGGCCTTGTCGTTCTTCAACCCCTCGACGTCCTTCGGCATGCGCCGCCACGACGGCCACACCAGACAATGGCCGCGCGCGGCAATGCCCTGCTTGTCGAGCCACTCCAGGGCCTTCAGCATCATGCCCCGGCGCCGCTTGTCTTCCCATTGCGGCCACTTCAGGTCGTTTTCGAACACCACCTTGCTGAAGCACGTCGCGATGGTCTGGCGATAGCGGCGGCCGTCGTCGGTGTCGGCGATGAGCGTGCGCGCGTCGATGGCCGAGCCGAAGCCGAAAGCGTGCCGCTTCATCGCAACCTTCACCTCGGCGTCCGTGACGGGCTTGCCTGCAGCGTCAACGACCGCGACCGTGAGGTCGCCCTTGCGGATGGTCTCGATGCGCTGGGCGGCGGCCTTTCGCCAAGGGGCGTCGGGTTTGCGGCCATCGTAGGTGGTTGGGACGGGCGGCCGGGCCGCAGCGGCAGCGACTCGGACCGGCGCTTCCGCCACTGCGCCGGCCAGAATGAGCAAGAGAGGGACAAGCAATCCGGTTCGCGCGTTTGTCATGGTTCCTGTTCCTTTCCCAATGGACCTCGCGTGATGATAGTAAGGCCGCCGCAGACGTTTCGCAAGCGATTGGACCGGCCTCACAACCCCGGCGCCGGATCGCCGGCGATTTCGGGGAATCCCGGGCGTGCAATCCGGCCGACCTTACGGTATAGTGGCAGGTCTGCCCGATTCTCAGGCGTCCGGGTACTGGAAAGCAGGAAGGGCCGGCAAGATGCGAAGGAACATCGTCCACGCAGGCGCCGGGTCGCTGACCTATGCCATCCGCGAGATCGTCGAGGTGGCACACAAGTTCCGCGACTTGGGGCTGGAAATGACTTACGAGAACATCGGCGATCCCGTCCAGAAAGGGGAGAAGGTCGCGCCGTGGATTCGCGAGATCGTGCACGAGGCCATCGACACGAACCTGGCGTGGGGCTACTGCAACACGACCGGCGTGCCCGAGACCCGCGAGTTCCTGGCCGCGGAGGTCAACAAGCGCGGCGGCGCCCAGGTCACGCCCGACGACATCATCTTCTTCAACGGCGTCGGCGACGCCGTCAGCAAGGTGTACGGTTTTCTGCGGCGTGAGGCCCGCGTCATCGGCCCGACGCCCGCCTACAGCACGCACTCATCGGCCGAGGCCGCCCATAGCGGCTACGAACACCTGACCTACGACCTCGACCCGTATGCCGGGTGGATGCCCGACCTCCAGGACCTGCGCCTGAAGGTCAAGTACAACGATTCGATTGCGGGGATCCTGCTCATCAACCCCGACAACCCGACCGGGGCGGTGTACCCGCGGGAGATGCTCGAGGGGATAATGAAGATCGCCCGCGAGTTCGACCTCTTCATCATCTGCGACGAGATCTACACCCACATCGTCTACAACGGCAACCAGGTGCTCCACACGTCGGAGGTTATCGGCGACGTGTGCGGCATCGTGATGCGCGGCGTGTCGAAGGAGGTGCCGTGGCCGGGCGCACG
>CAZIJC010000065.1:0-22553 GCA_964539385.1 uncultured Anaerolineales bacterium | reverse complement strand
CCGGACATTTCTAATGGGGCCCAACCCCGGACATTTCTATTGGGGCTTGACAGGGATTAGACGCGGTGTGCTGGAAACAATCACGGCGCCATAGGACTATGGCGGGAACACTCCGACGGGTCGACAAACAGGCGCCTGGACGTCGGGCGGCACAGCCCAGGCGACCTACGCCTTGTCGCTGGTCTTGACCGGCCGCTTGTCGCGGCCGAAATCAACCGCCACGCTGAACAGCCGGGGCAGGTGACGGAACGGCGAGGCGCTCGCATCGTCGCGCGTCTGGCGGAACTCGATCCCAACTTGGTACCGCTCGTTGCGGCGGCGACAGTGGATGACGCGGCCGGTCAGTTGCAGGGCGGGATGCGTATCACTCGGCGGCAGACGAAGCGTCAGCCGCTCGTTCACTTTCAACGGGATGGGGCTTTCCGCCCGAAGCCCTCCGAGCGAAAAATCCTGAAGATGAAGTCGGCACTGGGCACGGCCACTGGCTTGGCCGCACTTTACCAGGTCGTCGCGGCGTGTGCTGATCGGCAGCCGTGTCGCAAAGCGGCCGAACCGCCGGCGCTCCCGCGTGCTCCCCCTACGGCGATTGTCGGTATCCGTGACCATCGAAGGCTGTCCCCCACACGATCGGGCGCTCTTGGGGCACTCTCGGACCACCAATCCTGCGCTCTCCTCATGCGCCTATCGGCACAAAGAGCCCCCGCTCTTTACACGCACCCGGAGAATTATGGCGCGCAAATGGCGAAAAGCAAACGCCTGCCCCGGAATTCTGTGCATGCGCCATCATTTGTGCCATATGATTGGTACAGCACCCGGCGCTAAGCAAATAGTGGTAAACTTGGGGCGGGCCGCGAGCCGTCATCCCAGGGTCCTCCGGGTCCCAAGTCCCGTGCCCGGAGCGCGGGGCGGCGGGACACCGCCTCCACGCGTCCGACCCCTTGTTGACGGCCCGTCGTGTTTTTGGACGAGGCTAACTGGTTGTTACATGGCTTCGGCGCAAAAGGCGAACTTGCCCCGGATGCGCCTTTCAGCCACCGTACTATACGATTACCCGGGGCTCATGGCCACGAAAATCGGCGCCAATTTGCGGGAATCTCGTCCGGGGCCGGCCAGGCTTCCTCGAAAGCGATTCCCACGCTGTAGTGGTTACCAAGATCGTCGCACCGGACGACCTGGCCGCGGGTGTCGCAACCTTTGCCGGATCCGACGGGTGGGAAGAACAGGGTCAGTGGCTGGGCGGGCACGAGTGCCTCTTGCGAAACCACACCCGCCCCGCCCCGGGAAAGGCTCAGCACGTGAAAACCGACGACTCGATGGCAGTCGTCGGGGGAAACGCCGTGGAGAACCCCCTGAACGGGAATGCCGACGACCGACCGCCTGAACTTCCGTCGGTCCGGCCCGATAAACCGCGCCTTGCTCACGGACTCTTCCCCCGGAGTAAGGCCGGCGCTCGCCGCGGGGCCGAATAAGCGACAGCACGGAACGTCAAGCCCCGCCGGCAGCGGCCCGCGTATCGTTGGCATTATACCGCAGCCGCCTTCACCTGCATACCGGGATCTGCCGGTTTTCTTCGGAGGGGCACGATGGACAGTGGCGAATGACGAACGCCGAAAAGATAATCTCGAACCACCAAGAAACAGCGCGCAACGCACTCAGCGCCTTTCGCGCCGGCGAACTGCCCATGGGGACCGGCGCTGCGTCATTCGGATTTCGCCACCGTGGTCTCATTCATTCCTAAGCAGGGTGAGGTAAGTCTTTTGCGGTTGGTGCGCGGCCCGTACGGGCCGCGTCTTGTCGCGATCTGGCGCGGTCGGTCCGGAGACCGACCGCGCAGAACTTACCTTACACCGCTTAGACATTCGTCATTCATCATCGTCTTTATTTATTATTTTTCGCTGAGCCGCTCTGAAGTTGCCGCTGGACCTGGCGCCGGAGACGCTGTAGTTCGGCCACCTGAAGGTGGAGCCGCTGCCTCAGGGCGGCGGCCGGGTCCTCGGTGCGGCTGATGTCGTCTGTCAGTTGGCTGCGGAGCGCCTCGAGTTTCCGCCGCAGCCGCTCGCGGGCCACGGCCGCAGCCGTGTTGAGGCGGTTCTGGTCCGCAGCCTCGGCGATGCCGGAATCGGCCGCTTCCCGGATGATCTTCTGTAGCGCCCGCACCGTCGTCTGCTGCCGGAGAAAGGCCGGGCAGTCCGCCAGCCGGTCCGAGGCAAGCATCGCATCCAGTGTCCTCGCCTGCTGCCGCTTGGCGGAAACGTCGCTCTGAAGGGCCGCGAGACGCCGGCGGGTTTCACCGCTTTGGTCCTGGAGCAACCGGATGCGGCGCGCGGCGGCGGCCAGATCATCGGGCTGGCCGGCGACGATGCCATCGGCCTGCGTGGCCATCGACGGCGTCGGCCCACTTGCCCAGCCGGACCAGATGCGGATCGCCACGACCGCCAGCAGACCGGCCAGCAGCACCGCCGGCCAGGCCCACGCCACGTGGCGACTCAGCCAGGACATGAGACACTCCTCGTACATCTTACAGGCGGGGGTGACTGCGCCGGGTCCAGCACAGTCCAGTAAGTCACTCGCACTTCTACTATCGGCGCGCGCGGAGGGGAAGGTTAAGGCATTCCCGCGCCCTGCCGGCTTTTTGACGGACCGCAGGAATGGTTGACACCCGGCCCGGTGAGGTCCTATACTCGCGCTGGCGTAAGTGCAGCCCTGCCGGGGGGGAAGGGCTCCCGCGGCTCAGGGTAGTGGTTCCGGTCGGCTCGCGAAAGGAGACAGGCCATGACGGATGAGCAAGCCCCTTCTCAGCCGCACGACGCGCAGCCCCAGGATGCGGCAGCCCAGGACACGGGAGGCCAGGACGCCGCCGGGCAGGCGATCCCGCCGGCGGGCGGTCCGGACATGGACCTGGGCGGCTACCTGACGACGGCGTGGAATCTGGTCACCGGTGATTTCGTCTTGTTCGTGGTCGGATACCTGGTCGTTGCGGCGATTCTCACGATTGCCGGCTTGACGATCATTGGCCCCGTCATCATTGGGGGGCCCCTGATGTTCGGCTACTTCCGGGTTGTCCAGACACGCCTGAAGGGCGAGCCCGCGGCAATCGGAGACGTGTTTCAGGGCTTCCGGGACTTCGGCAAGGGCTTCCTGACGGTCCTGCTTCTGACGCTCATCGGTCTGGGCGTGTGGGTGGTGGTAGTGATCCTGATGTTCATACCGATTCTTGGGATTCTGCTGAGTATCTGCATTTACCTGGTGGTGGGTCCGATGTTCTTCTTCGTGATGCCTATTGCGGCGTTGTCCGAGGTTTCGCCCACCGACGCCATCTCGATGAGCGTGAAGTTCTGTTTCGCCAACTTCTGGAAGATGGTGCTCCTGAGCCTTGTCCTGGGGTTGATTGCCACGGCCGGTTCGCTTCTTTGCGGAATCGGGGCGCTGTTCACGGTCCCCCTGGCCATCGTAGCCACCGTGGCAGCCTACAACGAGTACTACCTGCCGAAGGCTCAGGACGCCGTGTGAGGCGAGCGTACGGCCGTCCTCGCGCACCCTGACGGCGCACGTGAGGACGGCATGGAGGAAAGAGGGGTTTTCGTAACGGCCGGAGCCGGGCCGGACCGTGCCCGGCTCCGGCGCTTCCGAAGGAGCCCGCGCGAGGGTGAACGTTCTGGTCGTCAACTGCGGATCCTCGAGCATCAAGTACTCGCTCTTTGCGATGGGCGAGGGCGGCTCGGCCGACGTCCTGGCCTCCGGCATCGTCGAACGAATCGGCGAGGCCGGCAGCCGCATCCGACACGAGGCCGCCCACGCCACGGATGTCCGCGACGTCACGGCGCCCGACCACCAGACGGCGTTCGCTCTTGTGGTCGAGGCCCTGACCCGCGGTCCTGCCGCCGTCATCTCCGAACTCGCCCGGATCGACGCCGTCGGTCATCGCTGCGTCCACGGCGCCGAACGGTTCGCCGAGAGCGCGCTCGTCGACGAGGAGGTCATCGGCGCCATCGAGGCGTGCGTGCCGCTCGCTCCCCTGCACAATCCGCCGAACCTGATCGGCATCCGCGCCGCCATGGCCCTCATGCCGGATGTCCCGCACGTCGGTGTCTTCGATACGGCGTTTCACCAGACCATCCGGCCGCACGCCTTCCTGTACGCCATTCCGTACGACCTGTATACGGAGCACGGCATCCGCCGGTACGGGTTTCACGGAACGAGCCACCGGTACGTCTCGCAGACGGCAGCCGACATGCTCGACCGCCCGCCGGCCGAGACCAACCTCGTCACCGCCCACCTCGGAAACGGGTGCAGCATCACGGCGGTGCGCGGCGGGGCGAGCGTGGACACCTCGCTGGGCATGACGCCGCTCGAAGGCCTGGTCATGGGAAGCCGCAGCGGCGACATCGACCCGGCCGTCATCTTCCACCTCATGCGCACGCTCGGCATGAACGTCGACCAAGTCGATGACCTGCTGAACCGCAGGAGCGGCCTGCTGGGCCTCTCGGGCGTCTCGAACGACATGCGAGAGGTCATCCGCGCCGCCGAGGACGGCAACCGGCGGGCGCGGTTGGCCATCGAGATCTTCTGCTACCGCCTCAAGAAATACATCGGCGCCTACACGGCCGTCCTCGGGCGGGTCGATGCCCTGGTCTTCACGGGCGGCATCGGAGAGAACGCCGCCGACATCCGAGGCCGCACCTGCGCCGGCCTGCAGCGGCTCGGGTACGTTCTCGACGCCGACCGCAACGCTGCCGACGCACGGGGCGGCCGCGACGTGGCGGCAGCGGAGTCGCCCATCCGCATCCTCGTCATCCCCACCGACGAAGAGGCCATGATCGCCCGCGACACCGCCCGCATTGCGACCGGTGGCGCGTGAGCACGTAGGCCGGGGCGCGCCCCCGCGCTCACCGGCGGAGGAGCCGCCAGTCCCACCCACCCGCCTCTCGCCCGCCGTCGAGAAAAAGCAAGTCATCTCGCACGGGTGGGCGCGGACCGTAAGAAGGGACCACTTCCGTCACCAAAAAAAGATTTGACAGCCGCCCCAATCCGTGTTACTATTAAGCGAAACATGCCACGCCCGGGCGCGGGGCTCCGGGCTTGATTGAAGAACAGGCCGGGGGGCGGCCGCCGGCATGTGACGCTCTGGTGAAGCCGACGCTGAGGCCGTCAGAATCTTCCGGGACGACATGGCATCGTCGAGACATAGACAACACGACGCCCGCGCCGGCGGGCACGGCGCTCGTTTCGGCGACCGGGGGTTTACGCTGGTCGAACTCCTCATCGTCATCACGGTCCTGGGGCTGCTGGCTGCGCTGCTCATGCCGGCGTTGGGTATGGCGATGGAGACCGCGAATCGAACGGCCTGTGCGCACAACCTGCGGCAGGTTTTCATTGCGCTGAAACTGTATGCGAATGCCAGCGACGGATGGTTCCCCGTGGAGGAGACGTGCGGCAATCCGCAACGGAGCCTGGTGGAGGCGCTCGTGCCGGCGTACATGCGGGAGATGGAGATGTTTTACTGTCCGAGCGCCGCCGCCGTCGAACCGTACGCCCGGAGCGACGCGTACGGCGGCCCGGGCGGCGACTCGGTCATCGACACGCCCGAGAATCGCAATCGCTATTACATAAGTTATAAGTACCTCTCCGTCACACGGCAAGACACGCGCATGCCGCTGCCCCTGCGCCTCTCGGAGTACCCGCACCTGCTGGATGCGGGTTCGCCCTCGGCGCGCTGGCTGATGAGCGACTGGGTCCGAAAGGGCGTCCCGGTCTTCCCCCACAAGGAGCGGGGCGGATACGGAGGCGGACGGAACGTCCTCTTCGTGGACGGCAGCGTCCAGTTTGTTCGACACAGTACCCCCCGCGCGTTCACGGACCGCCAATGAGACGGCAATGGTTCTTCAATACCCGGCAGCTGATGCTGGCGGTCGCGGGAGGCGTCGCCTCGGCGGCGATCGGCAAGGTCCTGGGGCGGGCGGTTCACCTGGCTGTGCCGATCCCGATGTCCGGATCGCTCGTCGCGGCCCTGCCCCGCGCGGTCATACTGCTGGTCGTTGCAGCGCGCGTGCGCCGGTGCGGGGCCCTGACGGTGGCCGGGTTGGCGGAAGCGGCGGTCGCCCTCGTCCTGGGGGGCATGTTCCCGCTTTCGCTTCTCGCGCCCGTGGCGGCCGGCGTCGGGGCCGATGCCGTCTGGTTGGCGGCCCGGCCTGTTCCGGCCGAGCGCCTGAGACTGATGCTGGCCGGGGCCGCGCTGTGCAGCGTCCGGGTGCTGATGGCCCTGGTGCTCCTGACGGTCGTCCGGATGCCAATCGGCAAGGTGATGGAGGCGGCGCCGATTCTGTTGTGGGGCATCATCGCCGCGAACGCCCTCCTCGGTGCGGGGGCCGGACTGCTGGCCGCCGGCATCGTCAAGGAACTCAGACAGGCAGGAGTGATGGAATGAGCGAGACCGACGTGCAAACGCAGCAGGCGCCGGCCCGGGAATTCGCCGTCCGCCCGGTCGGCTACGTCCGGGCAGCGTACACTCAGCCCGAGGACGTGGCCCACACGCGCCAAGGATGGACGGCCGACGTGTCGCACATTCAGATACTGCCCAGGTACGCCGGCCTGCTCGGCGGCCTGACGGGCTACTCCCACATCATCGTCCTGTTCTGGGTGCACCGGGCGAAGGAGTGGAAGATACCGAAGGGGCACCGGCACGAGAAGCCGCGGCACGTCAAGGTCTTTGCAACGCGGATGCCGGTGCGGCCGAACCCCATCGGCATGTCGGTGGTGGAACTCGTGGATTTCTCCCGCGAAACGGGCTCGGTCACCGTTAAGGGGCTCGACGCGCTGGACGGCACCCCCGTCCTCGACATCAAGCCCTACATCTCGAACTTCGACAGTTGCCCTGACGCCACGATCCCGGATTGGGTCGGGCGGCACCTGGCGAGCCACCTTCATTCGGGCCGCCCGCACCACCACCATCACACGCATCACGGCGAGGATGCCGGCGAAGCAGGGAAAGAGGGGGATGGGCCATGAAGCCCTGATCCGGGCAATCTTTCGAGTGGCCGGGAACCAGGAACTTCTGTAGGAGGGGTTAACATGTTGCGATATTTGCCTTTGTGTGCTGCGGGGCTGCTGCTCGCGGGAGTAACGGCCTCTGCGTCGGCCGGTCTCGTTGAATTCACGCTGCTGACGCACGCCGACAACGAGGAGTGGCTGCCTCAGCCGACGGACTCAACCGGCGACCATCTTATTCAAACGGGGGACGACTGCTACGTTTCGAACCTCTATCCCGACGGTTCATTCAGTTTCAACTTCACGGACAGGGATGCGGCAGGGGGAGGGTACGCAAACGGAGTACATCCATTGACGGGAACCCTCGAAATGGACGTCGATTTGGCCTCAGGCGGCCCTATCACCGTGGAGAGTCTTCAATTCGATGGCAGAGCATACGCAAGTGCGACAAGCCAGCATCTTGTGAAGCCGGGCGATGCGGCAACCGGCTCTCAGTACGGCAACTGCGTTGACGGCTCTCCCAACAACGGTTTGTACGAGGTCTCGGCGGCTTCGAACTGGCGGTTCAGTGCGACGATCGATTGGTACTACGACGTGCCTTACGACGGCCCCGGCACTATCGACATGATCTTTGACGACTATCCGTGGACGGGGTTTCTGATCCCGGTTACCGAACTGACGCCCTCCGGGCTGGCCGGTACCGCAGTGGAGGACTGGCTCGGATACTACACCGGTGACTTTGAGTCCTGGCTGCTGGAGGAGGTTAAACCTCGGCTTCCGGGTGACGCCGAATACCTTTTGTTCGCCCAAGGCGAGGGCGTGGTGACGTGGAGCCAGACGTATTCCTTTGAAGGCGGAACCGGCATCGCACGCGAAACGATCATCGGCTACGCCACCGTGCCGGAGCCCGCGACGCTTTTGCTCGCAGGTCTTGGCCTTGGCGTGGCGGCCGTCGCGCGGCGTCGGGCCGGAAGACCGTGACCGTCGGGGCAGGCTTGGGGAAAAACCGTGCGCCTCATTCGACGGGTGCTCGAGCGGGCAGGGACGGCGGCCAGCGGGCTGGATCCCCGCACGAAGGTTCTGCTGCTCGTGTGTATCTCCGTAGCGACTCTCGTTGCGCGCGGTTGGCCCAAACTCGCCATTCTGCTGGCCATGGCCTTGGCCTGGACCGTGCTTGCTTCAGTCCGCACGGCACAGAGGCGGCCGATGCTGTTCGTGTGGGCGGCAACCGCGGCTTCGGCCATCGGTCTGGCGCTTTGGGCCGCGGACGTGCCGGTCGAGCCGTTCGTGGCGCCCGTGGTGCGGATGGTCGTCCTGCTGCTGGCGGGTTGGGCGTTTTCCCGATCCACACCGGCCGGTGAACTGGCCTGCGCCTTGCAGCGTGTCCGCTGCCCGAAGTTTCTGGTGCTCATCGTCCTGGCCGCCCGGAGCCTGCTCGGCCTGCTCGCCTCGGAAGTGCGGCTGGCTCACGAGGGGATGCGCGTCCGGGCCGGGTGTGTGTCGCCATCGCGCAGGCCGTGGAAGCGTCTCAAGGCGCTGCGGCGGGTCTCGGTGGCATTCAGTGCGAGACTGCTTCTGCGGTCGGACCAGATGGCGGCGGCGGCCGAATCGCGCGGCTTTTCCCGGCCGGGCGCTCGCTCGTCGCTGCGGGCGATACGCCTGCGCCTTGCCGACCTCGTAACGGGCGTGGCCTGCTGCGGGGCGGCCGCACTCCTTTGCCTCCTGTAGGAACGCCGGAGCGTGCTGAGGCTTGAGAATCTCGGTTGTGCGTTGGGCGGCGGTCGGGTGGCGGCGCTTCGCGGCATCGACCTGACCGTGGAGGCGGGGGAGTTCGTCTTCATCGCGGGCCGAAGCGGATCCGGCAAATCCACCCTGGCGCGGTGCCTTTGCGGCCTCACTGGCCGCATCTTTCCGGGCCGCGTCTCCGGCCGCATCGAACTCGCCGGAACGACGCTCGACGACCTGGAGCCGTGGGAAGTCGTTCAGCGGGTCGGGTTCGTGTTTCAGGACCCGAGCACGCAACTGTTCGCCGAGACCGTCGAGGAGGAAGTGGCTTGCGGCCCGGAGAACCTCGGGCTGCCGCCGTCCGAGATCGGCACGCGCCTTCAGTGGGCGCTCGAGGCGACCGGAATCACGGACCTGCGGCACCGGCGGACCGATGCGCTGTCTCTGGGGGAGCGGCAGAAGGTGGCCCTGGCGAGCGTGCTTTCGCTGCGGCCTTCGGTGCTTGTTCTCGACGAGCCGACGTCGATGCTCGATGAGCGTTCCGCTTTGGCGATCCTCGAGCGCCTCTCCCGGCTGGCCGCCGATGAAGGCGTCGCGGTGATCGTCCTGGAACACCGGACGCGATACATCGCTCCGTACGCGACGCGCCTTGTCATCCTCAGAGAGGGCGCGATCGCCTATGACGGGCCTGTTGAACCGATTCGTGACGAGGGCTTCTGCCGCCAATTCGACCTGCGTCACGGCGCAGTGCCGGCGCCCGGCCGCGCACCTGCCGACACGCCTTCCTCTCAAACGGAGAGGGTGGCGTCTGCGGAAGGGCTGTCGTTTGCGTATCGGCGGGGCGCTCCCGTATTCTCGGACATTGCCCTTGACGTCTGCTCCGGCGCCGCCACCGTCGTGAGCGGGCCGAACGGCTCGGGCAAAACCACGCTCCTGAAGTTGTTCGCGGGCCTGCTGCGGCCGACCGGCGGGCGAGTGTGCTTCAGCAATCACGGCCCCTCGGCAAGCAGGGCGGGGCCGGCCGCAGGTATCGCCTTTGTCGGGCAGGAGCCCGCTTACCTTTTCCGTCACAGGGACGTCCAGAGCGAATATGCCTCGTGGCAAGATGCCGGAAACGACGGCGCCGTGCCGCACGGCCTTCTGGCAAGCCTCGGCCTTTGGGACCTGCGGTCTCGGCATCCGCTGTCACTGAGCGAGGGGGAGAAACGCCGCCTGAGCGTTGCCGCCGCCCTTGCTGCCGGGCCGCGATTGCTCCTTCTCGACGAACCGTCCGTTGGCTTCGACGGGTATCATCTGGACCGACTCCTTCAGATGCTGGATGACTACACCGCAAAGGGCGGCGCTCTGCTCGTGGCCTCCAACGACCCGGACGTACTTCAACAGCGCTGGCCGCGCCGCTACGACCTCACCGGGTTGGAGTGAGTCTCGGCGCCGCAGGCCGTCTGTGATATGGGGCTCCAACGAGTCGAGCGCCGGCTCAGGGGGGTGTGAGCCTTTTAAGGCGGTTGCCCGGTCCGAACGGGCGCCACGACGTAGATGTACCGCAGCGTCTCCTCGGCGGTGTTGCGTACGTTGTGTTGGCTGTGCGGCGGGATGTAGATTTCCTGTCCGCCGTGGATGGCCAGCGGCTCGCAGCCCTCGACGTGGACCCGGGCTGTGCCCTGGATGACGACGAGGACTTCCTCGTGGTCGCCGGTTGAATGCTCACCGATCTCTTCGCCCGCTGCCAGTTCCACCCGCCCGCTTCGCATGCCGCAGGTCTCGGGCTCGCCTCCAAGCAGCGGCAGATAGGACGGGCCGCCCATCCAGTCGATGACGCGGGGCGGCTTCTGCCCGGGCCGGCTCATTGGTTCCTCCCTGAGGCTGACCGTGTTTCCCTGGCAACGGTGCCTTTCTACGAAACCGGCGTGCGGCGGTCAAGCCGCGAGGCAGACTGTGGTGCCGTCGGACTGACGCGCCGGCGTCGTGCCGGTCGATGCCGCACGCCACTTTTTTCACACGTTTTTCGGGGGGTGCGCGCAGGAAAACCGAAAAAACGGGGCCCCCTGTATCTTCGTAATCTCTTGCGGAACAAGGACTTATGCGTATCCGCGCCGCTTCCCGGCCGCCTGCGTTTGCCAAGCCGACTTTCGTGCCTACAGTTAGGACGATGCCACGACGTTTGCGCATGGGGCCAGCGAGCATGAATGAAACGGTCCTCAAAATAGGGGAATTCCGATGAGCCGAGCGGTATGGGTAGGGTCTGTGATGGCGGTCGTGCTGATGGTAGCGGCTGCGGCCGAAGCGGGGCTCTTGCGCGACGACCCGAACGCCATGAGCGAGTGGCGGGGCTCACGCCGCTTTGCCGCCTCCGACAGCGCGTATACGATGGTGGTAGACGTCGATTTCGCCGTCTATGCACCAGGCGACTTCGGCGGATCCTCCGACCCGTCGAGCGGGACCGAGTACCTGTACGCCTACGAAATCCTCAACACCGTCAACAGCGACTCGGTCTCCATCAGTTCGTTCACCGTCGGTCTGGAGACGCTGAGCCAAGCCGGCAATATCGGTATCGACGGCGGCCCTCCCGGCATCCCGGACGGCGTGACGCCAACGGCCCAGGGCATCACCGGGTCGAGTGCCGTCTGGTCGTTTCTGTTGGACCAGATCGACTACGGCGAGGATTCCATGACGCTGGTTTACACGAGCCCGTTTGCCCCGCAGTGGCTGACGGGATCGGTGCATGACGGCGGCCTCTCGGATGAGCAGTCGATGCCGTCGCCGATGCCCGAGCCGGCGACCATCGCGCTTCTGGTGCTTGGCGGCGTTGGGGTGGTCTTCTCTCGCCGCAGGCGATAACAGGCCCGGCCACCGTTTGCTCGGCGGACGGGCGCCCGGCGCCGGTCTCAGCCCGGCTCGGGCCTTACTCGCCCCCCGGCGTCTTGACGCGGCGGAAGGTGTACCGCTTCTCGGGCGTCAGGTAATTGAAGACCTGTTCGGTGCCCTCGACGACGCTGCGGATCTCAAACGGCCCTCGCACCAGACGCTTGTGCCGCACGTCCTGAAAATGCAGCAGCCGCCGCGGGTCGCCCTTCTCGCCCCCGGCCTCCATCAAAAGGGCGACGTTGATGACCTGGTCTCCCTGGCGGCGGGTCTTCGCGAACACGCGGACCTCGCGCAGCGCGCCGCTCGCCAGGGGCATCACCAGCAGCCGCGCCAGCCCGTACGCCAGCCCCTCGAAGCGTATCTCGACGGCGCCGTCGCCGACCGGCTCAAAGGCCACGACCGTCTCGCCGGTGCCGAGCGCCTTCGGTTGAACGACGATGCGGCTGGCGCCGCGGAACACGATGGCCGGCTGGAACATGACCATGTCCTCCAGCCGCACCTCTTTGCCCTGGCACACCCGGATGGTGACGGCGATCACCGGCTGCCCGTCTTTGCGGTGGAACTCCAGTTCGAGGGCCTCCATCCGATTCCACTGGCGCGCCAGGCTCTCCATGGCCATCAGCGCCTTGGGAGCGTAGGCGAGCACGGCGCGCAGGGCGCCCGTTAACCCGCCGCCGGCGGTGTCGGAGGGGGCCTTCGCGACGCGGTCCAGCAGAATCTCGGCAAGCGGTTCCGCAGCCTCCTTCGGGTCCTCCGTCTCGCATAGCCGCCTCTGGATGATTTCGCGGACATCCTCCGGCAGTTGCCTGCCGGCGGCGGCGAAACCGAGACGCAGCATCATGTGCGCGAGCAGCGCACGCACGCGGTCGAGGTCCTCCGGGGCCAGGTCGCCGAGCAGACCGCCCTCGGACCGCTCGTTCAGGTAGGCGGCCAGGATCCCAAGGATGGGGCCGGCGGCCATGCCGAGGGGTTCTTCGGCTTCGCCGGTCGGCGTTTCAGTCTCCTCGACGGTCGCGCGGCGCGCGATGGCCTCGACCCGAACGAGCGCGGCAGCCAGGCCCCGGGCCCATCGCCTGCGGTCCGCCGGGCGGTCCATCTGGCAGACCTCGGCCAGGTCCTGGAGCGCCAGGCGGGCCTCGGCGAGGATATCCGCCAGGGCCGATGCGTGGGCGGAACTGACGGCAAGGTCGATCTCGGCGGCCCCGGCCTTCAGTTTGTCGCCCGCGCGGACGAGCGCGACCGTGGACCAGATGAGGCTGGGGTGTCGGCGCACGATCCACTTGGCGGGCAGTTGGCGCCCGCCGACCGACGGCCGGTAGTACGGACCCAGGTCGCCCGTGTCGGCGTGCAGCGAGGCATAGCGGTCCAGTTCGCCTTCCACCAACTTGTGCGACGCGATACACCCGACGTTCGCGAGCGCGAGCGCCGCGGTCACCATCGCTGCGGCACATCTCACCGGATGCCTCCTGTGGGCCGGGGCGACGCCCGGTTGGTCACTTTGTCTTGGCGGCCTCTTCCTTCCTGCGCTGCGCGGCCAGGCGCCTGATTCTCTTCTCCATGGCCGAACGGGGGAACTTGCCGCGCCCGAACAGGGCCGCCTCCACCTGGTCCCACCCGGTCACCACCTGGATGGCGTCCGGCAGGTCCTTGATCGAGTCGGCCAGCGCTTCGAGTTTCTGAGAGGAGGCGTCCTGGGGAACCTGGACGATCAGAAACGCTTTCAGCCCGTTCTCGTGGTACGCCTCGACGTCGGTGGTCTTGTCGCCGATGCCGATCTCGATCTTCGTGAACCGCTTCTTCAGGGCCTTTATCATCTCGCTCTTGTATGCGCCGCTGCCTTTCAGGAACGATCCGACGGTCGCCAGGAGCACCGGCCCGCGCGGGTAACCCTTCGCCTTCAACCACGTCTTGCTCTTGGGGCCGAAGTAGTCCGGCCGGTGCGTCAGGAACACGACCGTGTGGGTGCGGGCCAGGCGGTTCAGGACCTCGGGCGACCCGGCCATCGGCTGCGGGTTGCCCAGCAGCACCGTGTGGAAGCCCGACGCCACGACCGTCTTGTCGAGGTCCACGACGGCGATGGGCTCCTCGGCCGCGCGGCAAGCGACAAGCAACTCGCGGGGGGCCGGGGCGTCGTCGGGCAGCCCGTCCGGCGACACCTCGGCCGCGAACCGGTAATCGCCTGCCTGCGTGGGTGTAAAGGTCACGGCCGCCACGCCGTCGGCGTCGGTCACGGTGGCCTTGTAGATCTTGCCGCCATGATCGAACCGGACGACGTGTCCCTGGCGGCCTCGCAGGAAGTCTCCCGCCTGGAACCGCGCCTGGAGTTGGACCTCTTCATTCGGCAGGGCGAGGGCGTCGCGGACCGTCAGCAAGTAGGAACCTTCGGTGCCCAGGATCAGGCCCTGCATGCCGCAACCTGCGGCAGTCGTCATGGCGGCTAGAACGATGAGCGTCGGGAATCGTTTCATGACAGGCGCTCCTGGAATCAAGCCTTCTTGAGAGTATAGAGCGCCGCCGGGGGCGAATCAACGACCTGGCCGACTTTCCTGAGGTTGACGTTGCACGGCGGGCGGCGGCGGCGTACCATTGTTGGGCGAAGAACCCGGTTTGACCAAATGAAAGGGGCTGGAGGATGCCCATGTGCAGGTCGGCACTGTTTGTGTGCGTTGCGGCAACCGTGTTGATCGCCGGCTGCAGCGGGCCGGTGGTGACGGTGCGGCACACGCTGCCAGCGGCAGTACCGCTTCCGGCCGGCGTCGAGACGGTCCGCGTGCGGAAGTTCGCGGCTCACGCCGCCGACACCAGCGAGGTCGCGGCGCTTCTGACCGAATCGCTCCAGAAACGTCTCTCGCGGCACTGGGCCATCGACGGCGACGCGCGGGCGCGGGCCAGGGCCGTGGACGTCGGCGGGACCATCGCCCTCGAGACCAAGGACGTCAAGGGCACGCGGACCGTCCGCCGGTGGGACGGCCAGACGCGCACGTGGCACGCCGTCCAGGTACCGACGCTTGTCCGCTCGGCGACCGCGACGGTGGAGTTTGCGGTCTCTCGGCCGGGCGCGAAAGACCGGCTCTTTACGATCGAGACGCGCCGGTCGTACACCTCGCCGGAGGACCCGCGTGTGCGGGGCGAGTTGGGCCTCGACCGTCCGGACGATCCGGCCCGCGTGCCGTCCATGGACCGGATTCTGCGCGTGTTGCTGGGCCAGTGCGCCGACTCGCTGGTCGAGATGATCTCGCCGCGCGAGGTGACGGCCGACGTACCCATGCGGGGGACGTGGAACTCCGCCGGCTCGGCGGGCCTGAAGGCGGCGGAGGAGGGGGACTTTGCGGCGGCCATCCGGCACCTCCAGGCCGCCGTCGCGTCGGACCCGAAAGACGTGAACCTCCTGTTTGACCTCGCCGCCGCGTGCGAGGCGGCCGGGAAACTGGAGGAGGCCCTTACGCATTACAAGGCCGTCGTCGAACGGACCAAGGGAGGGGACTCGGTTGCCGCCGAAGCCGCCAAGCGAGTCGAACGGGTGCTCAAGCGACTTGGCAAGCGACCGGCGGGTTCGCTCTGACGGGGCTTGAGTCGTAGGGTGGGTGCTCAGCACCCACGCGGTCCATGACATTATGTATCAGCGTGGGTCCATAGGACCCACCCTACGCACTACTCGTGAAAACTGAAGGAATACAGCTTTGCGTCTCTCAATTCGAATCGCAACCGGATCCCATTACCTTTGAGTTTTTCGAGCGAGAACCCTTCTTTCCACCGGACCTCGGCGTCGGTGACGGTCTTCGCTATCAGTTTGCCTTCGGCCAATTCCTTGTTCTCCTTATCGAGAATCGCAACCTTGACATAGCCGGACGGCGCAACATCGGCGCTTACGCAAAGCGAGTTGCCGACGACCGAGACGGCTTTGGTAGTGAGTGCCCCGGTCTTGTTGCTTCCGCCGGCAATCTGTTCGTAACCGGCGAAACCGTCCGGGCGCAGACGGGCCAAGGCGAAATAGCCGTTACGCCAGGCCATGAATCTGCCGTCGTTGGCGCCGTAGTAAATGAGGATCTCGTCCTTG
This sequence comes from uncultured Anaerolineales bacterium, assembly GCA_964539385.1. Taxonomy (GTDB): domain Bacteria; phylum Planctomycetota; class Phycisphaerae; order FEN-1346; family FEN-1346; genus JAUVZF01. Next base: position 6,922 of record CAZIJC010000065.1, on the reverse strand, counting down.
CTCACAATCGGCTTGGCAGCGAAGATGCAGCCCCAGTCGTAGTCGCCCATGACGGGGCCGTTGGGAATCAGCGGCTTGCCGGGCTGGATCCGATGCCACTGGATGCTGTCCGGACTCCAGGCCAGTTCGCACCACTGCCGGCTTGCCTCAATGTCGAACAGGCCGACCATTCCCAGATAGACACCCGCGTGGCGGACCACGGGCATATCGTGAATCTGCATCCGTAGATCGAGCCCTTCGATGACGACCTCAGGTTTTGACCAATTCAGGAAATCCGACGACACGCTCCTTGACTTCTGGCGATGCCCTCCGCGTCCGTAGCGGCCCGTAGTCTTCGCCCCGCCCCAGTGACGCGTGATGAGCACGTATTTGCCGATATCGGGGTCCCACCAGACGGCCTGGTTCGTGTCGCCATGGTCGATAGGCCCGGCATTATGCTTCTTCCCCCAGCGGGTGCCGTCGGGCGAGAACCATACCGCGCTGTTGTTTCGCTCCGGGTGTATTGCCTTGTAGCGCTTCTGCGGATCGGTTTCATGCAGGTCCTTCATGACCGCCACGCCATGGGTGTATTCGATGACGATGTTGTTCTTCTTGCTGCCGTTGAAATCGATGAGTCCCAGCTCGGGTTTCTCCCAGTGGATCCCATCCTTGGAAGTGGCGTAGCACACGCCGAAGCCGCGGCGACCCTCTCGCCACTTGACCCATGCCCGTTTGTCCGATGCCAGACCTTCGCCGGGGAAATCGCCTCTCGGGCCGGACTTGATGAAAATGCTATACCAGCACTTGTAGAGCTTTGCTTCCTCGTCATAGATGACGCTGCAATAGGGATTATCGAAGCGGGGCTCCCACGGCTTGTCTTCTCTAAACAGCGGGTTGTTCTTGTCCTTGCGAACAGCACCGACGGTTAGTTTCGCGTTGTCCGTGCTCTCGATGATGCGGGAATCAAGGAGCAGATACCTGTGGCTGGAGACCTGTTTCTCGTCGGGCGGCGTGCGTCCAGGCTGGGCAATGGCCAAGTTGGCACAAACGACCGCGCCAAACACGGCTATTGCCGCGATCGTCACTTTCGCACCGGCTTTTCTGTCATGTGCACTCATCCTAGTATCCTCCGATCGTGTCACCAGATAGACGTCATCTGCCAAACGTCGAGTGACAGCAGTGTGGCGCGGCCACCTTCGGCGAACACTTCAAGGCCCAGGTCGTTTGGGCCCGGATAGACGACTCGCGTGACGCATGCTCGACCGTCGTTGACGAAGACTTCCATCACCGACTTATCAAGGAAGATGTGGAGTTTCATACGTCTTGAGCCATTCCCAAGGGGAGCCGGAACGTCAGTGCCGGCGACATTGAGCCTCTCTCGGTCGTGGCGGATGACCAGCGCGCTGTTGCCGTCCTCGCTACAGCGCAACTTCAGGCCGAACGCCTTGGCGTCGCCGGGGGCGAACTCGGCAATGACCTCAATCGTGTCTCCCTTCGCTCCGAGGATGGCCTTCGACTCGCTCGCCAGCACCATCTTTTCAACCTTCAGGCGCTCGCCTCGGAGTTCTTCAAGCTCGGGCGCGGGCGTCTGAAGCAGGTTGTCGTCGCCGTCGAGCCTGATGATTCGCGGTAGAGACATGCACCCGTCCCATCCGCGGCCGGTCTTGAAACCGCTGACCCAGCCGAATAACACGCATCGCCCCTGATCGTCGAAGAGGACGTTCGTGCCGTAGAAGCCCCTGTGATTCGGGCCCAGCCTTTTCGGACCGTAGACATAGTCGAGCGTGCCGCCGGTGCCCTCAGTCTCGACGAACGCGATCTTTTCCGGATCGAATCTGCCGACGCGGTAACTGGGCGGATACGTCGAGCGCAGCAGCACCCACTTGTCCTCCAACCTGAAGAAGTTGGGACATTCGCCTGAGACGCCGTCCATCTTGCCGACGCACGTCCACTCGGTGAGCGTCGGGTTCCGGGCCTCGGCGACCAGGCCGCCGCAAGACTTGAACGTGGCGAACGTCCGCCCACCCACTTTGAAAACAAACGGGTCGCTCCATCCGCCGTTGACGTTGGCCGGGACGCCGTTGGTGTCGGCGGCCAGCAGCGGGTTCTCTTGCACCCTCCTCCAGCGAAGCAGATCGTCGTCCGCCGCCGCCGCCCATTGCTCCCGCTTGCCGAGCCTTGTCGCCTCGGCGTGTTTCGGGACAAAGGTGTAGAAGATCATCGGCGTCCCTTCGGCATTGACCGCAACCGATCCCGAGTTGCAGCGCCGCTCGCCTCGCGCGGTCATCGGATGCAGCGCAATCGGAAGATGCTCCCATCGGGCGAGGTCCCGACTGCGTGCGTGGCCCCAGCTTGAACCGTCACCACCCCATCCGTCGCCGTACGGATTGAGCTGATAGAAGATGTGGTAGTAGCCCTTGTAGAAGATCGCCCCGCAGATGTCGTTCATCCATCGAGCCGGCGGGCGGAAATGATAAACCGGCCGTGTGGGATCCTCTCGGCAAGCGGCGATTCCCGCCCGAACCGCCTCCATGGCTTTCGTGATGGCCGGATCGGCATATTCTTTCTTTTCCGGCCACGCACTGTCGAACTCCCCGGCGCCGACGTGAGGCAGTGCGCTCAGCACCAACAGGGCCGCACACAAGCCGACACGAACGAACTGTCTCATCCGAATGACACTTCCCACCGAATGCTCCCGGCCGAGCGACTGATTCGCCATGTGGTTAGTCAGAAAAAGTGAACGAGTAAAGCCGTGCATCTCTGAGTTCGAATCTCAATCGGAGTTCTTTGCCATTGAGTCCTTTCAGTGTGAATCCCATGTTCCACCGGACCGCTGCATCGGTGACGGTTCTTGTGATCGGCTCACCTTCGGCTAGATCCTTTTTCTGCTTATCGAGAACCGTGACCTTGATGGAACCGCCCTTGCGAACGTCTGCCGAAATCCGGAGTTTGTCTCCGGCACAAACGACTACTGTGGTTGTGATCAGCGCCGGATGGCTGCTCTTGATCGGTTCGTAGCTCGCGAAGCCGTCGGGCCGCAGTGTTGCCATGCAGAGAAAGGCATTGCGCCAGTTGCCGTGATGCCAGTCACTGCCGCCGTAGTAGATACGGATCTCGTCCTCCAGGAAGACCGGATACGCGCCGGCATACACGCAACCCCAGTCGTAGGCCATTTCCTTCTCGCTATTGGCGATCAGGGGCGTGCCAGGGCAGATGCGGTTCCATTGCACCGTGTCGGGACTCCAGGTCAGTTCGGCCCAGACGCGGTCCCCTTTCGGATAGATGATTGCCACAAGCCCGAGATAGACACCGCCGTGGAAGAAGACCGGCATGGCGTAGGTCTGGTGACCCTTATCCGCTCCTTCGAGTATCACTTTGGCCTTTGTCCATCTCAGGAAGTCGTCGCTCTCGGTCCTGGCGACCTGGCGTCCTTGCTTGCCCCATGTGCGGGTGATTCCCACGTATTTGCCCAGGGTAGGCGCCCAAAGCGCATTGTTGTGTGTGTCGCCTGCCACATCGGCTTCCGGGCAGAGAATGGCTTTGCCCCAGTGAATCCCGTCGGCCGAGAAAGCGACGGATATTCTCCCACCTTTGAAGAGGGTTTTGTAGCGTCGTGCCGGGTCGGGATCGTGGAGATCCTTGAACACGCCGGCACCGTGGGGTCCTCGCCAAACGATGTTGTTCTGTTTGGAGCCCTCGAACTCGACGAGCCCCAGTTCCGGCTTCTCCCACTTGATTCCGTCTTTGGAAACGGCGTAGCAGATTGCCATCTCCCGGCCGCGCGGCGGTCGGTAACGCGTCTTGCGCCGCTGGTCGAGAGTCATCCCTTTCGCCGAATTGTCGACGATAAAGGGACTATACCAGCACTTGTAGAGTCTGTCCTCTTTGTCATAGAGCACGTTGGCATATAGGTTATCGAAACGTTTCTCCCAGGGCTTGTCTTCCGCCATCAGCGGGTTGTGTTTGCTCTTCACCGTCTTGCCGAGCGTCAGCTTCGCGTTTTCCGCCGTCTCGATGATCCGGGAATCCAGCAGCACGAAGCGGGTCCGTTTCATGGGCGTTTGGGCAGGGGCGTCGGCGGCAGTCGCGCCGGCGCTGCCGCACATTGTCGCAGTCAGGATCACGATTGTAGCGATTTGCTTTGTCATCTGGCCGATCTCCTATTGAATCTGGAATGCATAAAGCCGGGCGTTGCTCAGACGGAACCGAATCCGCACGACTTTGCCCTTCAACGCCGACAAGTCTTTGTCGTCCTTCCAGGCGGGTTTCAGTCGCAGCTTGTCCACCGCCTGATACTCCGCGGCGTCCTTGCCGGAGAATCCGGGGATCGCCTTGCCAGCTGCATCGAGTCGTAGGGCGGGTGCTCGGCACCCACGCGGTCCATGACATTATATATCAGCGTGGGTCCATAGGGCCCGCCCTACGCACTGAGTGGTCCGGGCATGTGTCGGGAGGGTCCTTTACTTCTTCAGCGTATTCTCGAGCAGCCGGCGCATCCGCATGAAACGCGCTTCGCCCGGGTCGCGCTGGGTCGGCAACCATCGGGCGTAGGTGCCGTTGCGGAGGACCTGTTCGGCCTGTTGGATGCGTTTTGAGGACATGGGATGGGTCTGGAACATCTCGGCGAAGGCGCCCGGCTCGCGCTCGGCCAGGTTCTTCAGGACGTTCAGGAGTTCGACCATGCCCCACGGGTTGTAGGCGGCCCGGGCGGCGTAACGGATGCCGACGGCGTCGGCCTGGTACTCGTCGTCGCGGCTGTACTTGAGGGTGGCCATCGTGGTGACGATCTTGGCGACGTCTGCGGCGGCCCCGCCTTTCTCGCCGCCGATGCGGCCGGCGATCTCGATGAGCAATTGGGCTCCCATCTGTTTCTGCATCTGCTGGACGCTGTGCCTGGCGGCCACGTGGACGGTCTCGTGGGCGAGGACGGCGGCCAGTTGCCGCTCGTTGGTCATCCGCCGCACGAGGCCCGCCGTGATGAAGACCGGCCCGCCGGGCAGCGCGAAGGCGTTCGGCACGTCGGACGACACGAGCGTGTACTCATGCGGCATAGGACGGTCGCTGGCGGCGGCAAGTTTGGCGCCGACCGACCGGACGTACTGCTGGAGCGTCTCGTTGGGCACGCGCCCGCCGAACTCCTGCTCGAACTTCGGTGCGGCTTCGCTGCCGAGGGCGATCTCCTGCTCGCGGGATATGAGGATGAGTTCCCGCTGCCCCGTCACCGGGTTTATGCTGCATCCGACCAGCGCCGGCAGGGCGAGAAAGGAACAGGCGAGGAGGATTTGTTTGCGCACGTCGTGGCATCGCGTCATGACGCCGGCCCTCAGAAGGGCGCTTCGCTTTCGGACTGCGGCAGGTCGGGCGGCGCGGTCTCGTATTGCTCGACGTCATAGGCGGCGGGGGCCTCGCGGGGAGACCACGTCTGGAACCGCGTGAAGCGGCGCTGCCAAGTCAGTTTCAGCGTATCGGTGGGGCCGTTTCGCTGCTTGGCGATGATGAGTTCCGCTTGTCCGGCCACTTGGTCGTACTCCGGCGTGCCGGGCGCATGGCGCATGGCTTCGCGGTGCAGGAGCAGGACCACGTCGGCGTCTTGTTCGAGGGCGCCGGATTCGCGCAGGTCGGAGAGGCGTGGCCGGCGGTGTTCTTCACTCTCGCGCCGAAGCTGTGCCACCGCAAGGACCGGCAGATCCAGTTCCCGGGCGAGGGCCTTGAGTCCGCGGCTGATGTTGGAGACCTCGACCTGACGGTTCTCGGCGCCGGGGGAACTCATCAGTTGCAGGTAGTCCACGATGACGAGTTTGATGTTGTACCGGGCCAGCAGGCGGCGGCACTTGGCTCGCAGGTCGATGACCCGCAGGGCGGGCGTGTCGTCGATGTAAAGCGGCTTGCCCGAGATGTACGGGACCACTTTCTGAACGATGAGTCGTGCCTTTTCGACGGGCACGTTGCCCTTGCGGAGTTGCTGCCCGTCCACCTCGCCCCGCGACGAGAGGAGCCGCAACACCAGTTCCGACTTGCTCATCTCCAGGCTGAAGAAGGCCGTGGGCAGTTCGGCGTCCACCGCGACGTGCTCGGCGATGTTCAGCGCCAGTGCGCTCTTGCCGACGCTCGGCCGCGCGGCCAGGATGATGAACTCGCCCGGCTGGAGGCCGCGCGTCTTGTCGTCGAGGTCCGCGAAACCCGTGGCCACGCCGGTGATGCCCCGCTTGCCGACCAGATCGACCTTCTGCATGACGTCGGCGAGGACGGTCCGGACGTCGTAGGCCTGGCCAACGATCTTGCGTTCGACGACCGCGAAGATGCGCTGCTCGCAGCGGTCGAGAATGTTATCGACGGGGTCGCCGGTGGAGTGAGCGTCGCGGATGATCTCGGCCGCCGCCTGGATCAGGCCGCGAAGCAGGGCCTTCTCCTTGACGACCCGGGCATAGTACTCGGCGTTGGCGACGGTGGGGACACTGTCGACCAGGGTGATGAGGTAGTCGCCGCCCCCGACCGTCTCGAGGTCGCCGCGCTGGTTCAGCGTTTCCCTCAGCGTAACCCAGTCAACGGCGCGCGAGGCGTCGTACATCTCGACCAGTGCCGTGAACAGCGCGCGGTGCTCGGGACGGTAGAAGCAGTCGGCGTCGAGGTGCTGCACGCAGAGACCGGTGGCGTCGCCGCTCTGCATCATGGCGCCCAGGACGGCCATCTCGGCTTCGAGATTGTGCGGCGGAACCTTGTCAACCAGTGGGTCGTCTGGCATGAATCGCTACCCGCCGGCGGTGCCGACCAGCACCGCTCCATGCTGTTTGTATAAACGCCCGCCGGCGGAATCAAGAAGTTTGGGGCCGGCACCGCAGAAAGTTTTTACCCGGCCCGCGAACGGGCAAGGCGGCAAAGGCGCGTAAGCGTCGGGATCGGCGGCAGTTACGCCGGGACAACCCAGACGTCCACTTCCGCCTGG
>CAZIJC010000064.1:0-22663 GCA_964539385.1 uncultured Anaerolineales bacterium | reverse complement strand
AACATCCGCCTGTGGGACTGGCGCGCCCTGAAACCCACCTACCAGGAGATTCAGGGCCTGCGCACCTATTACCGCTTCAACGGCGTGGACATCGACCGGTACCACGTGGACGGCCAGTACCGGCAGGTCAGTGTGGCGGTGCGCGAACTCGAGCAGTCTCTCCTTCAGGAAAAGAGCCGCACCTGGGTCAACCTGCACCTGGTGTACACGCACGGATACGGCCTGTGCATGAGCCCGGTCAACGCCGTGACCGACAGCGGCATGCCGGAGTTATGGATCCGCGACATTCCGCCGAAGGCGACGGTGCCGGTAGCCGTGCCCAACCCGGCGGTCTATTTCGGCGAATCGACGCAGAACTACGTCTTCGTTCGGACCGAGCAGGAGGAGTTCGACCATCCGCTGAAGGACGAGAATGTCTATACGCGGTACAAGGGCCGGGCGGGCGTCGCGGTGGATTCGTTGGCCCGCCGCATGTTGTTCGCCTACTACTTCGGCGACTTCAACATCCTGCTGACCGACAGTTTCACGTCCGAGAGCCGCGTGCTATGGGCACGGCAAATCCGGCAGCGTGTGCGCCGCCTGGCGCCGTTCCTGGTACTCGATCAGGACGCCTACCCGGTTATCAGCGACGGGCACTTGGTCTGGATCATCGACGCGTATACGCGAACGGGCCGGTTTCCGTACTCCGCCCCCGCCGGCTCCGGCCGCCCACGGACCAACTACATCCGTAACGCCGTCAAAATCGCCGTGGATGCCTATGACGGCAGCGTCACGTTCTACGTGGCCGACCCCGACGACGCCATCGTGCGCGTGGCGCGGAGCATCTTTCCGGCCCTGTTCCGCGACCTCTCGGAGATGCCCGAATCGCTCCAGGCCCATCTGCGGTACCCCATCGACCTCCTGGACATCCAGGCCTACCAGTACCTGACGTATCACATGACCGACCCCCGGGTCTTCTACAATCGCGAGGACCTTTGGCAGCGTCCCAGCGAACAGTACGGCAGCCACACGCTTCCGGTCAAGGCCTACTATATCATCATGACGCTGCCCGGCGAGACAGAACCGGAGTACCTGCTGATGCTCCCCTTTACGCCGCGAGGCAAGGACAACATGGTCGGCTGGATGGCCGGCCGCTGCGACGGCAAGCAGTACGGCAAACTGCTCGTGTACCAGTTCCCGAAGGACCGCCTCGTTCTCGGGCCGAAGCAAATCGAGGCGAACATCGACAAGAACGACGCCATCAGCCAACAGATAACGCTCTGGGGACAGGTCGGCAGCCGCGTCATCCGCGGCAACCTGCTCGTCATCCCCGTTCACGACTCCGTGCTGTACGTCGAGCCGCTCTATCTGGACAGCGAGCAGACGCGGTTCCCGGAACTGAAGCGCGTCATCGTGGCGTCGAAAGACCGCATCGCCATGCGCGAGACGCTCGACGAAGCGCTCGCCGAGGTTTTCGGCACCGCGCCGCCGCCGGCGAAGCCCGTCGCCAAACCACGGGAAACGCCGGCGCCATCGGCCCACGGCCGGCAGGCCCACGAACTCTTCGAGAAGGCCCAGCAGCAACTCCGCCAAGGCGACTGGGCCGGCTACGGAAACACGATGGAAGAACTCGGCCGCCTCCTTCGCAACATGGCACGCGAACCCTCCGAGAAGTGACGCGCCGGTGCGCCCCTCGCGCAAAAGCCCTTGAATCCGACGACCGTCTGCCTATAGTGAGCCCATCCCCGACGCCGCGAAAAGGGCGCAGTCATGGCGAAAAACGATCTCGACAACCTGCCGCAAACCGTCAAGACGGAGGCCGCGCGGCAACTGGACGTGCTGCGCCGCGGGGCCGTTGAGATCTACACCGAGGACGAACTGCTCGCAAAACTCGCCGCCGCCGTCCACGAGAGCCGCCCCTTGCGAGTCAAACTCGGCATGGACCCCACCGCCCCGGACATTCACGTCGGCCACACCGTGGTCATGGGCAAGATGCGGCAGTTCCAGGACCTGGGGCACAAGGCGGTGCTGATCATCGGCGACTACACCGCCCGCATCGGCGATCCGAGCGGCCAGGACCACACGCGGCCCGTTTTGTCGGAAGCGCAGATCAAGCAGAACGCCCGGACGTACTTCGACCAGGCCGGCAAGGTACTCGATACAAGCCCCGACCGGCTCGAGGTCCGCTACAACAGCGAGTGGCTCGGGGAACTCACCTTTGCCGACGTTCTGAAACTTGCCGCCCGGATGACCGTCGCCCGCATGATGGAACGCGACACGTTCGAGATCCGCTACAAGGCCGGCGACCCCATCGGCGTCCACGAGTTCCTGTACCCGCTGATGCAGGGCCACGACTCGGTCGCCACCCGCGCCGACGTGGAACTGGGCGGCACCGACCAGACGTTCAACTGCCTGGCCGGCCGCGACATGATGCGCGGCGCCGGCCAGGAGCCCCAAATCGTCCTGACGATGCCCCTGCTGGTGGGCCTCGACGGCACCGAGAAGATGTCGAAGTCGAAGGCCAACTACGTAGGCGTGACCGATCCGCCGAAGGACATGTTCGGCAAACTGATGAGCCTGCCCGACGCCCTCATGGAGAACTACTTCACGCTGTTGACGGACACGCCGGCGCCCGAGATCCAGGAACTTCTCCAAACCTCGCACCCGCGCGACGCCAAGGAGCAACTCGGCAAGGCGATCGTCACGCGGTACTACAGTCAGGAAGCCGCCGAGAAAGAGGCGGTGGAGTTCCGTCGGGTCTTCTCCGAGAACGAGCAGCCCGCCGACATCCCGGAGGTTCACTTGTCCCCGAGCATGTTGCACATCGACACGGGGACCGGCCGGTACGGCGTAGCGTCCTGCATGACGGCTTCTGATCTTACACAGACCAACAGCGAAGCCATGCGCTTGATCAGGCAAGGCGCCGTTTGGCTGGACGATGAGCAGATCACCGATCCCAAAGCGACGATCGACCCTGAATCAGCAAGCGGTTCCATATTGCGGGTGGGCAAGAGAAAGTGGGCACAACTCTACTTTAAGGACGAATCCGACCAGCGGTAGCCGGACTTGGGAACCGGCGGCGCATGAGGCTCGATGGCGTGCCACAGGCCCCCGATCCGGATTCCGCACTCCGCATTCCGCATTGGTGTTCCATGCCCCTGCCGAAGGTCGCCATCATCGGTCGCCCGAACGTCGGCAAGTCGAGCCTGTTCAACACGCTCGCGCGCCGTCGGATATCCATCGTCGAGCCGACTGCCGGCGTCACGCGCGACCGGGTCTCTGCGCTCATCGAGAGCAACGACCGGTGGTTCGAACTCGTGGACACCGGCGGCATGGATTTCCGCACGTCCGAGGAACTTGCCGCCGACGTCGCCGGCCAGATCGAATTCGCCATCCGCGAAGCCTCCGTCATTGTCTTCGTCGTGGACGTGCAAGACGGGCGGCAGCCGCTCGACGGGCAGATCGCCGAGCGCCTCCGGCCCGTGACGGTGCCGATCATCGTGGCGGCCAACAAGGCCGACAACGGCCGACTCGCTCAGAACGCGACCGAGTTTTACACGTTCGGTTACGAGCCGGTCATACCGGTGAGTGCGAAGCACGGTCGCGGCCGGCGCGATCTGATGGCGGCCGTCCGCAAACTCCTCCCCGCCGACGCCGCCGAGGCGCCCGACGAGGTGGCCATGAAGATCGCCGTCGTCGGCAAACGCAACGCCGGCAAGAGCACGTTCATCAACGCGCTGGCCGGCAGCGAGCGCGTCATCGTCTCCGAGATTCCCGGCACGACGCGTGACGCCGTGGATATCCGCTTCGAGAAGGACGGTCTGACGTACGTCGCCATCGACACGGCGGGCGTCCGCAAACGCAAGAGCATCAAAGACGACATCGAGTTCTACAGCCTGACCCGGGCCCTCGGGTCCATCCGCCGTGCCGACGTCGTGCTGCTTCTCATAGACGCGACGACGCCCGTCAGCCAGGTCGACAAGCACCTCGGCCGCGCCGTCAGAGACGAGATGAAGCCCGTCGTCCTGGTCGTCAACAAGTGGGACCTGGCGAAGGGCCGGGCGACGACCGGCGACTTCGCCGACTATCTCGGCGAGACGCTGCCGGGCCTCTCGTACGCGCCGCTGTCGTTCACGACAGCCAAGGACGCGCGGAACGTCCTGGCGACCGTCGACCTCGCGCGGAACCTCTACAAGCAGTCACGGTCGCGCGTGTCAACCGCCGAGTTGAACCGTGTGATGGACCGCACGGTGAAGATGCGGCAGGTGCCGTCTCCGCGTACGACGCTTCCGAAGATCTACTTCGCGACGCAGGTGGCCGTGGCCCCGCCGACCGTCGTCCTGTTCGTCAACCAGCCTGACCTCTTCAACGCCTCGTACCGACGGTTCATCGAGAATCGCTTCCGCGAGGAACTGCCCTTCCCCGAGGTGCCCATCCGCCTGATCCTCCGCGCGCACAGCGAACACGAACGGGCACAGGGGGGAAAACGCTTGCACCGTCGCGGAGCGAAACCAGGCCGCAACAAGCCACGATAATCATCCAGGCGGGGAGCCGGTTCGGCCGTGCGGCCACCGGACGGCCTCAATCCGTTTCGAGCCGCCCCATCGGGCGGATGTTCGCCAGGCCCTTCCCCCAGACGCGCTTCGCCTCCTGGACGTAGTGGACGTAGCCGGCAAGCGGGACGTCGGCCGAGACGCGGTGGTCGCAGTGCGGGATGAAGGCGCCTTGCTCGACCAGCGGCGCGAGGCGCTGCACCTCCGCGGCGATCGCATCCTTGCCCCGCGCAAGGATGTGCTTGTCGAACCCGCCGCGCATCAGCAGGTCGCTGCCGAATCGCTTCCGCAGGTCGAACGGGTCGCACCAGTCGCCGATCTCCAGCGGGAACATGATATTAACGCCCGAGTCGAGCCAGATCGGGATGAGGTCGTCGATCCTGCCGTCGCAGTCGAGCATCAGAAACTCACACCCATAGAAGCGCAACAGGTCGGCGATCCTCCGATACCACGGCCCGCACATCTCGGCGAACATGCCGGGCGCGATGAGCGGTCCGCGGTTAAAGCAGATATCTTCCCACATGTGCCCGACGTCGAACGTCACGCCCTGCCCTTTCGCAATCTCGAGGGCCTTTGCCAGGGGCTGAAGGACACACTCGCCCAGGTGCTCCACCATCTCCTGAACCAGCGCCCGGTCGTCGTACAGCATGAGGCTCAGGTTCTCGGTGCCGATCCAGTTCCTGAGCACACCGTACAGGCTGCCGCAATTGATGCTCAACGGGTAGGTGCGCTCGCTGTCGCGGTGCTCGCCGACGCGCTCAGCGTAGTCTTCGGGCACGCGCCGGTGGTCGGCCGGGTCGAGCCGCTTCCTGTACTGCAGCCAAGTGTCGCGGCCGGTCAGGATAAACTCGGTCGGCTCGGGGATGGTGACCGAGTGCTTGTGCCACTTCTCGACGACGCCGTCGGACCGCCGCTGCCATCGGTACTTCTCGTCCTCCCCGATCACCTCCGGTTCAAATGTCGGCAGCAACTGGACCTGGACGTTGCACCCGATGTCGAAATCGTCCATCCCGAAGAACCGTGCGGCCTTGGCGTTGTCGTCCACCTCCTTGGGCAGCCCCTCGCCGTGCCAGCGTGCAAGCGTCTCGGTCCAGAAACCGAAATCCCACATGGGGCAGCGGTCGCGCGGCTGGTACCGCATCGTAGCCAGAAACCGCTCGCGGTCGTTCACATCGTCCTCCTGGCCGGCACAGCCCCCCCTGCCCGTTAGGGCGGAATCTAGTTGCGGCTGCCGGGAGGGTCAATTGTTTTCGGCGGACGCCTCGCGGCCTGACAGGCAGTTGACGGCCACGCGGAGAGGCGACCGCGGGCAGATCAAGATTGCACAGGCGGCCGCCTCTGATAGAATGATCGCGGACGATCCGGCGGCCGCATCCCTATCCGGTAGGGGAAATCCGGTGAACACCATGGCGATGAATTCAGAGTTCGCTCTTGCCAAACGGCAGACCAGATGCGCACCCCGGCAAGAGGACCGCTGCCGGCGGTTCGGCCGGCGCCCGGCGGACGGCAGGTGGCGGGCGCGCGCGGCGGTTGCGGCCAGCGGCCTGTGTTGTCTCTTGTCGGCGTGCTGTTGTTCGGCGGCGGAAGCGGTCCCTGCGAAGCAGGCCTCCGGCGCCGAAGCCCTGCTGAAAACGCTCGACCCGTTTTACAAGCAACACGTCACGGTCGATGATCTGCTGATCGTCAGTTCAGAGAAGGTCCGAAAACAGGCCTTGGACGAGGTGGCATACCTGGTGCGGAAGATGCTGGCCAATCGGCCCGACGTCCTGAAAACGCTCGCCGAAAAGAAAGCCTACGTGGGTGTGATGGCCTACAACGAAATGACGACCGACATCCCCGAGTGCAGGGGCATGGGACCCTGGTGGGACAAGCGTGCCCGGGGGTTGGGCGGCAATCCGGTGACCTGCGCCGAAGAGAACATTCTGTCCTTCCGGGGGGATCCCTATCAGGGCGAGAACATCTTCATCCACGAGTTCGGCCACATCATCCATCGGACGCTCGCCCAAATGGACGAGGCGTTCAACACCCGTCTCAAGACATTGTATCAACAGGCCAAGCAGAGCGGTCGGTTTCGCGCGTACGGGATGAGCAACCACGGAGAGTTCTGGGCCGAAGGCGTTCAGTCGTGGTTCAACTGCAATCGCCGAGGCGGGCTGGAGGTTCTCGGAGCCGACGGCAAACACCTCTGTCACATCAACACGCGCGAGCAGATGAAAACGCACATGCCTGCGTTTGCCAAACTGCTCGACGAGGCGTTTCGGCAAAACCGATGGGTGTACGTGCCGGTGCAGAAGCGGCTGGATCAGCCGCACCTTCGCGGCTACGATCCGGCCAAGGCGCCCGCCTTCCGCTGGCCGCCCAAGGTCATCGAGGCCGTCAAGCGAATCGAGGCCGAAAAGGCCAGGAAGCGAAAGCAGAAGAAGTAAGCGGCGGACGGCGCATCGAAGCGCCTTCTCGCGTTCCTCAGTCCCCCGGCAGCTTCCGCAGGTCGTAGCAGTATATCGCGTCCGCGCCTCGAATGAACAGGCGTCCATCGACGTAGGGGTACGCGTGCTGCGGGTGGTAGGAGGTGCCGTGCGGGTGCGGCGGCGGCCAGGCGTCGCCCAGTTGCTTCAACACGCCGCGACGAGCATCGGCGCTGAAATACGTCAACTCGGTGGCGCTGTGCGAGCCGTCGTAGTCGACGATCAGCCGACCGTCGCCGTAGACCATCGTGGCGCCTGCCGTGCCGAGGCGGTAATCGGCGGACGCGACGACCTCGCCGGTCGCGACGTTGATGCACAGCAGCCTGGGACCGATCAGACGGGCGTAGAGGTAGCCGTCCACTATGGCTGGCGCGTGCTCCTTCCACCAACCGCGCGCCGACGGCAACGTCCACAGGTGCTCGTATGAGTCGGGGCTGATTCTGAAGCACGCCATCGCGGTGGGGTCGGCCTTCGTCGGCAGCGCCGGTTTGCCGGTCGCGGGGGCGCGCACGACGAGGTAATCCTTCCAGATGCTCATGACCTGGGCGTTGCCCTTGATGCGTTCGGTAATGGTCCAGCGAACCTTGCCGGTCCGCGGTTCGACGCACACGATGCGGCCGGGCGCGTCCTTCTCCCGGCCGGCCACGGCGGAGATGACCAGCGCCTTGCCGCCGTGCTCGTACCGGAGCGGTACGGCGTCCTCGGCGGCGGCGTGCGGCAAGCGCCACACCTGCTCGCCCGTCTCGGCGTCGAGCGCCAGGAGGCCGCAGGCCGTCTTGGACGTGAAGTCGGGCATGACCACGACGCCATCGACCACGATAGGCGCGCCCCCGAAGTCGCGGTTGAAAGTCAGTTTGCCGTACCGTCGCTGCTCGAGGGCCACTTCCTTGGCCGCCTCGATGGCGACATGGCGCGGGCCGATGCTCGATTGCCAGACCTGCTTGCCCGTGGCGGCATCCAGGCAATACACCCGCCCCGTCGAACCGATGGCGTAAACCTTGCCGTTCCGGATGCACGGTGTTGTGTTGCACGGGCCGGCCTTGGAATCGTGCCAGTTGGCGCCGGCTCCTCGGTAGACCGTCCGCCATCGGGTCCGACCGGTGCGGCCGTCGATGGAGGCGATGCAGTCGTCGGCGGCGATGCGCCAGAGATCCATCTCCCAGCGCGGCAGCGGCTTGCCCCCGGCCTTCTCGCGGCGCTGTTTGAGCAAGTCCTTGTCAACAGCCTCGCCGCTTGGCATGAAGTACGACACGTAGACGTTTCCGCCCGCGACGACGGGGCTGGCGCCGCCGGAGCCCGGCAGCAACGGCAGCCGACCGCTGTCTTCGGCGATGACGCCGTACCGCGGCGACTGCGCCTTAGCGCTGCCGAAGCGTTCCTGACTCTTCCAGACCAGCCGCGCTTTCTTCAGGTCGTCGACGAGCGGGTGACCCGACGGCTCGGCCGCAAAGTTGCACGACGGCCCGTACCACGCGGACCAGGTCTTCGACGGGTCCAGGGGTTCGTTCTGTTTGGCGATCTCATCCCACGTGACCGGCCGCACGGTCACCGGAACCGGACGGCCATCGGAGGTGCAGGTCACCGTCAGCGCGTCCCCATCGTGCTTGAGTTCGATGTCAAGGAACCGGTTGCCTCGCGGCGTGCCCATGCCCCTGGCCGGGCCGCCGCGCCCGTCCTTGCTCAGGATGATGCGTCCTTTCCAGCCGCCCGGCTGCCGATCGAGAAGGTACCCTTCGCTGATATACGGGTGATCGCCGGGCACCAGGAAACTCTGCGTGATGCTTCCCCGCCGCTGCATCAACCGCAGGGCAACGACCTCCTGTCGGCCGACCGAACCAGGCAAGGTAAACCGCAATTCGATCAACGGTTCGTCGAAACTGCTTTCCCGCGTTGGAGCAACCGCAACATACTTCGGTGGAGCCTCGTCCTTGGCGCCAATCACGCCGGCTACCGGCAGGATGCTGCACGCAAACAGGACCACCACGCTCCGGCCGCGCCACGACGAGCGGCAAGTCCGCATGTCAGTCCGTCCTGCCACTGCCTGCCTCCACGCAACGATTCCTGGTTCACTCCCACTGGCGGGCATGCAGTAAGCGACGAAACGAACGACAAAATGATGGCAAGAGAGGCGACAAAACCAAAGCAGAAAAACTTCTGGACACCGCAAGATCCTGCCGCGTCGATACTTACGTTGGTGGCGGCGGGTGGATTCGAACCACCGACCTTGGGCTTATGAATCCCCTGCTCTAACCACTGAGCTACGCCGCCGACTGCGATGGTAGTGTACGGCCGCAGGGCGATTTGTCAAGCGTGCCGCACCGCCGCGCCCCCGCATACGGGGCGGCTAACCCTGGCGCCACAGGCCTTCCTGGAGCGAGTTGCCGTGGCCGCGGTAGAGGTGGCGCCGCTGGAGACGGTCGCGGACTTCGCCCACGATAACTCCGGTTGCCGCCTCGAGGGTCTCGCGGCCGAATTCGGCGGTGGCATCCTGGGGCGGCTTGCCCATGACGCCGACGAGCGGTTCACCATTAGGCGGCAGCAGACTCAAATCTACCGTCTCGGGATGCAGCGCCAGCAGGTGCGACGTCTCCCACACAGCCGCATGGTCGCCGCCGTCCGGGTACCGCTCGCGCAAGACAAGGTAGTCCAGGCACGCCCAGGCGAGCATACCGTGCCGCTTGCTGAACCTGCGCTGGTTGAACAGGAGACAGGCGGCCCGGGCATGGTCGATGAGCGGGTAATGCCCGGCCACCACGACGCCGACCTCGAAGCCGAGGCTCTCGGCCTCTGCCAGGATGTGCACGAGCAGGCGCTGATAGGCCAGGACCTGCTCGGTGGCGCCGAACGGGTGACGCTCGGGCAGGAAGCCGTCGGGCGAGAGACCGTAGGCTGCGGCGATCTGGTCGCGGTCCTCGGCCCCCGATTCCATCAGGGACTCGACGCGGCTCTCGCCGTAGTACAGCGGCGGAAACACGAGGCCCCCGCCCTTTTGCGCGCACAGTATCGCCAACCCCTCGGCCTGGAGCGTGTCGGCCCCGACAGGGTTGTGGACGCCGTGCCACTCGAGCGTGCCGATGGGGATGTAGGCGGCGGGGCAGGCCTTGCGGCGCTGCCGGATCTCGCCCGGGCGGAGCAGATGGTAGCGGACTTCGTCGGTCATGGCGAACCTCTCATGTGCCGAGCCGGGGTTCGAGCCGGCGTTCGAGTTGGCGTTCGAGCCGGTATTCGAGCCGGCCGCGGGAGCGGCCGGTCACCTCCACCCGCCGTGGCAGATGCCAAGCCGGATGATGATGCCCCGCCGCTTCCGCGGCGGGCTCGACAGCGCTTGGCTCGGTCGCGGCGGGCTCGGTCGCGGCGGGCTCGGTCGTGGCGGGCTCGGTCACGGCGGGCTCGATGGCGGCGCACCCGATGGCATCGGGCTCGAATGCCGAAGCCTTACCGATCGCCATACCACTCGTCGTAGAACTCACGGTACGAGCCGTCCTTGACGCGGCGCCACCAATCCTCGTGCTCGCGGTACCAGCGGATGGTTCGCGCCAGGCCCTCCTCGAAAGAGACCTCCGGCTGCCACCCCAGTTCGGCCTCGACGTGGGCCGGGTCGATGGCGTAGCGGCGGTCGTGGCCCGGACGGTCCTTGACGAGTAGGATGAGCGACTCGGGTTTCCCCAGTTCCTTGAGGATCGCCTTCACGACGTCGATGTTGAGCCGCTCACAGCGCGCACCGATATTGTACACGGCGCCCGGCCGTCCGCCTTCCAGGACCGCCAGGATCGCCCGCGAGTGGTCGTCGGTGTAGATCCAGTCGCGGACCTGCCGCCCGTCGCCATAGACGGGAAGGGGCCTATCGTCCAGGGCGTTCGAGAGCATCAGCGGAATGAGTTTCTCGGGGAACTGGTACGGACCGTAGTTGTTCGAGCACCGCGTGAGAAGAGCGTCCTGTCCGTACGTGTGATGGGCGGCCAGGACGAGCAGGTCGGCGCCCGCCTTGCTGGCGGCATAAGGACTCGACGGAACGAGCGGATGCGCTTCCGTGAAGGCCGGATCATCGGGTCCGAGCGATCCGTACACCTCGTCGGTCGAGACCTGGAGGAACCGTTTGACCCCCTTTTCCCGAGCGACGTCGAGCAGCACCTGCGTTCCGACGACGTTGGTCCGGGCAAACGCGCCGGGCGAGAGGATGGACCGGTCCACGTGGGTCTCGGCCGCAAAGTTGATGAGCGCGTCGGCGCCCACCGGAACCGCATCGGCCATGGCGTCGGCGTCGGTGATGTCGGCCCGGACGAACGTGTGGCGATCTTCCGGGACGCCCACGAGGTTCTCAAGATTGCCCGCGTACGTCAGCAGGTCGATGGTGACGATCGCCAGGCCGGCATCCCGCTCCAGGGCCAGGCGCACGAAGTTCGACCCGATGAACCCGGCGCCGCCGGTGACGACATAGGTGGGCATAGCCCCGTCCCCTGCCAACCCGGGCGCGGCATGAAGAGACGGGCACCGCAAGGCCAGGCGGCGCCCGCCCGCTTGTCAACGAATCCTTCCACACCGACCGGACGGCGACTTACTCGGCGGCCGGCTTCTCAGCGGCCGGCTTCTCGGCAGCCGGCTTCTCGGGAGCCGGTGTCTCGGCAGCCGGTGTCTCGGGAGCCGGTGTCTCGGGAGCCGGCTTCTCAGCAGCCGGCTCCTCCGGCGGCGGCGCCGCCGACTCACAGCCTACGACAAACGCCAGCACAAACACCAACAGCAACGCCAATGACAGGTACCTCATACTCGGTCTCCTTTCACTATCCAGGTGAGGCTTGGTCGAATCGCTGAAACGCTTACACCTTCCTCCGCTTCAGCAAAAGGGGAACGCCCCCCCAGCCGTCCTTGGCCAGTCAAGAATTGTACCGACGTTGTCCGCCCACGCAAGGAAAACTACGCGCCGCCGACATCGTTTGGCCTTGCTGCCTCCGGCGCCCGGCGCCGGTCAGGAATCGAAGTGGGCCCTTCCATCCCTCAAGCTCCAGAGGTTCGGATCCTTCATGTACTCGTACAGCTCCGCGAGCAGGGCAAGGTGCTTGTCCTCTTCGGCCTTCAATCGAAGGAGAAGGTCCTTGGACGCCTGGTCGTCCGCCTTCTCCGCGGCGTCCCGGTAGAACTGGATGGCGTTGCGTTCCATGTCCTGGGCGAACGCGATGATGTCGAGGTCGCTCGTCTCCGGCTGAATGGCCCCGGCTACCTTCTCGCGGCCGCGCTTGATGAAGTCCTTGTCCACGGTCGGGTACACGAGGTCAACGGGGCAGATCCCCTCGTTGGCCCAGGACTGAAGCAGTTGCTCATGCTTGACCTCGTCGTCGGCCAGGCGCGCGAGCATCTGCTTGCCGAGCGGGTTCGTGCACTTGCGGGACCCCTCGAGGTACAAGTCCCGAGCTGCACGCTCCTTCTCGGCGCCCGTCGCCAGAATGCCGCACAACTCCTTGCTCAATGCCATCGAATCCCTCCCTCTCGTCTCAGAAGCCGCATTGGCGCGGTTCCCCCCACGACGGGTATGCCACCATTATAGGCGGCGCCGGGCGGCCGGGCCAAGTGAAAAGGCGCGCGGCTCGACATCGCGCGTCGTGGCGAAGCCGCGACCGTTAGGGAGGGGCCGCTTCCTTACGGGCGCGGCTCGGACGGATGCGCATACGTCAAGCGTCGGGGTCGACCAGCAGCGCCCCGACGACGACGTTCTCTTCGAGCAACTCGGCCGGCACGATGCGGCAGCGGCCGGCGAGCGGGGCGTAAATGCGACGCTCGAACTCCGCGGCCAGCCTGCGGAAGAGCACGTCGCCCATCTGCGCGACCCCGCCGCCGATGACGATTGTATCGGGTTGCACGAGCGCCGCAGCGTTGGCCAGCGCGACCGCGAGCGATTCGCACACGTCGTCCAGGAGCGCACAGGCCGCCGCATCGCCTTCGCCCGCCGCCGAACCGACGGTGCGCGCATCGATACGCTCGACTCGCCCATCGGCAAGGGCAAGGATACGACCGTCCGGGTCGGTGGCCGCCAGACGGGCGGCGCGGCGGGCGATGCTCCAGCCGGAGCACAGGTTCTCAAGTTTGTCGTAGGCGTCGGCAGATGGGTCCCAGGCCCAGGTGTGGCCGATCTCGCCCCCCAGGGGTCCGCTTGCGAGGCGGCCGTCGACGACGAGGCCGCCGCCGATGCCGCTCCCGACGTTCATGTAAAAGACGCGTCCCGCACCGCGGCCGGCGCCCAGACGCGCTTCGGCCACGGCCCCGCAGTTCGAGTCGTTCTCGACGACCGCAGGAAGACCAAACGCCCCCTGCGCCCAGGCGAGCAGGTCGAAATCCTCCCAGCCCGAGACCTGGTGGCTGCGGACGATGCGGCCGGTCTCTCGCACAATCGGGCCGCCAAAACCGATGCCGACCTGGTCGATGACTTCGCCTGCACCGGCCCGCACTTCGCGTACCAGTTCGGCAACGCGATCCCGGACGGCGGCTGCGCCCTCGACCGCCGGCGATTCAGCGCGGGCAAAACGCACAATCTTCCCCTCGGCCGTTCCGACAGCCGCCTGAAGTTTCGTTCCGCCGATTTCGATGCCAAGTCGCATCGGGGCGCCCCCACTTCAGCAAGTTCCTCTGTTAGCGACACTTCACATCGGCTGAGGGCGTCCCGCCGCTTCCGCGGCGGGCTCGAACCGCGTTTCGCGTATTACGCATCCGGTGGCCGCCACTGGCACAGCGCAGCCAGCAGGCGAGCTATGTCGTCGGGCAGCGGCGCTTCCAGGTGCAGCGGCTCGCGCGTGCGCGGGTGCACGAGCCTGAGACTCGATGCGTGCAGCGCCTGCCGCCCTATCAGCACCTCATCGTGGTCCGCTTTGCCGCGCGCCAACTCCTGTAGCGTCACCTTATCGCGGCTGCCGTATTGACGGTCGGCGACAACGCGGTGCCCGATATGGGCCATGTGGACGCGGATCTGGTGCGTCCGTCCCGTGTGGATGCGTACACGGACCACGCTGAACCCGTCATAGGTCTCGACCACCTGGTACTGGCTGAGTGCCTCACGTCCGGTGCCGTCGCGCCGGACGGCATACCGCTCGCGGCTGCGCCGATCACGGCCGAGGGGTTGGTCGATAACGTCGGCGTCGAGTTCCGGCACGCCTTCGACGACGGTCGTGTACGCCTTCTCGACGGTGCGGTTCTCCCACTGCCGCGCCAGTTGCCCGTGAGCGGCATCGTTCTTGGCGAAGACGATCACGCCCGAGGTGTCGCGGTCGAGCCGATGGACGACGCCCGGCCTCCACACATCGCCCCCGCTCGAAAGCGAATCGGCATGATGGGCCACGGCGTTGACGAGCGTTCCGTGCGGGTTGCCGCGCGCCGGATGCACGAGGATGCCCGGTTCCTTGTTGACGGCGAGAATGTCGTCGTCCTCGTAGAGGATCGAGATTGGGATGGGTTCGGGAACGATGCCGAGGGGGCGGCGTTTGTATAGGGTCACGACGATGCGGTCGCCGCGGTGCACCTCCGCCGACGATTTCGTGACGACCTCGTCGTTGACGAGAACGCGACCGTCACGGATGAGTTTCTGAAACGTGGAGCGGCTGTGGCCGGCCCACCGCTGGGCGAGAAACCGGTCGAGACGGGTCGCGTTCGGTTCGCTCTGGAGTTCGAGCCGGAGGGTCTCCAGGTCGCGCTCAGGCAGCGCGTCGGGCGGAAGGGCACCTTCGGGAAGGTCGCTCGTCGGCATCGGCTCTGCGCGTGGCGGCTACCATGTTATGCGCGGCGGCCTGGTCCGATACGGAGGCGTATGCCGAAGGCCGCCGCGCGGAGATACAGGACGACGCATCGAGCCACGCCCGTCCCCCTGCTACTGGATGAGGCCGGCCGCCAAATCCACGGCGCTGCCGGCGTCGGGCGCGTAACCGGCGGCGCCGATCTCGTCGGCGTACGCCTGCGTGACCGGCGCGCCGCCGATCATGACCTTGACACCATTGAGGCCGGCTTCCTGTAGCGCATCGACGACGGCCTTCATGTTGGGCATCGTCGTGGTCAACAGCGCCGAGAGGGCGACGACTTGGGCCTGCTCGCCCTCGGCGGCCTCGACGAACTTCTCGGGTTCCACATCGACGCCGAGGTCAATGACTTTGAACCCGCCGCCCTTAAGCATCATGGCAACAAGGTTCTTGCCGATGTCGTGCAGGTCCTGCTTCACGGTGCCGATGACGACCTTGCCGCGCGGCTCGACGCCGGTCTCGACGAGTTTGGGTTCGAGGATATCCATGGCGCCGTTCATGGCGCGGGCGGCGATGAGGACCTCGGGAATAAAGATCTCGTTGTTCCTGAACCTCTCGCCCACCGAACTCATGCCGGCAATCAGACCTTCGTTAAGAATCTCTTCGGGTTCCAGGCCGGCCGCGAGGGCGTCCTGAACCGTCTGGACGGCTGCATCCCGGTCGCCGCGTTCCACTGCTTCAGCCATTGCTTGCAGGTCTGCCATTCAATACTCCTTCGGCTGTGGTTCCCTGTCAGGGTGAAGATACGAATCTCGACCGGGGCAATACCATATTCCGTGAACCGCGCCAAGCGCTGTCTGAGGCTAGAGGAGTTCACGGCCGCCTGTGCACATCTTCGCGCGGCCCGTAGGGGCCGCGAATGTAAGCCGTTGTGCGCGGCGAGTGCGGAGGCCCGCCGCGCACAGCTGTTGTCGAACTGCCCTAACCCACGGGTTTCGGTTCCGTTTTCTCCTCGCCCCCCGTGCCCTTGGGCGGCGGTTTGGTTTCGGGAGCGGGAGCTTTCACGGCCCCGGTCTTTTCCGCCGCGGGCTCTTTCTTGCCTTCACCTTCGTGTGTCGCGGGCGTCTTGGTGTCCTCGCCTTCTTTGGGCCCGGCCTTTTCCGTCTCGCCCTTCTCGGGTTCGGTCGGCTCTTCGAGCGGTTCGTTCGAGAAAACGAGCGGCTTGTAGCCGGCCAGAGCCTCGATATGGGCGCGGGCTTTCTCGGCGGCGATCGACTGAGGCCACTTCGAGACGACCTCCCGCAACCCCTCCCTCCCTTTCTCCAGGTCGCCTTCCTGAACGGTCACCAGGGCGAGTCCCACCTTAGCCAGGGGTCGGAGGAGTTCCGAGGATTCCGCAATCTCGGCGTACAGTTGTCCGGCCTCGGCCAGTGGATCGCCCGTGGGCTTCGGCTTGCTCACCACCTCCCTGAGGAGCCGGTCGGCCAGGAGCAACCTGGCCGTGGGCGTCTGGCGCGCTTCGGGGTAGTCTTCGAGGAAGTTCCGCAGCGACTGCGTGTCGCCGGCGTTCTGGGCCAGCGCGAACGCGGCCGAAGCCATCTCGCTGGCGCTGCCGCGCACGGCCGGCAGAATCACGAGAACGAACACGGCCACGACCACCACCGCGACCACCAGGGCGATCATCTTGGCATGGGGCTTGGCCCAAGTGATGGCCTGTCCGAGCGCATCGGCCAGTTCGTTCGTCTGAAGTTCGTGCTTGCGGGTGCTCTTCATCGCGTCGTCCCAGCGTGGGCAGCGGCAGCCGCCGGCCTGGTGCTCCGTGGAAGCACCTGGATGAGGACCTTCGTGCCCCAGTCATCCCAGACGCTGATGTGGCACGTATCGTTGCCCTTGTCGAAGAGGAGCCGCTGGCGGCCGGAAACGAGACTCGCTTCGAGGCTTCGCCATCCGAGGACGGGCATGTTGCGGCGGTAAAACTCCGAGACCTGGCGAACCGTCGCCCCGCCCTCGTACATGTGTCGGACAAACCGGAAGCCCCCCACCGCCCGATCGCTCGACTGGTCGGTCTTGAACTTGAATCCCGCGGGGACAGGCACGTCTCTCAGACGTGGATTGACAGCCGGGGCGGTGGTGGCGGCCACTTCACGCTTCTCGCCGCAGCCCATGGCCATGACCATCAATCCGAGGATCGCCAGGGCCGCCAGCACCGGCAGCCCGATCGCCGGCCGGATGAGCCGGGAAATCCGCTGAAACGTTCTCATTAGGTACCCCCTGCTTCCACGGCACGGGCCACGAGCCGCTCGGCGGCGCCGAAGGCGGCGGCCACTTCGTCGGGACTGAGCCCGGCGCAGGCCATAACGTATTCGGCGTCGCTTCGCGGCCGAAGGTTGTCCACTTCATGCGTATCGGAACCGAAGATGACCTGGGCCCCGACCTGCCGCGCTATCCGGGCCACGCGGCCGTTGCCGAGACAGTGGCCCTGGCGGCCGGATATTTCAAGCAGCACGCCGCGCTCGGCAGCCAGACGCGCATCCTCTTCCGTAATCAGCCCCGGATGGGCGAGGATATCGCACCCGGCCTCAATGGCCGCACGGTTGGTGCCCTCTATGACCGGTTCGGCAGGCGTCTCGCCGTGAACCACCACGATGCGGGCACCCAACTCGCGGCAGTGCTCGACGACGCGGGCGATATGCTGCGGGCGGCAGTGGGTGACCTCCGCGCCGGGGATCACTTTCATCTTCATGACGGGCGTCAGGTCGTTGGCCACGCGGACCAGGAGCGGAACAATCGTGTCGGCCAGGGCCGTGTCCACGTGATCCGCAAAGCCCAGCGCGCGGTACCCGATGACCTCGGCGCGGCGTGCCAATTCCGTCGGGATCAACTCGCCGTCACTCAGCAGCGTATGGGTATGCAGGTCGATCATGCCGGCGTCTGCGTTCGTCCTCCCCCCCTGACGGCGCGCCCCAGCGCGCACCATTCACGCCCAACCATGCCCGAACCACGGGCGCAACACCACAACTCTAGTCACACCAGGGGCTTCGGTCAAGCCCAATCCCCAAAGCGGCTGTCGCGACAAGAACAGTTTTGACAGATGCGTTGCGCCCGGGCATAATCGGTTCGTCACAACCTACGCCGGTCTCGTTTCTGACACGGGGGCGCTATGATTCAGACGGTATCTCTTCCCGGTGTTCTGCTCGTATTCGTCTTTGTCATGGTCGTGCCCGCTGCCGCGCCGGCCGCTGAGACCAACAAGCGCGCTGAAGCCGAGAAGACCGCCACGGTGGCCTTGAAGAAGGTTCAGACGGAACCTGAGCAACTCGGCGGCCTGCCGCAATCTACGATCCCCGAATCGGCGAAGCCGGCGACCCATGCGGGCCTCGTCTGGAGCGACGAGTTCGACGGCACGTCGCTCGACACGACCAAGTGGAGTTACCGGGGCCTGGGGCCCCGCAAGGGCGGCGTCAACGTCAAGGAAGCCGTGGCGCTCGACGGCAAGGGCCACCTCGTCATCACCACCCGCAAGGTCGGCGACCAGTGGCACACCGGCATGATCGCAACGCATGGCAAGTTCGAACAGGCCTTCGGCTACTGGGAGTGCCGCGTCAAACTTCAGACCCAGGTGGGGCACTGGTCGGCGTTCTGGCTCCAGTCGCCGCGACTCGGCAAGATCGTCGGCGACACGAAGCAGTCCGGAGCGGAAATCGACATCTTCGAGTACCTCTCGAAGCGCGGCGATCGTGTTCAGCACACGCTCCACTGGGACGGCTACGGCAAGCACCACAAGTCGCAAGGCCACGTCGCCGCCGTGCCGGGCGTCTCGAAGGGATGGCACACCGTCGGTCTGGATTGGAAAGCGGATGAGTACGTCGTCTACGTGGACGGGGTGGAGACGTGGCGGACCCGCAAAGGCGTCTCGGGGACACCCGAGTACATCATCCTGAGCCTGGAGGTCGGCAAGTGGGCCGGCAACATCGCCCAGGCCAATCTGCCCGACAGCGTCCTGTTTGATTACATCCGTGTGTACAAAAAGCGGCCGGGCAGCGCTAAACCCTGACCGACGCGCCGGCGGCAAAGACGGCAACCGGTCGCTCGGCGTCCCGGCTCGTCCAACACCAATCAATTGACAGCGCGACCGCGCGCGGTGTATCCTCGGCAGCGGCCGGTCCGGGGCGCAG
Source organism: uncultured Anaerolineales bacterium (assembly GCA_964539385.1). Taxonomy (GTDB): domain Bacteria; phylum Planctomycetota; class Phycisphaerae; order FEN-1346; family FEN-1346; genus JAUVZF01. The sequence continues at coordinate 3,779 of CAZIJC010000064.1, read as the reverse complement.
CAGCGCATCCTTGCGAGGGCGCACCCACAGCATTCGGAACCTGCTAGCACAGGGGGTGCCTTATGATCCGCGTCATCTGTCCCCGATGCCAGAAACGGTTCACCACGTCCGACACCAACGCCAGGAAGACGGGCCGGTGTCCGAAGTGCGGCAGTCCGATACGGATCCCGTCGGCCAAGTCGGCCCCCGCCAGCGCAGCATCCCCGGGGGCGACAGTGCAGCCGGCCGCTCAGTCACCGGCGCCGGCAGCCCAGGCGGGTGCTCCTGCGGTCGCGGCGCCCGGAGCACAACCTGCCGCCGCTGAAGCGCCGACGAGGGCAACGCCGGCCGGCGGAGAAGTGGGGATGGGGCAGGTGTTCCTGTGGATCGGCCAAGGCATGACGTGCGGCCTGCGCAACGTCGTGCCGCTGACGCTGGGCGTCTTGGTGGTTACCATTCTCGCCACCCTGGCCTGGGCGCTGTGCGTGGTACCGGGCGTGTTCCTCGAGCCACCGCTGGTGGCCGGATTCGTTCTCATCATGCTGGCGGCCGCCCGTGGCGAGAGCGGGGTCCTCGGCAAGTTGTTCGCCGGCTTCTCAGGAGGCCGCTACTGGCCGAGCATGGGCATCGTCTGGCTCCTTGGGCTCATTTTCACGCTGATCAGTATTCCTATCTCGATTCTGGTGTTCCTGGTCGGTGTATCGTCGGTGATGCTTCTGCTGTCGAAGGGCGTGGTCGGCCTGCTGGTGCTGGCCATCGCGATACCGATTGTTTACTCGCCGATGGTGTTTCTGACATCCAGACTGGCATGGGGCATGCCGCTGGTCCTGGACGGCCGGGCGAAGGTTGTGGAATCGCTGACGTTGAGTTGGCGGCTGACGGGCAAGGTAGCGCGCGGGTTCGGCCTTTTCGTGCAGATGCTCGTTCTCTCGCTCGTAAGCCTTGTCGCCTGTGCCCTGATGGTGGGCGTGGTGCTGGCGGTCTTCGGCCTCGGCCTCGGCGGCCTGATCGCGGTTTCCGGACAGGGGGCGGCGCTCGTGACGTATTCCGAGGCCCTCCGCGAGGTCGAAAGCACGTCGGCGCTGCCGGGCGAGACACCGGAAGCGTTCCACGAACGCAGGGTCAGGCAACTGTATCGTCGCCTGGACAAGCCCCTGCCGCCTCGCCAACCGGCCGAGAACGACGGGGCCTACTGGTTCCGCGCGGACAGGCAACTCAAAGAAGCCATGGCCTCCGAGTCATTCGGGGCGGCCGGGACGATGGCAGCCGCCGGCATCGCGGGGTTCGCCTTCGCAAGTCTGCTCATCACGGTCCTCGGCGCGGCCTTGGGAGCCGTCCTGGCAATGCCCGGCATGGTGGCCTATCGCGACATGTGCCACCTGGCGCAACCGGCCACCGGGTAGAGCAAACGGCTGATCGCCCCTTTCGGCGGCCCGCCCAACGGTGTGACCCAGGGCGCCGCGGCATGCTTAAACAATCATGTGGTCTCAAGCAATCGCCACTGCCCTTGCCATTGCCGCTCTCCTTCCAGGAGGCGCGTGCGCGGCCGCGGAATACCCCGTCACGAACACCGAGGTTAAGGTCATCCCGGCCGTCCCGCGACCGGGGTACCTGGAGTCCTACGTGGACCCCGTCTTCGGCACGCGGGTGACGCGTATCACGGGTGACCCGGGCGTGCCGATCCCGGTCGTGGGCGGCGTGTGGGGCGAGGTCGCGCGACACCATTACTCGAAAGACCAGGCCTGGAACGCCGACGGGTCGCTCCTGATTCTCGACCGCCATCGCGGCAACCCCAACCCCATCTTCCTCGACGGTCGGACGTACAAGCCGCTCTTCACGCGACGACCGCCCGGCGAGGACCGCTGGCACCCGACGCAAGCCGACCTGCGGATCTTCCTCAGGGCCAACCAAATCGGCACCTGGAACGTCCGGACCGGCGAGGTGTCGGTCGCCCACACGTTCGGCGGCTACTCCCACCTTCAGTTCGGCCCCGGCGAAGGCAACCCCTCGCGCGACGGTGCGCGCCTGGCCGTCCTCGCTCAGAAGTGCGACAACCAAGTCGCGTTCGCCTATGACCTCGCCCAAAAGCACAAGTTCCCGGACATGGGTCTGGATAGCGTCACGGTGGACTGGGTCTCGGTGAGCGCCCTCGGAAAGTACGTGGTCCTGAACGGCGTGATTGACGGTGGCCGTGACCGCACCCAGGTGTACGACCTGGAGGGAAGGAAGGCGGGCCCGCTCTGGACCAAGTACGGCCGCCCAAGCCACTACGACCTGACGGTAGACGACGCGGGCGACGAGGTGGCCGTCGGCGTGTCGAAATCCAAGCCCGACCAGGGACGACTCATCAAGCGCCGGCTCCGCGACGGCGCCGTGACCGTTCTGACGCCGGGCGGGTGGGCCAGCCACACGTCCGCCCGCAACATCGGCCGACCGGGCTGGGTGTACGCCACGTACCAGACGCGGAGCCGCAACTGGCCGCCCTTTTGGGACGAGATTGTCGCGGTCCGGACCGACGGCAGCCTGCGTGTGGAACGACTCGCCCACATGCATACCCGGCCCGGCGACTACGTCAGCGAGGCCCACGCCTCGCCGTCGCCCGACGGGCGGAAGGTCATCTTCGCGAGCAACTGGGAAGCCGAATCGCGCCGCCCCATCGCGGCCTACGTCGTCGAACTGCCGGAGCAGAAGTGAGCGAATCGCCCGATGCGGCGTGTGCCACGGCCGGTCTTGCCCGGCCGTGTGCTTCTCGTTGCCCGGCACGCGACGGTGCTACTTGCCGGGATGGTTGGCTGACCGGCTGACAGATGCGGCCGCTGCGCCGTCGCTAAAGTCAACGACGTTCTTCACGCGGCTGAAGTCGTTCCCCATCAGAAGGATGCGGGCGGTCCGGTCGCCCTCGGCGCGCAGGAACGTGGCCACGTCGGTCGGCGTCCGCCAGCCGCGCACCGTCGCGTCGCGGATCTGGATGAACCGCAGGACCGGCCACACCCCCGACGGCGGCGCCGCAGTCAGTGAATCGATGACCAGATTCCGGACGCCCTCACACACGACGGCCGGGCGGGCGTCGCCCTGCTCAGGCATCACGTCCACGTCGCGCATCCGCAGGCCCTCGACATGCCGACAGTAGAAACCATAGGCGGGCAGGTCGCCGAACATCGTGGCCTCAGGGTAGTTCTTCGGCTTGTTCGGCACCGTGCGAACGGCGACGTCCTGCGCCACGCCTCCCGCAGTCCGAACGCAGATGTCCGTTAAGCGCACGCCTTCCACCGGATGGTCCGGCAGGCCGGCGATGACCGACGGCAGCAGCGCCCCGAGGGCCGTCACGTGGCTGATGGACACGTCGCAGAGCGTCCCGGGGCCGACTTCGGGGTCCTTGCGACGCAGCCGCGCGCCGAGGCGAATGAAGATCGGCGCCCGCACGTTCTGCATGGCGATGTTCGAGACGTTGACGTTCCTCACGTGGCCGCCGTCCACCGTCTCGATGGCCACGCCCGAGATGGCCGGCCAGTGCGGCGCCTTCGGGTGGTGCGCGACGACCGAATCGCTGAAGAGGACGTTCTCGAACCCTTCGAGCGTCTCGGTGCCCATCTTGAAGCCGTTGCAGATGGTCGTGAGGATGCAGTTCGTGACGGCGATGTTGCGGCTCTGGCGGGCCAAGCCGTCGGTGTTCGTGTTCTTCAGGACGATGGCGTCGTCGCTGGTCGAGATGATGCAGTTCGACACGGTTACACCGCGGCAGGCGTCGATGTCGATGCCGTCGGTGTTCGGCCCGTAGAGCGGGTTGCGGATCGTCACGC
>CAZIJC010000063.1:0-22882 GCA_964539385.1 uncultured Anaerolineales bacterium | reverse complement strand
GCACGGATGAGATTCCCCGCATGGACACCCTTCTGGACGAGGTCTTTCGTCGCGGCGGCCACCAGGTTGACCTTGCGGCCCTCGCAACTGGCCAGGACGATCAGGATGCTGCCCAGTTTGGCGCGTGCGGCGTCGCAGGCCTCGCGAAGGGCGCCGAGGTCGGCGCCGTCGACCTGGCTGACCGCGACCGGCACGCCGCCGACATCCTCGACCTTCTCTATCACCTCGTCCAGCCCGCCGCGCTTGGTCAGGCTGCGGGCCTGGGCCAGTTCGTTCTTGAGGTCCTTGATCTGCCGCTGGAGGCCTTCGACACGGTCCGCGAGGGTATCGGGTGCGGCCTTGAGGCTCCGGCAAACGGACGCCATGCGGTCCTCTTCCTCGTGGAGGTATTCGAGGGCGCCCTTGCCCGTGACGGCGGTGATGCGGCGGACGCCTGCCGCCACGGACTCTTCGCTCGTAATCTTGAACAGACCGATGCGGCCGGCACTCGCCAGGTGCGTCCCACCGCACAGTTCCCTGCTAAACTGGCCGATGGAGACGACGCGGACCTGGTCGGCGTACTTCTCGCCGAACAGGGCCATGGCGCCGAGGCTCCGGGCCTCGTCGATCGGCATGTGCCGGACCCCGACGTCGGCCGCTTCGAGGATCCGCTCGTTCACAAGGTCCTCAACCTTCAGCCGCTCCTCCAGCGACAGGGCCGTCGGATGGGTAAAGTCGAACCGCAGCCGCTCCGGCGACACCTCCGAGCCGGCCTGGTGCACGTGCTCGCCCAACACCAGGCGCAAGGCCCACTGAAGCAGGTGCGTGGCCGTGTGGTTGCGGGCGGTAGCAAGGCGGCAGCCGGCATCGACGGCGGCGCGGACGCGCTGGCTCCGCTCGATGCGGCCCTTCTCGACCTTCGCGAGGTGAACGATAAACTCATGGTCGAGAATCGTGTCGGCGACGGCGGTCGTGCCGTCGGGACCCTCGAGCGTGCCGACATCGCCTACCTGGCCGCCCGCGCGGGCGTAAAACGGCGTGCGGTCCAGGAGCACCTGGGCGTCGGTCCCCGCATCGGCCTTCTCGACCCATTCGTCGCCGGCGATGATGGCCAGGACGGTGGCCTCGCCTTCGGTGCACTCGTAGCCGTCGAACTCGGTCGAGAGGTTCTCGCGGTGGAGGCGGTCGAGGACCTGCGGCGAGAGGGTCTCGCGCTTGAAGACGATGGCCTCGTCACCGAAGCCGGAGCCTGCCCGCGACTGCTCGCGGCGCTGGTCCATGGCCTCCTCGAAGCCTTCGCGGTCGAAACTCAGCCCCTCTTCCTGCAGCCGCTGCTCCATGAACTCGATCGGGATGCCGTGCGTGTCGTAGAACTGGAAGAGCGCGTCGGCTGCCATCGCCTCCCGGCCATCGGCCTTCAGCCGGCCGACCGTATCCTCAAACCGGCGAATGCCGACGGACTCCTCGATAGCGGCGGTAAAACGTTTCTCCTCGGCCTCCAGGATGTTGAGGATGGTGTCTTTGCGCTGCCCGATTTCCGGATACGTCGCGCCCATCGTCTTCTCGACCACCGGCACGAGGCGCGAGAGAAACGGCTCGGTGATGCCAAGGCGCCGACCGTCGAGAGCCGCGCGGCGAATGAGTTTGCGGACCACGTAGCCGCGGCCGTAGCGGTCGGGCAGCGCCCCGTCGGCGATGCAGAACGCCACCGACCGCACGTGCTCGGCGATGCGCCGCAGCCTGCGGTCCCAATCGTCATGACCGCCCGGATTGTACACCGTGTTGGCAAGTTCGGCAGCCGCCTCTACGATCGGCAGCATCACGTCGATGTCCATGTTCGTGTGCGCGCCCTGCATGATGGCGGCCATGCGTTCCAGGCCCATGCCGGTATCGATGTTCTGCGAAGGCAGCGGCACGAGCCGGCCGCCCTCCTGCCGGTCGAACTGCTGGAGCACCAGGTTCCAGACCTCGACGAACCGCTGGGAATCATTCTCGGGTGTTCGGTCCTTGGGGCCGTTGGGGTTCGTGTCGATGAGGATCTCGGTGCACGGGCCGCACGGACCGTTGGGGCCTTTCGACGGGGCGGACTCGGGCCAATAGTTCTCCTTCTCATCGAACCGCCAGATGCGGTCTTCGGGCACGCCGATGTCGTCGCGCCAGATTCGGAAGGTCTCGTCGTCTTCCTCGAAGATGGTAACGTGGAGGTTTTCGGGGGGCTGGTCCATCTCTTCGAGCATGAACTGCCAGGCCCACTGGCACGCCTCGCGCTTGAAATAGTCGCCGAAGGAGAAGTTGCCGAGCATCTCGAAGAAGGTCATGTGCCAGCGTGTGACGCCCACGTTGTCGATGTCGGCGGTGCGGAGGCACTTCTGGCAGGTGGCGACCCGTGCGAAGTCGGCGGCGCGCGGGCCGAGGAACTGCTCCTTGAACTGGTTCATTCCCGCACCGGTGAACAGGAGCGTGGGGTCGTTGTGCGGAATGAGGGAGTCGGAGGCGATGATGCGGTGATCGCGTTTGCGAAAGAACTCAAGGAACCGGCTGCGGATTTCGTCGGTTGTCACGTCCAGACTCCTGAAGTCCGGCGCAAATCCTGCGTCAGGTAGAATGCACATCCTAGCGGGAATCAGCGGTTTTGCAAGCGTGAAGCGATACTCAAGACGGGATTGGCATGGCCTTCCTGCCGGAAACGGGCCACAGCCTCCTCAGACAAAACCCCGCCAAATCCGGCGTAGTCGTTTGACAAAGGCCCAAACGTGCGCATACTTTTCATGGTACTCGGGGGAGTTCCAACCGGCTCATAGGAAAGTCGTGCGCCTGCGCGGCAGGGATGGACCTGCGTGCGGCACGGTGCCGGATGGTGTGTCCGTGGGGCCGTTTCACATTTGGGAAAGAGGGGAATGCTCATGCGTCGCTTAGCCATCGCCTGTCTGCTCGCCCTTGTTGCCGCCGGTCCTGCCGCCGCGGACCCGTTCCAGGTCCGATTCGACGTGCAGTACCTCGGCTCGTTCACGGTGGAACTGCACGACGACACGCCGCTGCACCGCGACAATTTCCTTCAGTACGTCAACGACGGCGCGTTCACCGACTCGATCATTCACCGGAGCGACAGTTCGGTCGACATCATCCAGGGCGGGGGATTCTACTTCGTGGGCAGCACGATTAACTATGTTCCCACGCCTTATGCCCCTGTGCCTCTCGAGGCCGACCTCGGATGGTCCAACCTGTTGGGCACGCTTGGCGCCGCCAGGACCGCCGACCCCAACAGCGCCACCTCCGGCTGGTTCCTCAACATGGCCGACAACAGCGACATCTTCGACCCGGCGGCGGGACGCGACGGCTACACCGTGTTCGGTCATGTCGTGGACGGGTGGAACGTCGCCCAGGCGATCTACGCCCTGGACGTGGAGGATATGACCGACCCCGGCGCTCCTGTCTACTTGCCTTTCACCGACTTGCCGCTGCACGATAAGTACGACGGCGTCTCGCTGTACGTGGACGATTTCGTGATCATCACCGGCGCCGAGGCCACGCCGGAACCGGCCACGCTGGCGCTTCTTGCCGCCGGCGCCCTGGCGCTGCTTCGCCGCCGCAGAAAGTAGAGGCCCGCCTTCGGCGGACAGGCACGCCGCGCAAGCGCGGCGGCTAACAGGGCGTGCAGGCTGTCAGTCTCCCGGCTTCCCCTTCGGCCTCTCCTTCGGGTTCTCCTTAGGCCTCTCCTTCGGGTTCTCTTTCGCGCCACCCTTCTCGTCCGGCTTCTTCGACTCCTCTTTCTTCTCCAGCTCCTTCGCGCCGGGCGCTTGGATGACCTTCACGCCGATGCCCGCCACGTGGACGAGGCACTTGCCCTTGACGACGCCGACGGCCTTGCTGAACTCCGTGACGGAGGCGATCTTCGTCTCGCCCACCTGGTCGATGACCATTCCGGGCATGATGCCGGCATCGGCGGCCGCGGAACCGTCGCGGACCTCACGCACGAACACGCCCTTGTCGCCCTTCTTCAGACCGATCTGCTCCCGCAACTCGTCGGTCAGCGGTTCGACGCGCACGCCGCGCCACCAGCGTGTGCCGTAGCGGCTGACGAGCACTTCCGGCGGCGCCGGCCGCCGGGCCACCTCAACGGTCAGCCGTCTCCGCTTGCCGTTTCGCATGACCAGAAGCGTCACCTTCTCGCCAACAGGGGTGACCTGGACGATCTGGATCACGTCGTCCGGGCTGCGGACGGCCTCTTTGCCGATGCCGACCACAACGTCGCCCGCCCGGACACCCGCCTTCGCGCCGGGCGCATCAGGCACCACGCGAGCCACGTAGGCGCCGTTGCCGACCTCGGCGCCGCTCTCTTTGGCCTGCTCCTGTCCGACCTCCGTGATCTCGATGCCGACGAAGCCGTAAACGATCTCCTCGCCCGCCTTGAGACGCTCAATGATGGCCCGCGTGCCGGAGGTGATCGGCACCGCGAAGCCGACGCCGTCGCTCGCGCCGGTGCGGCTCGAGATAACGGCATTGACGCCGACGACCTTGCCGTCGAGATCCACGAGCGGCCCGCCGGAATTGCCCGGGTTCACGGCCGCATCCGTCTGGATCAGGTTGCCGTAATAGCGGTCCAGTTCCTGGCCGATCCCGGGGATGGCCCGTCCGGTGCCGCTGACGATGCCGAACGAGAGGCTGGCCTGGCCGTCGCGGCCGAAGCCGAACGGGCTGCCCAGCGCCAAGACGAATTGCCCGCGGCGAAGCGTCGACGCGTCGCCGAAGCTGGCGGCCGGCAGCCCCTTGGCGTCGATACGGATAACCGCCAGGTCGCGCCGGGGGTCGGCCCCGACCACCTTGGCGCGGTAGCGTTTGCGCGTCGCCAGTGTCACCTGAATCTCGGCAGCGTCTCGCACGACGTGCTCGCTCGTGAGGATGAACCCGCCGGAGGAGATGAGAAAGCCCGACCCGTTGCCCTGGGAGCGGAACGGGACGCGCGGGTGGTTCGGGTACTGCTCGAGCAACGCGTGGAGGTCTTCGAGCACCTCGCGCTCGACGCGGATATTGACGACCGCCGGCGAGACCACCTCCGCCGCCCGTTCGATCGCCGTCTCGACGGCCTTGGCCGCATCCATCGGGGCTGCCCCCGCCGGGGCCCCCGAGGCAAACATGCCCACGCAGAACACGGCCGCAGCCGGACCGACCAACCGGTTCAACCGCATAATCTCACCCCTCCGCCTCCCCCTGGCCGTCTTCGGCCGGTTCCGCCCCGGCATCGCCGGCAGAGGCATCAGGGGCCTCATCGAGCAAGCCCTTTGCGGCAAGGATCTTGGTCCGGATCTCCTCGGCCAGGTCCTTGTTCTCTTCAAGGAAGGCCCGCGCGGCTTCGCGTCCCTGCCCCAGTTGCAGATCGCCGCACGAGAACCACGCGCCGCTCTTCTCGACGACGCCCACCTCGGCGCCCAGGTCCAGGAGGTCGCCCTCGGCGCTGATGCCGCCCTGATGCCGCGGATCGAAGAGGATGTCGAACTCGGCGTTCTGGAACGGCGGCGCGACCTTGTTCTTGACGACCTTGGCTCGCGTGCGGCTGCCGACGGCCTGGTCTCCGTCCTTCAGTGTGGTGATGCGCCTGAGGTCGATCCGGACGCTGGAGTAGAACTTCAGCGCCCGCCCGCCGGGGGTCGTCTCGGGGTTGCCGTACATCACGCCGATCTTCTCGCGAATCTGGTTCAGGAAGACGACGGCCGTGTGGCTCTTGGAGATCGAGCCGGTCAGTTTGCGAAGCGCCTGGCTCATGAGGCGGGCCTGGAGGCCGACATGCGTGTCGCCCATCTCGCCCTCGATCTCGGCCCGCGGCACCAGGGCCGCCACGCTGTCGATCACGACGATGTCCACGGCGGCGCTTCGGACCAGGAGGTCGCAGATCTCCAATGCCTGCTCGCCCGTGTCGGGCTGGCTGATGAGGAGCGACTCCAGGTCCACGCCGATCCGCCTGGCCCACGCGGCGTCGAAGGCGTGCTCGGCGTCGATGAACGCCGCCACCCCGCCGAGGCGCTGAGCGTTCGCGATAACCGAGAGGCCCAGGGTCGTCTTGCCGGAGGCCTCCGGCCCGAAGAACTCCGCCACACGTCCGCGCGGCAGGCCGCGGCCGCCGAGGGCCAAGTCAAGGCTGATGCTGCCCGTCGGGATGCACGGGGCGTCCACGTGCAGGTCGCCCGACAACCGCATGATGGCGCCTTTGCCGTACTGCTTCTCAATCTGCGACATGACGCGGCTCAGGTTGGTCGCCCGCGCATCGGGGTCGACGACGTACTCGACGGGTTCCTTTTCGGGCTTCCGTTTCTTCTTCGCCATAATCGAGGCTCCTTTGCTGTGGGCTCTGCGCCCGTCGTTCGCCCCGTGCCCTTGCTATTCCATACGCGCCGCGCAAGCGCGGCGGCTAACCAAACACGAATCAACCGCCGAGGGCAATGCACGACAACGGCGGCTAACCAAACACGAATCAACCGCCGAGGGCAATGCACGACAGCGGCGGCTAACTATACACGATTCAACTGCCGAGGGCAATGCACGACAACGGCGAATATATCGGTCCCTCGCGTGATAGCACACTTTTCATCACAACGATCTCGGCCGCATCGAACGCTGGGCTTTGCTGGTCGGCCATCTCCGAGACGGCCGCGCTGAGTTCGCCGAGCCCCCTGCCGCCGCGCACGCGGCCGAGCGTGAGGTGCGGCCGGTAGGCACGCTTTTCGACTTTCTCGGCGAACGGAGCCGTCGCGTCAGCCACGGCCTTTTGGAGGCGGAGGAGGTCGCCGGCCGGCTCGTCGATGCCAACCCAGATGACGCGCGGCCGTCCCTTCGGCGGAAACTGCCCCGCCCCGCCGGCGCGAAGCACAAGCGGCCCGAAACCCGCCACCGCCGCCTCCACCGCCGCCCCAAGTGCCTCAAGCCGCTCGACAGCCACCTCGCCAAGGAACACCAGCGTCAGGTGGATCAGATCCGTGCGAACCCATCGGACCTTGCCGCCCGCGCCGTGCAGCCGCTCCTGGCAACGGTCAAGGTACTGGCGGACCTCCGGCGGCATCTCAATGGCGATGAATGTCCGGACCGTTTCGCTCATGGTCGCGTCCGCGCGGAAGGCCTGCAAACCGGCGGGTCACAGTATATCGTTCCGCACGCGCGGGGCAAGCCCCGCGGCTAACACGGCACCCTGCGCGGCCCGTACGGGGCGCGCAACGTTCGGCTAACACCGCATCTCACAAATCGAGCATCTCGCCGTACTCGCGCAGGCGCCCTTCGATCTCGCCGATCGTCAGGCCATCGAGCCGGCGAACGCCGAAATCCTCGATCGTGAAACTCGCCGTCACCGTGCCGTACACCAGGGCAAGACGCAGGTCCTGGAACGTAATCTCGTGATCGAGGCTGGCCAGACGCCCCATCATACCGCCGGCAAACGAGTCGCCGGCGCCGGTCGGATCGCGGACCTCGCTCCTCGAGTACGCCGGGAACGCAGCGGCGAGGACGCCCGGCGCCTCCGTCTTGAGGTCGCGGCCGGCAATCCGCGCGCCCTCGGACCCCATCTTGATGACGACGAACCTCGGCCCCCGGTCGAGGATGCGCTGCTCGGCCATTGCCAGGTCGTCCTGGCCGGTAAGCATGCGCGCCTCGCCGTCGTTCAGGACAAGGCCGTCGATCCTGGCGAGCAGTTCCAGCAACTCGTCGCGCGTGCTGTCGATCCAGAGGTTCATCGTGTCGGCGACAACCAGCGCAGGACTATCCACCTGGTCGAGCACCGACATCTGGGTGACCGGGCTGCCGTTGGCCAGGAACACGAGGTCGGTCTCCCGCCACGCCTCCGGGATGACGGGTTTGAAGTCACCGAACACGTTCAACTGAACGTCTTCGGTCGTGGCCTCGTTCATGTCGCCTTCGTAGGAGCCTTTCCAGCGGAACGTCTTGCCGCCCTCCACAATCTGCAGGCCGGCCGTATCGACGCGCCGCGACTCCAGCACCTGGCGGTGCGCGTCGGGGAAATCCTCCCCCACCACGCCCACCAGCCGCACCGGTGCATACAGCGATGCCGCCATGGAGAAATACGTCGCGGACCCGCCGAGCACGTCGCTCACCTGGCCGTGCGGCGTCCGGATGCTGTCAAACGCGATCGAGCCTGCAACCAGAAGCGAATGAGCCACGCGGCTTCCCTTTCGTCTTGAGTCGTGCAAGAACGTCTATCGTGCCGGCGCCACGCACAGAACCAGCGTCTGCCGCGCCAACGGGCCAACAGGCAGAAACTGCTCGACGCTCATGCCGGCTTCGGCGACCTCGCGGCGAATCGTCGCCCGGGTCTCGCCCGAGTACCGCCCGCGCAGGCGGTCGCGAAACCCCCGCCACGAGAGCCGGCTGTAAAACGAGAACAGCACCCAGCCTGCGCTGACCCGGGCCAGTTCCCGCAGCACCGCAGCGCGCTGCTCCACCGTGCGGACGCGGTGCAGCAGACGCATCGACAGCGCCAGTTCGAACCCCCCGTCCGCAAACGGCAGGCGGCGGGCATCCGCGGTAACCAGGCGGCAGATCCCGCCCGCCTCGGCGGCCGCCTTGCGGGCCAGACCCAACATCTCGGCCGAGATGTCCACGCCTACCCACTCGCGCCCTTGGGACGCGATGGCCGGCAGCAACCGACCCGCGCCGCACGGAACGTCCAGCACCGGGCCGCCGACGCTCAGGTCATCGACCACCTGCCCGACGAGCCGCCGCTCTGCGGCATCGACCTTACGGCCGTGACGCGAGCGGCCGAACCGCCGGTCGCGATAGTTCTCTGCGTCGCCCACGCTGGCGTATCGGCGAGCGAACCTGTCGAGACTCTCAGGCGCCCGCTTCCCCTTTCGGACCTCGCGGGCCATGAGGTGTGCGGCCAACTTCCGGGCAAGGTCGATGATCGCCTCGCCATCGGACGCCCATTCCACGCCGCCGGGCCGGCGGGCCTCCTCCGCGGCCGCCGACACCAGCGCCTCCACGAGCGGATCGTTTGCGCCGCCGAGGAGCAGGAACGCGCCGAGCGTCACAAGCATCTGCTTCAGCGCCTGCGCGGGTTCCGCGCCGAACCGCGCATGGCGGGCATCGACCAGACAAACCCGCAGCGGTCGGTCCCGGCCGCCGGGAAGAACAAGCAAATTGCCGCCACTGACGTCGCGGTGCCAGACGCCCTTGACGGCCAGGTCCACGAGCAGTCTCGCCACCAGCCGGATGGCGCCGTCAAACGCGCCGGAGCCCGGCTCGCCGGCGGCCGCAAGCCAGGCCGAAAGCGGCTGCGCGCCGGCCAGGTGCTCCATCAGGTAGTAGCAGGTGCGGCAGCCCCAATTTCCGGACTCGTTGACGAGGGCCAGCGGTTGCGGTACTGGCAGGCCCATCTCACGCAGGCGAACCGCGTTGGCGAACTCCCGTGCCGCGCCGCTTCGACCCCACAGATGCAGAATGCGATTGTTGAGCGACCGGTGCTCGAACATCTTGACGAACACGTCGAACGGCAAGGACTCCGCCGTCTCCAGGAGGCCGTAGCCGCGCCCGGAGATGCCCCGAGTGGGCACTGCCCGCATCGGCACGAGTGTTTCCGGGTCGAACGCCCGGACGAGCGTCTCTCGCCACTCGGAGTCGATGTCAGCCGCCCACTTCCAGCGATATGCCATCCGCGCAGGCCTTTCGCGACCTCTCGTGCGGAAGCGCAGCATAGTGGCCGACGCGCCGGAATCAAGCCCTTTGCCCGGCCACACAAAAGCCTTGTCGCGCTCAGCAGCGCGCCCTATGATGGAGCGTCGCGCGCCATCCGAACAACGCAGCAGAACCATGGCCGAAGCCGAAAAAGTCGAACGCATGCTGGCCCGCCCGGAACTTCAGCGTCTGCTGCGGGTCATGACCGCCAAGAAACCGGGCGGCCGATGCTGGCTCGAACGGTTCTTCCAGGCCTACGCCGACGGCTCCATCCGCTGGTACCACCTCCGGTTCGCCCTGCCCTACCTGTTGACCGAATACGTTCGCCGCAAGACCGGCGCCCGCAAAGAGACGATTCAACACCGTGTCCTCGGCAACCCCGCGACGCGGCGAGGCCTGGTGGCCACCATCCGAAGCGTCGGCCATCTTGGCCTGAAGAAGCCGCAGACCTTCGTCGCCCCCCTGATGGTCGTCTGGAACTTTACCCAGGCGTGTAACCTGAGGTGCAAGCACTGCTACCAGGATGCCGGCCGCAGGGCCGACGACGAACTCTCGCTCGACGAGCAGAAACGCATCGTGGACATCCTGGCCGACCGCGACGTTGCGATGATCGCCTTCTCGGGCGGCGAGCCGCTGATGAGCCCCACCTTCCTCCAGACCGCCGCCTACGCCCGCGACCAGGGGATGCACCTGACCGTCGCCACCAACGGAACGCTGTGCACGCCCGAGAAGATCCAGGCGATGATCGGCGCCGGAATCCGCTACATTGAGATCAGCCTGGATTCGGTCGATGCCGCGCGGCACAACGCGTTCCGCGGGGCCGGCGCGTGGGAGCGGTCGGTCGCGGGCATCCGGAACGTCGTCGCCAAGGCGGACGTGAAGTGCGGCGTGGCGATGACCGTCACCCGGTGGAACCTGGAGGAGATGGAGCCGATGCTGGAGTGGTGCATCGGCGAGGGCGTCGATACGTTCTACGCCTTCAACTTCATTCCCACGGGCCGGGCCCGCGGCGTCGTGGACATGGACCTCTCGCCCACCGAGCGCGAACGGATGCTCAGCATCCTCCAGCGATACCTCGTCGACGGGCGAATCAGCATCATGTCGAGCGCCCCCCAGTACGGCCGCGCGTGCATTGAACTCGGCGACCCCAACGACCCCGTCAACACGGGCCACTACGGATACGGCGGGGGAAAGATGACCCGCATCCTCGCCAGGTACGTCGGCGGGTGCGGCGCGGGACGCTGTTACATGGCCGTCCAACCGAACGGCGACGCCACGCCGTGCGTCTTCATACCGATCCACATCGGCAGTTTCCGGACCGATTCGTTCGAGACGATCTGGAACCATCCGGTGATGCGCCTGCTGCGAGACCGCGACGACCGCACCGGGCACTGTGCCACGTGCGACTACAAGACGACGTGCGGAGGCTGCCGCGCGCGGAGTTGGGCCTATTTCCACGACCTGCGGCGAGCCGACCCGGGGTGCAAGTTCAACCAGGACGCGTGGGAAGAAGTGGTTGCAGCAGCCTCCCCGCTCGCTGACGCTCGCGGCTAGTCAGGCACACGAACTAGCCGCGCACGTCAGTAAGCGGCTGGCACCGCCAAAAAGTTGTGCAAACTCATTTCGTGGAAGCGCCACAGGTTACCCTTTTTTGTTGACACTCAAGCGCGGGCGCGATAGCGTCAGAGGTTGGACGCGGGACCGACAGACGATGCGGCTGCGCACCTTCGCCACCGTTGCCCTGAGCGTCAGGAAGGAGTGGTTTCGATGCGCCGGACACGACTCGTATTCGGGTGCTGCTTGAGCATCGTATTGGCGGGGCTGCCGCTCGCAGCGTCGGCCCAGCCTTCCACTGGGGACTTGCCTGCCTTTGGCGCGCCCGCGGCAGCGCCGCCCGCCATCTCCACCACCCCGGCGCCGACCCCTCCGGCGCCGCCCACGCCCACTTATCCTTACACCGGATACATCAGCGGCGACCTGGTGAACGTTCGCTGCGGGCCGGCCCTGTACTACTACCCGGTGCTGATGATGGCCAAGAACGCCCCCGTGACCGTCGAAGGCGAGAAGGACGGTTGGCTGGCCCTGCGCCCGCCCGAGGGCATCTACGGCCTGGTCCGTAAGAGCGACCTGACGATGGGCGCCGCCGGCGCTGCCGCGACGGTCTCGGCGCCCAGCGCGCGGGTGTACGCCTCGAGCGCCACGGCCGCACGCCGCTGGTGCGTCATGGCCACCCTCAAGCAGGACGATACGGTCCAGGTGCTCGGCGCCGCTGAGGGCGAGTTCCTCAAGATTGCCCCGCCCGAGAGTGCCCGCGTCTACGTCGTCGATCAATACGTGGCGGCGACCGGTTCGGCCGAAGCGCCTACGACTCAGCGCCCGACCGTCCCGATCGACATCAAGCCGCCCAAGAGCGAACCGCTCGTCGAGGCGTTCAAGGAGGCGAAGATGGACCTGACTGCGGAACTTGCGAAGGACGTGCCCGACCGCGACTTCGACGCCGTGGCCGCCGCCTTCACCCAGATCGCCGAGAAGGCCGAGAAGGCGTACCTCAAGAACGCCGCCAAGAAACAACTGGCCTACATCGCACGCCGCGCCGCGGAGAAAGCCGATTACGTGCGGGTGGTCTCCCTCGCGGACAAACTCGATGAGCGGCTGGCAACCATCAAGACCCGCTGGGCCGAAAAACAGGCCGACGCCCAACGCGACAAGAGCCTGCTGAAAACCGATTTCCTCGCCACCGGATTCCTCGCCAAAATGGAGAGTCTCGAGGGCGTCGATTATCCCATCAAGTTCAAACTCGTCGACCAGAACAACCGGCCGCTCGTCGTTCTCAAGTCCAGCGCCTACGACCTGGGCAAGTACCTCGGCAAGATCGTCGGCGTCGGCGGCACCAAGACGTACCTCAAAGAATGGGGAATCTACCTGGTCACCGTGGACGACCTGAAGGTGATTGAAGAGTAGGAAACAGGAAAGTTCAAAGTTCGAGGTTCAAAGTTCAAAGTTCAACGTCGGCCGCCGTCGCGGTGCACGGTGTTGCACTTTGAACTTTAAACTTTGCACTCTCACCCGAGGCGTGCCCATCTCAGGAATCGGCGCAGAAGGTCGCGGTTCGCGACGTCGGCTGTGCCGAAGACGCCCCGCCAGAACAGATACTGTATCCTCCGGCTGAACCCCCCCGTGCCGATTCGCTTCCGGGGAATCGGTCGGACCTTATCGGGGTTGGCGAGTCCCCACGTAATGAAAGCCGACACTTCAGCGATCATGCGGCGGCGATGTTCCTCGAGTTCCAGCATGACGCTGGATTGTAAGGTGCCCGCCGCACGAAGTCACCCCCTTTTGCTCGACGGGCGACGCGGTTCCACCTCGGCGGTGCGGCGTCGTGGTCCGCGAAAAAATCGCCCGGTTTCCGGCCGATGCGCGCACACTTCGGCAGAGAAACCCCGCTTCAACGCCGCCGGCGGCGCGATCACGGCTGGCCCGTAAAGCCTTGTCCCGAAACGGCTTACGTTTCCCGCCCCGCGTGCTGCGACGCCGTCCGCCGGCCCGCGCCTCGGCGCCGATTTGCCTCGCTCGGTTTCATGCGTATCTTGAACAGTGTGACCCCGCAGCCAATGGGCCAGTCCTCAATCGGGACCGCCGCGTAGGAGTATTCGATGAGCGCACGCCATACGTCACGTCTCATTGCGGCAGCGCTGGTGCTCGCCGCAGCCATGGCCGGCACCGCCGGCGCAAAGACCATCCTGGATGCCAAGGGCGACACCACCTACGAGCGCGTTTACTTCGGCTACGCGGGGCGCGCACGCGAGAGCCTCAGCGACGTCCTCGCAGGCTACACCGATGCCATCACCGGCCTGCCCAGCCCCATTACCAACGCCGACGGCACCCCCATCATCGTCGGCAACGTGGACCTGGGCGAAGACCCCGCCGCCAGCGACCAGACGCAAATCCAGCGGTTCTTCACCGACACCGACCAGTCGTACGAACTGACGTACGTCGGCCTCGGATACGCCGGTTATCTGAACGTCATGGGCTACTACACCTGCGAGCCCGGCGAGAGCGAGCCGGCCGACTTCGACTACGCTCCGCTCATTACCCAGGGCGTGGACGATCCGGGCACCAAGGTCGCCTTCGACGTCCCCGCCGATCATTACTTCGGCCTGTACCTGAGCGCCGACGGCGGCCGGTCCGAGCGCAACCGCTTCTTCAGCGAGAACGCCTACAATCCGGACGGCGCCGGCGCCGAGACCGATCACATGCTCGCCTTCCACACGAACCGCGGCCTGCTGATCGCGTGGGAAGACCTGCCCCTCGGCCCGGACGGCAAACTCGGCGACCAGGACTACGAAGACATGATCGGCGGCCTGCTGACCTATCCCGGCGGCGAGCCGATACCCGAACCGGCCACCCTCGCCCTCATCGGTGCGGGGCTCGGTCTTACGGCCATCCGGCGAAGGAGACGCTGAGGCAAGACAAGCCAAACCTGGACAACTCGCAGCAAGGCGCGGCAGGCGCTCCTATCGAACATCCCCCCGCTTGTGTGGGAGGCCTCGCCGCGCCGCTTTTTTGCGCCATGACGGCCGGCAGAGACGGCCGTGGCTCACGGCAACCGCACAACCGTTCACGTCCGATTGCAGTGAGAAAGCGCGGTGGGACCGGAGACCCACCGCGCAAGAAACCGCTCTGAGGGACCGCACAAGCCCTCTCGCGCGGCGGCCTGGGAAGGCCGCCGCGCGGAAGTTGTGTCCTCGCCTCCTACCGCTGCGCCGCGGCGAGGAGCAGGCGCGGGGAGGCCAGGCGGTTCACGAGGACGATGACGCTGCCGTCGAGCGGTTGATCGCCGAGGAGGCTGCGCGATTCGGCGCGGAACGTGTCCCACGTGCTGCCGCCCGCGCGGCGGCAGGCGAGGGCCGCCAGGACGACCATGTCGTTGCCCCGCAGCGGTTGCGTCAGCAGGGCGGCGAGCGCCGCCGAGTCGATCTCCCCAGCGGGAGCCATCAGCGCGGCAGCCACCACGCGGAACCGGGCCAGGGCGGCGTTCTTCCCCTTGCCGACGGCCAGCGCCGCCAGGGCGCGCGAGCGGAAGTCGGCGTCGTCAGCCATGGCGAGGGCGGCATAGAGCACTTTGTGAAACGCGGCCGCATCGTCGGGCGACTTTTCGAGGGCCTTCAGGGCATCGTCGGCGGCCGACTGCGACAGGCGCCGCGCCGCCTTCGCCAGACTCGCCAGTTGCTTGTCTTGCGGCAGCGCCCGGGAGGCCTCCGTCACGGCCCAGAGCGATCGCATCGCCACGGCGGCGCCCCGCCCTTCGAGAAGGCGGCCGGTGACCGGACTTTTCCAGGCCACTTCGAGTTCCGTCAGGGCCTCGAGGTTGCCCTTTCCGCTGGCGGCAGCGGCGAGCAGTTGCCAACTGAACCGGGCCAGGACGCCGGCGGTGCGGGCCTTCTCGCGTGCTTCGAGGATCTTGGCGGCGGCGTCCTTGCGGTCGGCGGCCCGCTTGCTGGTGGTCTTGTGGAGTTCGGCCAGGTCGCCCTCGAGTTTGGCGTCCGGGTCGGCCAGGTCGGCAAAGAGGCGTGCGGCGGCAACGTGAAGCGCGGGCGGGCCGGCAACCAGCAGTTGGCCCGGCCCGTACCATGCGAGGGCCTCGTCGGCCGCGCCGAGGCGTTTGCGGACGGGCGCCAGGAACGCCTCGGCCGCCTTCCCGGCCGCCTCGACGCGCTGCTTGTGGTCTTTGATCTCCGCCAGTTCCTTGGCCGGGGGCAGCGCCGTGGAAGACACGTCGTACACCCAGGCCGATTCGGTTTCACCCCGGCAGACGGTACCGGCCACGACCGCGTCCTTCTCGACCCACCAGGCCATCCGAACGGGCATCAGGATCCAGTCGAAGCCCTGGATGGCCGTGGCGCCGCGGAGGTCGAGGTACGTGATGCGGACGTCCTTGCGGCCCGTGATGGCGGCGGCATCCTCGACGCTGCCGGCCAGGAGTTTGACCTTCAGCCCGACGGCCTTGGCGACGGCCTGGAGCGCCTCGGCCACCGATGCGTCGCGAATGACCAGGTCGAGGTGCTTGTTGAGGGCGGGCATGTCCTCGGTCCAGGTCTTCAGGAGCGTCTCGCCGGCCTTCCGGATGCCTTCGAGTGCGGCCGTCGCCGTCTTGCCGTCCGAGCGACGGTAGCCGACCGCAACGCTGTCCAGGAGGTAGGCGAAGGCGAACTTGGCCCGTGCGGCCGTCAGGTCGCCCTTCTTCCGGAGTTCCTGTGCCGCCTTCAGGACCTCGGCCGCTCGCTTGGCGGTCCCCACGGCCTTGGCGGCGAGTGCGTTGGAGGTGTAGCCGCGGTCGACGGACCGGATGTCCTTCGCCTCTGTTAAGTCCCCTGCGACCGCTGAGGCGGCCACGTCGCCGAAACTGGCGCGGCGGGCGCGGGCCAACTTGGCCGTGGATTGCAGGCCAAGACCAAACGCCGTGATGCCGCCCCCCCGAGGTGCCTTGGTCTTCGCTGTCCCTCCTGCCAGGATACCCGCCGACGCCGGTGCCGTCCCCAGTTGCGCCATGAGTTGGGCCGGCGTCGAGGTAGACCTGGCTGCGGGGCTGAAGTACGACATCCGGCCCCACCTGCCGTCGGTCGGCCCGGCCGCCGCCGCCACCTCCCTGAGGCCTTCTTGGCGCAGCAGGCCCTCGCTCTCGGCCTCGCCGCCGAAGAAGCCCTCGTAGAGGGTGCCTTCGGGAATCGGGACGGGCACGAGCATACGCCGGGGCGGACGGGCCGGCTCGACCATCGTCCCGAGTTCGCTCTCGTCCACCGCGACGAAACTGGTGTACTGGCTCATCAGGCGGTACTCCAGGGCGATGCTCGTGACGGCCTGCTCAACCTGCGGGCTGCCCGCGTAATAGGTCTGGTGCATCAGTTCCTCGATCTTGTGGCGGGCCCAGACCTTTGCCAGGACGTCGTGCTGCGGCTCGCTGGCGGGCAGTTCCACTTGCAGGGGCCAACTGACCGGTTCGCCCTCGACGCGTCCGTTGACGGCGATGGCCGAGGCGCCGCCCGTCTCGTACATGCCGAACACGATGACCGGCCGCCCGGCCCACAGTTCGGGGATCCTGGCCGGATACGTCTCGAAGACCCGCAGCGCGCCCCAATCGATGGTAATCTTGGCAAGTTGCGCCCGGTGGATGCGGTACATCACCTCCGTGACCAGGGGAGCGGCATCGTCGTTCAGGCCGAGGACCTTGGCCATGCCGCCGCCCTGCCTGGCGACGCCGTCCACGAGAAAACGGTTGGGCGACTGGCCGATGCCGATGCACCAGAAGCGTATCTGGTCGCCGCAGCGGCGTCCGACCTCTTCGATGATCTGGGCCTCGTTGCCGATGTATCCGTCGGTCAGCATGATGACGATGCGGACGCGCTTGGGGTCGATCGGGTCGTTGATGGCCATCTTGATGCCCTTGAGCATCTCGGTGCCCCCGCCGCCGCGCAGGCCCTCGGTGACCTTGAGCGCCTTACCGACGTTGTCCGGCGTGCAGGGCACGGCCTTGTCGAACAGTTTCTGCGAACTGCCGGCGAAGGTGATGACCTGGAGCGTATCGGTGGGCTTGGTGAGTTTCAGCAGTCCCTTCATGGCCTCGCGGACCTTGGCCGTCTTGGCGCCGCGCATCGACCCGGAGACGTCGATGAGAAACGAGAGTTCTCGCGGCGGGCTTGCCTTTAACCGCTCGTCTTCCTGCGGCTGGATCATGAGCATGAAGTAGCCCCGGCCGCCCCGCTCGGTATGGGCCAGGACCGCCATCTCGGGCTTCGCGCCCACGACGGCGTACTTCAGGACGAAGTCCTTGTTGGGGATCGAGTCGGCCGGCAGGATGGCGGCGCTGGCGCGGCTCGGCCCCGTGCGCTGCATCTTGACCTTGTGGTTCGGCGACCGGATGTCGCGGATCGGCACGCCGGCGTCCAGCCGGAGCGAGAGCGAGACGTCGTGGCCGTTTCGCATGCCCGGCTTCAGGACGGGCGGCGTGATGCGCGACGCGTCCGGCACGCGGTTGGTGTCGGGCGACCAGCCGGTGCCTTTCGGCTTCTGGCTGCCTTCGCGGACCTTGCGCTTGTCGAGTTCGCCGACCTTGCCTTTGAGTTCCGGCGGGACGGGTGGAATCTTCGACGTGGGCCGGCCCGGGATGTAGCGCGGCCCGACGACCATCGGGAAGTGAAACGTGTAAACGCCCATGTCGTACTCCAGGACGTCGACGTAGGAGATTTCGATCTTGACCTCCTGCTTCGGCTTGATGTTGCCGACGGACTGGGTGAAGATGTTCGGCCGCTCCTGTTCCAGCAGCGCCGCCGTCGCGCCCTTCGCGAGGGCCGCCTCGTAGATCGCGCGGGCCGCCGCGCGGCGTTTGATGATGCCGACGATCTTGCGGTCGCCGATGACCATCGTCATGTCGTCGACCGCGGCCTTGTGCGGAAGCGGAAAGACGTAGACCGCTTCGATCTTCTCGTCGAGCGGGTTGTGGAACGTCTGGGTGACCTTGACCCGGGCGATGAAGCCGGAGACGTCGGCCGTCACGTCGGTGTGCTTGAGCGGGCACTCGACGACCTGGCCGTCCTTCTTCTCGATGCGCAGCGCCCCCTGCGTCACGTCCTTCGTCATGGCCTCCATCTGCTTGGCCAGCGCGTCCGGGCCCACGGGGGTCGTCTCGACCGCCCGCGCCGCGGCTGCGGCCGCAAAGCACACGCCCGCCAGTGTGATGCAGGCGCACAGCCGTTTGGCAGTCGTCGTATTCATGGCCAAAGAACACTCCTTTCGCGACGGGTTCCAGAAATCCGGCGGCCACTTCAGCAAGCGGCCGGTTGTTTGGACGGGAACGGGCGCGGAGAGTTCCATCGATTTTGCAGAGAGGATGGCGTGGCGGGACACGGCTCCGAGGTCGCGATGACGCGACGGCGGCCGGAAATGACGCGCTCCCCTTCGGGTCGCGGCTAAAAGCGCGCTGGGAGGCTAAAAGTGCGCTGGGCGATCAAAAGTGCGTGGGCGCTTATGCGTTGGCCTGCCACACGACTTGGCCGCCGATCATTGTGAGTCGGACGTTGATTGGGTCGTCGAAGATAACGATGTCGGCGTCTTTGCCCGCTTCAAGCGTGCCTTTGGATGCATCGAGGCCGATGACCCGGGCCGGGCTGAGGGTGGCCATCTCGACGGCCTCCCGCAAACTCACTCCCGCGAACGGCTGCACGTTGGCCACCGCGCGGTCCATCGACAGGACGCTGCCGGCGATGGTGCCGTCGGCCAGGCGCGGCGCCCCGTCCACCACGGTGCGGTCGCGGCCGCTGACGCAATCGGTGATGAGGCACGTCTTTTGGACGCCCTTGCACGCGACCGCCACGCGCACCGCCGCCGGATGCAGATGCACGCCGTCGCAGATAATCTCGGCACTGATGTCCGGCCGCGCGAGGAGCGCCCCCACGGCCCCCGGATCGCGGTGGTGCAGGCCCGTCATGGCGTTGTAGAGATGTGTCGAGTGAGTGATGCCCGCGTCGAACGCCGCCACGGCTTCGTCGAACGTTGCGCTCGTATGGCCGAGGGCACAGACGACGGGCCCCGCAGGACCGCGCGCCTCGCGCAGCAGCGGCACGAGTTCGAGCGCGCCCGGCTGCTCCGGCGCGATCGTGATCATCGCCAGGATGCCGCGGCTGGCTTCGAGGATGCGCTCGGCCGCGTCGCGCGACGGCCGCTCAACGCACTCCGCCGGGATGGCCCCGCGCTTCTCGGGCGAGATAAACGGCGTCTCGAAATACAGGCCGACCACGCGGCACCCGCCGTCGGAGCGGCCGAGGCGCGGTCGCATGACACGGCAGACCTCATCCGTCGGGCGGCACGAGACCTGGCACGCCGTCACGCCGGTCGAGGCCATTTGACGGGTCGCACCGAGAAACGCCTCGTCGGACGGGTCCCACAGGTCGTAGCCGCGGAACCCCTGGGCGTGCAGGTCGATGAAGCCGGGTGCGATGGCGCCCCCGGCGGCGTCGATGCGGCGGTCGGCCGGCGGTGCGCCGCCCTGCCCCACGTCGGCGATGCGGTCGCCCTCGACGAGGATCCAGCCGCCGGCGATCTCGTCGGTCGGCGTAATCAGCACGCCGTTTTCGATGAGGGTTTTCATGGCAAGCCTCGCGCGGGGCAAGCCCCGCGGCTAACGTGCGCTATTTCGACTCGCTGACCTCGATGGCCAGCGCCGCCATCGGCTGGAGCGTGATGCGCCGCTGCGACTTCAGCACCAGCGGTTTCGCCTCAGTCGGCGGCGTATCGCGATTCTCCAGGCCCGTGTGCTCGCGTGCAAGGAGATTGCCGGGGAAACCGTAGGCCGCGCCGTCGAACATCAGGTCGAAGGCGTGCGGCTTCTCGTCCACGTTCACGAAGAGCAGGGCGACCGCGCCGTCGGCCGCCTGCCAGGCGCCCGAAAGGATCGCCGGCGTCGTCACGATCCGTTTGCCGTGCCATTTCCAGTCGGCCGTGACGGTCGCACCGTCGGTCTTGATGGCAGGCGGCCGGGCCATGCGGCCGCGCGCGAGGTACTGCCGCAGATCGTACCGCAGGTGCGCGAGGCGCTTCAGGAACGGCCCGGCCACCGGGTCATCGACAACGGCGGGGCTGATCCAGCCGAGTTGCTCGCCCCAGCAAAGGGCCTGGGCCGTCTTCTGGCGCATCGCCAGGCCTTTCCACGAATCGCCCTGGTAGGCGCGGCTGAAGAGTTGCACCTGGCCGCCGTAGACGGCGGCAAAGAGCGGGATGGCGCCGTCGTCCTGGAAGTGCCACGTCAGGTAGCCGTCGAAGAGGTGGACGTACGGTTCGGCGTTGCACTCGGTGGTGATCATCTTGCCGGGCCGGTCGGCCGCCATCCGTTCCCGCAGGCCGGTGAGGAGCGGCCAGTAGCCTTGCGTCGTCCACCAATGGCCCCCGCCGAGGGGATGGCCGTGCGACTTATCGAAACAGAGCCGCGGCCGCGCGGCCGCTATCTGGTCGATGTACACGCCATCGACACCCGCCTCGGGGCCCGTCAGGCGCAGGACGATGTCGCGCACCGTCTTCCGCCACAGCGGCGTGGTGGGACACATGGCGGCGAGTTTCTGGCCGGACCCGTACTGCTCGGTGTACGGTTCGCCTTTCTCATTCTTGGTGGCGGCGGCGATGCCGGTCGCCTTGAAATCGTCCAGGTCGGTATCCCACAGCCGCCCGTTGATGTACGGCATGACGCGGACGCCGGCTTCCTGCAACGCCTTCACGCCGCCGGCGAAGCCGTCCTTCGCGGGGAAGTAGTGCGGGTAATCGTTGTCGAAGGGAATCTGGTGCCAGTTGTACCAGTGCAACGCCGTCGGGACGCCCAGGTACTTGGCGAACTTGGTGACGCTCTTGACGACGTGGTCGGCCCCGCCGCCGGTCAGGGCCCAGACGCTGACGTCCTTCATCCATTCGGGCGTGTCGGGCCGGCCCACCTGGCTGCCGCGCGGCCACCACTTGGCCTCCTTGCCGGCCCACTCGCGATAGATTTGGGCGAAGTCGTACCAGTCACCGTCGAAGGGGCGGATGACGACCTCGCCGGGCATCTTCCACGCGTTGCCCGGCACGCCGCAGTCCGGCGCGGGCCACGTCCACTTGATCGCCAAGTGGCCGTCCTTCGTGTCCATCTCCAGGCGCTTCGTGGAGGCGTATGGATCGTGGACGCCGACGTACGTGCCGCCCTTCGGCCCGTACAGCCCCGCACACTGCATCGAGAGCCAGCCGCTCGGGTAGTCGCCTCGCGCTTTGAGCCGCTTGCTCAAAGGCTTCTCGTGCAGGCGTCCGCTGACGGAGGGGACGATAACGGTGTCGGCGTCGGTGAGGGCGAGGCTCAAGATGGGGAAGGTGATTTCGCGGAGGGCGACCTTCTTACCACGGTTCTCTACCTCTATCTGCCAAGCGATCTGCGACTTAAGTCGCAAGCCCTTGGTCGTCACCTTCAGGTTCGCCAACTCCCCTTCCCCGATCTCGCCCCAAGAAAACTCGATGGAGGAGTGCCCCCAGCCAGTGAATCTGTGCACATACGGCGGCCGAACCTGATGACTATCGATGCGCTTCGTGGCACCGTCCGGCATCTGAACCAGAATGGCCCAACGAGGTGACTCCTCCCTCGGGGATTCCTCGACCGGGCCGAACGGACTGTCGGCCGTGCTGGAAGGATCCGGCTCGGCGGCGAAGGCGGGGACGCAAAGGATCAGCCCGAGCACAACTTTCATCGCGAAGCGCATGCGATGCCTCCTCCCGTAGGACTGCGGCATGCCGTGCCCCTACGCGGCACGGCGCCGACGGCCAAGGCCAGGGGCCTCTACGCCTGGGTTCCCGTCATGGCGATGCCTTCGATGAAGAAGCGCTGGGCGACGAAGAACAAGAAGAGCGCCGGCAGGACCATCAGCAGCACAGGCGTCGCGACCGCAAGCACAGCCGCGAACATTGCCGTTTGTGCCGGTCGGTGCATAGGTCGGTGATTATAGACACGCCGCGCACGCTAATCAACAACCACAGCCGCGCATAAGACCTTGCCAAACGCGGCTGCGCGCTGTAGAAACTGCCCCTTGAATGCGGCAGGAGGACGGCCATGGCGAAGACGTACAGAATCGCGGTCATCGGCGGAGACGGAACGGGGCCGGAAGTCGTCGCCGAGGGGCTCAAGGTCCTGGCAGCCGCCGGCGAGGCGTGCGGCTTCGCCTACGAAACCAAGGACTTCAGCGTCGGCGGCAACCGGTATCTGGAGGCCGGCGGCGACCCGCAGGAGCCGTCCATCCCCGTCATCGGCGATGAGGAAATCGACCAACTGCGCTCTTTCGACGCCATCTACCTCGGCGCCGTCGGGCACCCCGACGTGGCGCCCGGCATCCTGGAGAAGGGCCTCCTCTTGCGCCTCAGGTTCGAACTGGACCAGTACGTCAACCTGCGCCCCGTGAAACTGTACCCCGGCGTCCGGACGCCGCTGAAGGACAAGGGGCCCGAGGAGATCGACTTCGTCGTCGTCCGCGAGAACACCGAGGGCCTCTACACCGGCATGGGCGGCATCCAGTACAAGGGCACGCCGCACGAGGTGGCCACGCAGATTATGTGCAGCACGCGACACGGCGTCGAGCGGTGCATCCGCTACGCCTTCGATCTCTGCCGCCGCCGAAACGACAAGAAGCGCCTGACGCTCGTCGCCAAGACGAACGTCCTGACCTACGCCCACGAC
>CAZIJC010000062.1:0-24077 GCA_964539385.1 uncultured Anaerolineales bacterium | reverse complement strand
TGCTGGAGTTCGAGGCGGCTGAGTTGCTGGATGTCGAGGCCGTCCGTGCTCGGCCCCCGCAGGTTCACCCACGTGACGCTCGGCAGGGGCGTTGGCGCGCCGAGCATCTTGCGACCGTCGGCCTTGGCGGTGCTTTTCAGTTTCGCCCGGTCGACGCGGTCGACGTTTCCGAGCCGATGCACGAGACCGATGGCGTGAAGGCGCTGCTCGTGCTCGGCGCCGGCGGCGGCAAAGATGTCGCCGTCGCCGGTGGCATCGACGACGGCGCCGGCCAGGACGGCCTGCCTGCCGGCCTTGCTCTCGAAGACGGCGCCGCGGACGGTGGGTCCGTCCATGACGGCGTCCACGCCCCAACAGTGCAGGAAGACGTTGACGCCGGCCTCGCGTACCATCTCGTCCATCATGTACTTGGTGGCTTCGGGGTCGACGGTCGGGTTGAATCGTCCGGGTCGCTGATTGATGATGCCGCCGTCGATCGTGGTCAGGCGCTCGAGGAGTTCGTCGCCGATTCCGCGGACGACCTTCGTGAGTTTGCCGCCGTCGCGGGCGTGCGTGCCGATGACCAACAGCACCAGGCCGCCCGTCCACAGACCGCCGAAGTAGCCGTAACGTTCGAGGAGGGCGGTCCTGGCGCCGGCGCGTGCGGCGGCGACGGCAGCGGCAAAACCGGCCGCGCCCCCGCCGACGACCAGCACGTCCGCCTCGTGGAGAACCGGCAGCGTCCGCTCCGGTTGAACCACCGCACCGTCTCGGAGCACGGCCGGCGGGTGCGGGCGGGTCGTCGGCTGAATGGGTTTGCGTTCCGGCACGGGCGTGCCCTTCGCTTCACCCGACGTTTCGGGAACCACGGTGCCGGCAAAGGCGGTGCCGAGGCCTGCGGCACTCAGGAGCCGCATCAGTTCTCTTCGGGTCATGCGGACGTTCATGTTCGGCGTGTCCTTTTTGCTGAAGTACCGGCGGTGCGCGGGCGTGTGCCGCGAGGTAGGGCACGTTGTACCACGCCTGGCCGCCGGCGTCAAATGCCGGTGGCCGAGGCTCGCAGAGCGCGATTTCTTTTGAAGCGCCGTCGCCGGCGGTTAGAATGCGAGTTGCACGTCATGGGGCATCAGGGAGAGACGGCACGATGAAGATTCTCGTCGTCGGCGGCGGCGGACGCGAACACACGCTGGCCTGGAAACTCGCCCAGTCGCCGCACTGCACCAAACTCTATGCGGCGCCCGGCAACCCCGGCAGCGCGACGGTGGGGGAGTGCGTGGACATTGCGGCCGACGACTTGGCGGGGC
This sequence comes from uncultured Anaerolineales bacterium, assembly GCA_964539385.1. Lineage (GTDB taxonomy): Bacteria > Planctomycetota > Phycisphaerae > FEN-1346 > FEN-1346 > JAUVZF01. The sequence goes on along the minus strand of CAZIJC010000062.1, from coordinate 22,794 downwards.
TCCTGAAGTTCGCCAAGGCCAAGGCGGTCGGCCTGACGGTGGTCGGCCCCGAGCAGCCGCTCGTGGACGGCATCGTCGATGTGTTCCGGGCGGAGGGCCTCCGCATCTTCGGGCCGGGCAAAGCGGCCGCCCAGGCCGAGGGGTCCAAGGCGTGGTGCAAGGCCGTCATGATGCACTCCGCCGTGCCGACGGGCGAGTACCGGGCGTTCGAGAGTGCCGCCGACGCCGTCCGTTACATCAATAACCATGAAGAACCGCTCGTCGTCAAGGCCTCCGGGCTGGCTGCCGGAAAGGGCGTCTTCGTCTGCAGGAACCAGGACGAGGCACGCCGCGCCGTGGCCACCATCATGGACGAGAACGCCTTCGGCGATGCCGGCAGCACGGTCATTGTCGAGGAACGCCTGTCGGGCGAGGAGGCGTCGATCCTCGCGCTCGTCGATGAGGCGACCATCTACAGCCTCGAGTCCAGCCAGGACCACAAGCCCGCTTTCGACAACGACGAGGGCCCCAACACGGGCGGCATGGGCGCCTACAGCCCGGCGCCCGTCGTCACGAAAGGCATACAGAAGCAGATCGACCGCGAGGTTCTCGTCCCGATGGTCCACGGCATGAAGGCCGCCGGCGCGCCGTACAACGGCCTGCTCTACGCCGGCATCATGGTAACGGCCGGCGGACCGAAGGTGTTGGAGTTCAACTGCCGTTTCGGCGACCCCGAGGCCCAGCCGCTGCTCGTCCGCCTGAAGAGCGACCTCGTCGAAGTCCTCGAAGCCACCATTGACAACCGGCTCGATGAACTGACCCTGGAATGGGACCCCCGGCCGGCCGTCTGCGTCGTCATGGCGTCCGGCGGCTACCCCGGACCGTACGAGAAGGGCAAGGAGATTACCGGCCTGGAGGCCGCCGGCGCGATGGACGACGTCGTTGTGTTCCACGCCGGCACCCGTGCCGAAGACGGCAAGATCTACACCAGCGGCGGGCGCGTGCTGGGCGTGACGGCCTTGGGCGCCGACGTCACCGAGGCCCGCGACCGCGCCTACGAAGCCGTTCGTGCCATACACTTTCACCGTGCCCACTGGCGGACCGATATCGGGGCCAAGGCCATCCGGCGCCTGGCCACATAGTGCTACTTTGTCAACTTCGATGCCATATAGGCGACTCGCAGCGCGGTGTCCAGTCCTGGGCACCGCGCGGTGGGCAAGACTGCCCACCGCGCTACCCGCATTAGGGGCGAGGCGCAGTTGACAAAGTAGCGCCAGGCGCACGGCCCCGGTGAACTCGAAAAAGCGAGGCGGAGCGCCCCTTGGGTAGCCCCGCCCCTGTGACGCGGCCGGGAAACCCCTCACCCGTACCGCGCTTGCTATCCCCTCTGTGTGCGGCGGTCCTCCGCTTTACCCTTATCGCTCGTGCCTGTGCGAAGCGACTCGACCGCCGGCCGGGTCGAAGACGTACGGCTCGCCGTACGGACATTTCGGCAGGCTGCCCCGCAAGTCCGGGTCGTCGGCGACCATCTGTCGGAACTCGGCCTGGTCGGCGGGCGTCCAGCCGTTGTGTGCCCTGGCGTAGAGCCGGATCTTCTGGTTCAGCAGCTCGACGTTGGCCGTGCACGCGGCGGCCTGCGTGTCGCCGGAGTAGACGATCGAAGGAATGGCAGCGGCCGCCAGAAGCCCCAGAATGAGCAGGCAGAACAGGACCTCGGGCAAGGGAATGCCGCTTTCCCTCCGACGGGTCATCGATTGCCTCCACGCCCATCACCGGCGCGCTTCTTGCCCCCGCGAATGCATCTGTGGAGTTGCGTCCGGTACTGCCGGCGCTTTAGGGGAGGCGCCTCCGAACCGCATGTGCGCAGCGTCCGTCGCAACGTCCGGGACGCGTCCGTCTGGAGTCCCGGGGAGCCCGCTTAAGGGCCTGTCCTGGAGGGGTATCGACAGGAACGAGACGGCGACTGTAGCGAATCCGGTGGGATAGAAGATCGGGTGCAGCAGCGATTTGCGGCACCGCCAGGCAAAAAAGGTGCCTGGAACCTTTTTGTCAAAACGGCCTTTTTGCTGCCAAGAAAGCCGAAAACGAGAAAAAGGTTCCTGGCACCTTTGATGGCGTGCCTACGGCGAGACGGTCATGGCGTCGAGGAGTTCGCGGTTTGAGGGGTACTTGGACATGGCCGACAGGAGGGATTCGAGGGCCTCGGTGGGCTTCGAGCCGGCCAGCCGCCGGCGGATCAGGTAGCGTTTCTGAAGGTCGTCGGGCGGCACGAGCCGCTCCTCTTTCCGCGTGCCGGAGGTCAGCACGTCCATGGCCGGCCATAGCCGTCGTTCCGCCATGTCGCGGTCCAGGACCACCTCCATGTTTCCGGTGCCCTTGAACTCCTGGAAGATGAGTTCGTCCATGCGGCTGCCGGTATCGATGAGGCAGGTTGCGATGACGGTCAGGCTGCCTCCGTCCTCGATGTTTCGGGCTGCGCCGAACATGCGCTTCGGTTCCGCCAGGGCGTTGATGTCCACGCCGCCGGACATCGTCCTGCCGCTGGAGGGGATAGCCTTGTTGAACGCGCGGCCGAGGCGCGTCAGGCTGTCCATGAACAGGACGACGTCGCGGCCGAACTCAACCTCGGCCCGCGCCTTGGCGAAGGCCATCCGCGCTATCCGGACGTGCTGCTGGACGTCCTGGTCGTTCGAGGAGGCGAGGACCTGGGCCCCGGTGGTGCGGCGGAAGTGCGTGACCTCTTCCGGCCGCTCGTCCACCAGGACCATCATGAGTTCAACGTCGGGGTAGTTCGTGTGGACGGCGGTCGCCATCTGTTCGAGCATGATGGTCTTGCCCGCTCGCGGCGGCGAGACGATCAGCCCCCGCTGGCCCTTGCCGATGGGCGTCAGGAGGTCCAGGACGCGGGTCGTCACCGGCTCGGGGCCCGTTTCCAGCCACAGGGTCTCCTCCGGGTCAATCACCGTCAGCCGGTCGAACGGCACGAGGCCGGCGTACTCGTCGGGGCTGTGGCCGCAGATGCTGGTGACGTCGGCCAGTTGGAGGCCGCGGCCCTTCTTGTCGGGCTGCGTCGGGCCTTCGAGCGTCAGGCCGGTCTTGAGGCGGCGTTTTGCCACCAGGCCGGGCGGCACGAACACGTCGCCGCGCGCCGGACGAAAATCGCGGTCCGCATGTCTCAAGAATCCATAGCCGCGGTCCTGCACTTCCAACACGCCGCACGCGGTGTCCTGCTCTGTTTTGGTCATTGTGACTCCAAACGGTGCGATGCCCGCAAGTACGTTCCCGGAGGGGAAGGGGGATCTGTGAACACTGAGAACACTGAAATCATACACCCATTTCGGAAAAAGTCCACAAAAAAACCGATCCCACTGCGAGCGGACACTGGTGCCAATACGGTGCAATTGGGAGCCACGGTTACGGCGCGGTCTTGCAGCGGCGTGTCACTACCGCCATAATGAGCCAAAGACCGCCCACGATACCGGTCCCGATGCAGCATCGGGAGGATGGGCGGCATCGTGTGTGCGAAATGGCGGCTGAGGAGGTCAACCATGAACTGTATGCCTTGGGCTGCGGCGGCATCCGTCCTGCTGACCGTATCGGTGTCGGCGGCGCAGCTGTCCGACAAGACGCTGGTGGTCTGGGCCGCGCCGGCCAATCTCACCCAGCGCGGCGGCAGCGCGCTGACCATCGACGACATGAAAAGTCACTTCGACGGCGTTGTGTTCGGCGAACTGGCGCCGAAGAAGTGGATGGCAGGCAGCGACTTCTGGCGTCGCAGCCGGAAAGAGCAGGGGGCCTACCCGGCCGAGACCGCCGATGCCGGCGCCTTCGTCCAGATGGCGATCGTCTATCGCGGCAGACAGGTGACGATCTATCGTAACGGCGCGTCCTGCGCCACGTACACCATGGAGTCCGCGCCGCAGGCGTTCGGTCCCGAGAGCGTGGTGATGATGGGCAGGCGGCACATCGAGGCGGTCGACACGAACTGTTTTGCCGGGGCGATCGACGATGCGCGGGTTTACAGCACGGCGCTGGACGCCCGGACGATCGCTTCGCTGAAACCGAACCAGCCGTCCGACCCCAAGCCGTGGGCCTGGTGGACGTTCGACGACGGCAAGGCGAGCGACCGCACGGGCAGGTTCGGCAGCGCCCTGCTGACGGCCGGCGCCAGCGTCGCCGACGGCGCGCTGCGGTTGGACGGCAAGGGCGGCACGATGATCGCCGCCCGAACGGGGCGCATCACCGCCTGGCTTGCCGAGCAGGGGAAGGCTTCCGTTACCGGCAGCGCGATCGACACGGTCAGGAACTTCCGCACGCGGATGCTCGCCGATCCGCACCGGCCGGCCTACCACTTCGTCATTCCGGAAGGGTTCGGTATGCCCTTCGACCCGAACGGGGCCATCTTCTGGAAAGGACGATACCACCTGTTCTACATTTTCCAGGACAAGCGGGGGCACAACTGGGGGCACGCCTCAAGCACGGACCTGTGCCACTGGCGGCACCATCCGACGGGACTGGTTTCCGGCATGTTCAGCGGAAACGCTTTCATCAACAAAGACGGCCGGCCTACCATGTGCTACCACCAGGTGGGTCAGGGCAACGCCATGGCCGTTGCCATCGACGATGAACTCAACAACTGGGAGAAACTGGCGTCCAACCCCATCACTCCCAAGACCGAGAAGGGCGATGAGCATCACGGCAAATACCGATCGTGGGACCCGTACGGTTGGCTTGAAGGCGACACCTATTACGCCATATTCGGCGGCAAGAGGCCCGCAATCGCCAAGTGCAAGAGCCTGGGCGGCGACTGGACATACGTCGGAGATCTCCTGGCCCACGCGGTCGAGGGCGTGAGTATCAACGAAGACGTATCCTGTGCCGATCTCTTTAAGATTGGCGACAGGCACATGCTCCTGTGCATCAGTCACCGCCTGGGTTGCCGCTACTACCTGGGCCGGTGGAAAAACGAGCAGTTTCATCCCGAGTTCCACGAGCGGATGAGTTGGGTCGATAACGAGTTCTTCGCCCCGGAGAGCCTCCTGGACGACAAGGGACGCCGCATCATGTGGGCCTGGATCTTCGACCGCCGAGGGGGCGGCACGCGAAAGGCCAGCGGCTGGTCCGGAACCATGAGCCTGCCGCGCGCACTGGCACTGGGCGACGACGGCATGCTCCGCATGCGGCCGGTCGAGGAACTCCAGACCCTGCGCTACAACGGGCGCAAGCAAACGGACCTCACCGTCAAGGCCGACTCCGAACTGAAACTCCCCAACGTCCGGGGCAACGGTATCGAACTGGCGGTCCGGATGGTCCCGGACGGCGCCGGGCAGTTCGGCGTCAAGGTGTGCTGCTCGCCGGACGGCCTGGAGCAGACGCTTGTCTTCTACGATGCGGCCGAGAAGAAACTCAAGGTCGATACCCGCCAGTCGAGCCTGGGCGAGGGGCCGAAGAAGATCGAGGCCGCCCCCTTTGAACTGAAGGCCGGAGAGCCGCTGACGCTCCGCGTCTACGTGGACAAGTCGGTCGTCGAGGTCTTCGCCAACGACCGCCAGGGCATCACGCGGCGGGTTTATCCGACCCGCGCCGACAGCGTTGGCGTAACGCTCTTCTCCAGCGGCGGCTCCGTCAGCGTTCCAACGCTCGAGGCATGGGACATGATGCCGTCGAATCCCTATTGAGAGCGGGCGCCGGCCCCGTCTTCCGGGGCAAGCCACTCGCCGGGGCCGGGGCATGGCGACCGGACAGGAGGACCTCGGACCAGTCGCCGCGCCACGGCCGCCCGCGCTGATAGAAAAGGCCGCTCCGTTTCGGAGCGGCCTTTTTCTACTGCCAGTCGTCGCCGGGGTCGTGCGGACCCCGGGAGGTCCTACCGGCTGCGGCGCTTGCGAGCCAGAGCCGCCGCCGCACCCAGGCCGAGCAGCACCAGGGTTGCAGGCTCGGGCGTCGGGACGGGCCCGCCAATACCGCCGATACCGCCGATCGGGGTGCTGCCGGCTATGAGCCAGGTGCGTTCGATCAAGTCGTAGTCGGCCGAGTTAATCATCCCGTCGAAGTTGAAGTCGCCGACCGCGTAGCGGAAGCCACCATCGGGCGGGTCTTCCGGGTGCGCCTTGATTTGGAGCCAAGCGCGTTCGATCAAGTCGAAGTCGGCCGAGTTGATGATGCCGTCGAAGTTGGCATCGCCGACCCAGGTGTACCCGATCAGGACGCTCTTGAAGTCACCCGGCAGGGGCACGTCTCCCAGAGATTCCTTGCCGCCCACCATCGGAGGCAGCCCCCCGCCCGGATCGCGGAGCGGGTCGTCGTTGTCGATGATCGCCAGGCCGGTGGTCCACTGATCGTTTTCGGCGTACGTGCCCAGGATGGTTGTGATGCCCGTACCTTCCCACACGTTCGGGAAGCCCACCGGGGGGCCGGTATCGATGTTGTTGTAACCTTCTTTGACCAGGGCCGCCAGGTCGTCGAACGGGTTGGCGCCGGCGCCGTAGTTGACGACCAGGTTGCCGTCTCTGAGGTCGAAGGTGCCGCCCGGCTCCACCGTCAGTTCGTCGGTCACGTTGACGCCGGCACCCGTGGTCAGGATGCCGCCGACCGTGATGTTGCTCATGCCGCGGATGTCGGACGCCACGTTCATCGTGGTGCCGGCGCCGACGGTCGTGCTCGGGTCGGTGCCCATGCCGCGCAAACTGGCCAGCACCGCCGAGCCGTTGCGCAAGTTCACGGTGTTGGCCGTCGTGGCGCCTCCGACGAACGCGCCGGGGGCCGGCTGACAGCCCGGATCGATGAGGGATTGCCCGGCGTAGTGAGCCGCCACCCGCTCCTCGCTGAGGATCGAATCGTAGATGGCAAACTCGTCCATGTAGCCGTCCCACTCGCGGTCGTTGCCCTTCCACGCGCCGATGTCGCCGGGGGCGATTGACGGATCCTTGCTCGCGCCGACGTTGGATATCGTCTGCTGCAAATCACCATCGACGTACAACTTCAACTCGCCGTCCGACACGGTCCGGTCGTAGGTCACGACCACGTGGTACCACTGGTTGTCGTTGAAAGCGTAGGCGAACTTCCTGTCACCGGTCCCGCCGTTGACCGCGAACTGAATATCGCGGCCGTTGAACTGCCAGTGGGTACCACCGGTGGGCCAGTCGTCGCGATTAATGATGCAGTCCCAACCGCCCAAGTCCTCGGAGTTGAACCAGGATTCAATGCTCAGGTGGTTGCCCATGACGATCGTATGGTCCACCGCCACGGAGTCGTCGGCGCCGTCGAACTCCACGGCTTTGCCCAGCATGCCGTCCATGGGCGCCGTGCCGGCTGCGAGTTCGACGGGCGTGGCCTGGTTCCTGTAGGTCCCGTTATGGTCGCCGCCGGCCGTGTCGAGGGCGGGGAGCGTATTGTCGGCTTCCTCGAACCGGTAGTAGAGGAGCGGGTTGTCTGCCATCACGCTGCCCACGTAATCGCCCTCGTACGCCGGGTCGCGGTGGGCGCTGCCGATGGTGATCGTGCCGCTCATGTTCACCGCGCCGGCGCCGTAGTCGGCCGTCCCGGAGGCGATATCCAGGTCCTGGCCGGTTGCGCCGACCGCCGTGAGGCTGCCCGGGATCGCCGAGCCGCCCGGCGGGACGATCGGTGCCCCTTGCCCCACCGTGGTGGTCACGGCGTCGGCGGGGCCGGTCTGGACATCCGCCGTCCCGAGGACCGTCAGGTCGTTCATCGCCGTCATTCCGGTGGCCCCAGTCACCGTCAGCGTCGTGTCGGCTGCCACGGTGGCCGTCGGTGTGGCACCCGTGCCGGTCAGGCTCGCCAGGTCGGCGGTGCCGTTGGTGAGGCTGAAGGCGTTGGCGGTGGTGGCGCCGGCGGTGAGAGCGCCGGCCGTCGTGTCGTTGCCGATGCCCACCGCGCCGCTCGCTGCCAGGCTCGCCAGGTTGGCGGTGCCGTTGACGACGTTGAAGTCGCCCGCCGTCGTCACGCCGGCGGTGAGAGCGCCGGCGGTGGTGCCGGCGCCGACGTTGACCGTGCCGCTCGCCGCCAGGCTCGCCAGGTCGGCGGTGCCGTTGACGAGGTTGAAGTCGGTCGCCGTCGTGGCGCCGGCGGTGAGAGTGCCGTCGCTCGTGGCGTCGCCGATCGTGACCAGGTTGGCGACGGTCAGGGTGTCGGCATCGAGCACGCCGCCGCCAGTGACGGTGGCGTTGCCGGTGGTCAACAGGGCGTTGATCTCGAGTGTGCCGCCGGAGACCATGGTCGCGTCGGGCAGAACCAGCCCGCGGTACCACCAGTCGGTCTGGACGCTGGGATCGATGCGGACGGCATCCCCGCCGGGCTCCTTGATGGTGATCCGGCAGAAGGCGCCGCCGCTGCCCTCACGAGAGGTGAGGGCGAACGGATAGTACTCGCCGGCATCCAGGTTGATGGTCTCGGTGTGGGGCGTGTTCCAGCCTTCCTCTCCCTCGACGTTCCTGGAGACGTCTTCGGTGCCGTTGGCCTCGAAGTCGCCGTTCAGGTTCTCGTCGATCCAGAGCAGTTCGTAGTCGTCGCCGTGAACCCAGAACTCATAGTCGCCGTCCTGTGGGGGCTTGAAGAAGCCGGACCACATCTGGCAGTAGTTGCTGCCGTGATCGCCTTCCCAGATTTCGTCGGTCTTGACGCTGGAGGAGGTGGGCGTGAGGTCGAACAGGCCGCCGTTGTGGGCGTTGATGACGCCGTCGTCGATGTTGGGCAGGTTGTTCGCGCCTGCGCCCTGATAAAAGTCATAGGCGAGTTGGTTGGCTATGAAGGCGCTGTACCCCGTTGTTGTGACCGGCTGGTCGATGACCAACGTGCTGTCCGTGACCGACAGCGTGGCGATGCTGATGGGTGCGCCGCCGCCGGGAACATTGGTGCTGCCTCCGACGGCCGCGAGCGTCCCGGCGGTGCCGCTGACCGTGCCGTTGTAGGTAATCTGGGGGCCGACGGCCGGATCGAACGCGAGCGTGCCGCCGCCCTGGATGTCGGTCGTCTGCATGGCGAGATGGTTGTTGTAGATGGTCGTGGTGCCGCTCTGGATCACCAGGTTGTTGATGACGTCCACGCCGACCGCGTCCGGCAGAGTGTTCGAGAACCGGATGTCGCCGGCGGTGGTCACGTTGACCGGGTCGGCGTTGTCCAGGGCGATGCCGCTGTCGAAGTTGATCGAGCCGGTGAAGGTGACGTTCACCGGGCTGGTGCCGACCAACGTCGGGTAGCACAGGTACGTGTCGGTGCCCGCGTTGGGGGCGGCAAAGGTCTGGTAGAAGCCGAGTTGCAGGTTGCTGCCCTGAAGTGTCGAGCCGTCGTACATCCTGAACTCGTCGTCATTGAATCCGTCGCCTTCGCCGGCCGGCAGCCCGCCGTACTTGTCGGCCTCGAGGAACCCGTGTGTGCCGCCCCAGGCGAGCGTGGCGCCGTCACGGACGTCGATGCTCTCCAGGTGCTGGTTGGCGATGGTCGGCCGCTTCTCGTTCATGACCCAGGCGTAGGCGTCGGGGCCGAGGCCCTGACCGTCGCCGGCGGTGGCCTCGAGCGTGCCGCCCACGATGTCCCAGGCGAGTTTGCGCGTCACGGTGGGGCTGCCGGCGTTGAAGGTGTCGCCGGCCGTCCGCAGGATGCCCTCGCCGGTCTTTTGGATGTGTGCCACCGGACGGTACCCGATGTCGGCGTCGTCGGTGTAGGAGGCCGAGCGGATCCCGTCGCCGGAGGTGAGGTCGATCTCGCTGGCCGCGGCCAACGGGTCGCCCGAGTTCACGACATTGATCGTGTACACGCGGGTTGTGCCGTTCGACCAGCCGCCGGCCTCGGCCTCGAACTTCAGTGCCTGGCCACCGCCGACGTTGGCGTCAACCGCCGCCGCCGCCGGATCGGCGTCACCGAAGGTGAGCAAACTGTTCGGCATCAGCGAGCCGATGCCCGAACCGTTGGCGGCCGTCGTGAAGTTCAGTGTACTGCCTTCGCCGGCCACGAACCGCGCCGAAGTGTCGCCGTACTGCGCCGTCAGCGTGCCGCTCTCGAGTGTGGCCACGCCGGCGCCGCCAACGACCGCCTCGCCGATGTCGAGGTTGCCTGCGATCGTGACGTTGCCTGAGGCGGTCAGCCCGCCCGCGACGAGCGTTCCTGCGACGACCTCGAGCCGCGCGTTGCCGTCCAGGGCCATGGCGGCGCTATACGGCAGCGTGCCGCCGGCCTCAAACTCGGCCACGCCGTCGCCCTGCACCGTGAAGAGAATGGCCTGACCGAGCGAGCGTACGTCTTCGACGACCAGGCGGCCGGCCTCGACGCGCGTCTCGACCGTGTAGTTGTTCAGCAGGTCGTCCTCGTCCACGTCCCCGTCCGGCTCTTGGTCAGTCGGCGCGAGCAGGCGAACCTGGTTGGTGCCGACCTTGACGAGGCAGTTCCCGCCCGTGTCGGCGGCGCCGTCTTCGAGTTTCGTCTCGTTGCCGTCGGACGCCTCGCCGCCGCCGCCGTACACGCAGTCCCGGAAGACGCCGAACAGCAGCCACGAGTCTGCCTGGGTGATCGTCCCGCCGTTGCGTGCCACGCCGCCGCCCGTACCGCCGGCCTGTTCCACGAGCACCAACGTGGTGTTCGGGGCCCCCTGGACATTGGCCAGGATCGTGCCGCCCAGGTCCAGTGTGCCGCCGGGCTGGACGTTGACCACGGACGCCGCCTCGCCGGCCGGCGCCGTGGCCCAGAACGTGTCGTGGTCCTGGACGCCGGCCGCACCGTAGATGTCAACCGCGCCGGTCACGATCTGGTGACCGTTCACCTGGACCATGCCGGCGTGTGTGATGTCGTCTGCGGCCGGTGCGCTGCGGCCGATCTGGACGTTCGTGATCTGCGGACCGCCGCCCATGCCGTCGTCGTAATCCGAGAGGACGCCGTCGGCGATGGTCAGCGTCGCGCCGCCGCCGCCCAACTTGTAGGTGTAGGAGTCCGGCTCGATCGTGCCGGTGAACGCCACGTCATCGCAGGCGCCGAGGGTCATGTCGGGGTTGAGCATCGTCAGGGTGGCGGCGGAGTTGGCGCCGAGTGCGATACAGCCGAACGAATTGGTCATGTCGACCTCGGCGTAGCCATGGTCGACTTTCTTAACGCCGTAGGCCGCCTCGGCGTTGATGGTGACGCTGTCGGCTGCACCGACGGTGCCGCCCGCGCCGATGACCGTCAGACCGCCGGGGCTCGTGCCAAGAATCAGGCTCGTCGTGCCGCCGACGCCGCCGTCCAACTGCAGCGTGCCCGGGCCGGCCTTGGTCAGGGTTACGGCGCCCGTGACCGGCCCCGTGAACTCGGCCGTGCCGCTGTTGATCGTCCAGGTGCGGTTGTCAGCCAACGCCACGCCGAGGGCATCGCTGAACTTCACGGTGCCCGTGCCGTGGGGGCCATTCTCGATCGTGATGTTGTCGTCTTCGGTGATTGCGCCCTTCACGTCGGTGTTGCCTGCGGCCCGGATGATGCCGCCGCTGAACTTCACGTCTGAGTCGACGTTGGCCGCGCGCACGTCGAGTAAGCCGTTGACCTCAATCGGATCGCTGTCGAAGTTGTTGGCCAGGATGCGCAGTTCGGCGGTGTCGTTGATGATGACGCTGGCGCCGCCGCCGCCACCGCCGCCCAGTGCCGTCGGATCCATCGCGTAGACCGTGCAGGCCACGGGGGTTATGGCGTCGCCGATGGTGTTGACGCCCGTGTGCGAGGAGGCGCCGGTGATCCGTACGTCCTGTTCGAAGTTGACGGCCACGGGGTTGTCGCCAGGCGTCGTATCGTGCAGGACGCCGCCCGCAAGCGTCAGGGTCTTGTCGGCGCCGGCGACGCCGCCGAAGGTGATCGTGGTGACCGCATCTGTAAGTACAAGCGGCTGCGTCATGCTTGCCCGGTCGGTCCAGGTGCCGCCGATGACCGTGTTGGGATTGTCCAGTGTAATGGTGCCGCCGTAGTTCTCCTTGGCGATGAGGATGCGGGCATCGTTGACGTTGTTGCTCCAGTTGAGGTCGGCCGCCAGTGCAACCCCACCGTTGGCCTCGACCGTCGTGGCGCCCGCGAAAGCGGCGTCGCTGATGGCGAGCACGCCGTCGGCCTTGACGGTGAAGGTGCCGGCCGTGACGCCGGGCATCAGGGTGCAGACGCCGCCGTCCACCTCGACGGGACCCGTGAGTGTGGCGCTCGGCTGGACGACGGCCTGGCCGGTGACCCTGGTGTCCGCTGCGAGCGTGCCGGTGAGGTAGATGGGCTGGCCGCCGCCGACCGTCAGTGTGAATGCGCCGTCGGTGTTGCCGATGAACATGCCGGACAGTGAGGCGCTCTGGTAGATTTCGGCGTCGCCCAGAAGGTGGACGTTCTCGAGGTAGAGTTGCTGGGACGGCAGGCCGCCCCAGTCCTGCTTGGTGAGTTCGACCTTGGCGCCGTCGGCCATGGTGAGGCTGCTGAACTTGACCTGGCCGGGCGTCCATCCTTCGTGGATCGGCCCGTCGTCGCTGGTGCGTGTTCGCAGTTGGGCGTCGCGGTCGGTGCCGTCGTTGATGATCTTGACGTCGGCGGCGAAGTTCTGGACGGCCTGGACGTACTTTTGGGCCACGTATCCGCTGAGGAGCCGGTCGTGGGCGACCTGAATCTGGGTGGCCGCCTCGATGGCGTCTCCGCCTTCGCGGCCGGTGCGGAACTCAAGTCCGCCGCCCGTCCAGGTGGCGACCTCGGGGGTGGGATCGGTGTCGTAGCCGACGATGTCGATCAGGCCGGCGCCCGGGTCGGTGTTGCAGTCGAACCACACTTCAGCCGTGCGGCCCCTCTTGAAGCTGAGCGTATTGCCGTTCAGGTGCAGGCCGTTGATGCGGATAACGTCGTTGGTCTGGGGGTCGATGTCCATGTCGGCCTTGTCCAACATGGTGAGGTCGAGCGTGGCGTTTTGGCCGCCCGTCCGGTCGATGGTCAGGACGTCGTCGTCGTCGGAGTTGGCCGTGATTTGAGCGAAGATGCCCTGGTAGACGTTCACCTCGGCGTTACCGTTCACAAGGTTGAAGTCGGCGCGGATGCGTGTCTCGTTGCTGCGCTCCAGTTGTGTCTGGGAATCGAGGTCGGGCCGGATGTCGGCGAAGTGGGCCAGGCCCATGCCGGCGCGGTTGTCGCCGCGTTCGGCCCTGAGGCGGCCGTCGAGGGTGCCGGGGTCGCCGTCGCCCTTGATGAAGATCGTGCCCTCGAACTTGTTGACGTTGGTCTCGCCTGCGTCCTCGTCCTCGTCCACGTAGAGTCGAACCATGTCGTTGTACCAGGCTTCGGTGACGAATGCGCCTGCGCCCCCGCCCCACCCGTTGTCGCCGATGAGGTCGGCGGGGTCCTCGCCCTTGCCGTAGAGGAGTCGGAGTTCGCCGCCGCCGCCGGCCCCCTGGAGGCTGATGACACCGTCGCCAATGTCCCCCGTGCCGTTCTCCAGGATCTCGGCGCGGCCCGCGAGGACGGTGAGTTTTTCGCCGTGACCGGCGAACCGGAAGCCGGGCAGGACGTACGAGGTGTCGGCATACTGGCCGCCCACCGTGTTGGCCCCTTCCAGGATCAGGTTCGTGTTGGCCGTCCAGAAGACCTCGAGGTTGCTGTCGTCGTCGTCGCCGGGGTCGCCGTCAAGGACGCCGATCATCCGCAGGGTTCTGTCGCCGTTGCGGCCGGGGCCGAGGGTGATGGTCTGGTTGCCGGCCACGCCGGAGATGTTGGTGATGTTGCGGATGAAGGTGCGGTCGCCGTCCTGCGGGCCGACCGCCCCGCCGCCGCCATCCTCGACGTTCAGGTCCACGACCACCACGTTGTCGCGCTGGAGGTTGAGTGTGGCGGTGGGGTCAACGCGGACGTCGCTGTAGATGCTGAAGGCGTCGTTCTGGCTGTTGGGGCCGCCGGCGTTCTGCGACCGGAGGTTGGCGTCCCATTCGTTGGTGATCTCGACGTCGTCCATGACGCGGACGGTGCCGAGGAACTCGTTGACGTTGCCGGTGACGCGGCGGACGCGGTGTTCGATGCGGCCGCCACCGCTGATCTTGATGGTGGTGCCTTCGCCCCACTGCTCCAGAAGCAGGTTGCCGTCGCCGTCCTCGTCCTGGCCCTCTTGCTCGCCGTAGAAGATGTAGACCTTCTCGTTCCGGCCGCCGACGCCTTCGCCGGCCACGTAGGAACTGATCGTGCCGTCGCCGGGGTCGGTATGGAGTTCGATGCGGCCGCCGGCCGCGTGGATGTTTCTGACCTCGCCGGGCTGGCTGTTCGTGCCGCCGTGGCCGCCCAGGTCGGTGCCCGCATCCAGGTCGAGGTGGTCACCGGTGTTCCAGAGGATGAGGGCGCCGTTGACGGTGCCGTCGAGGGTGTAGCGGCGCTGGGTGTTGAAGTTCTCGGGATGGCCGACGATTTCCAGTTCTTCCAGGTCACCGCCGGGTTCGAGGCTGTAGACGTTGGTGAGCCACTGGTCGTGGTCGTAACTGCTGATGACGGGCCGGACCTCGTCGTCCTCGTTGCCGGGGATGTCGTCGGCGCCGTCGGCATCGATCGTCGGAACGGCGACGTCGATGTTGAGTTGGTTGTCGCGGTCCATGATGAGGCCGGCGTTCGGGTCGATCAGGACGCCGCCGCCCGCGGGCGCGCCGTTGACGTCAAGGTCGGGCTGGCCGTCCGGGCCGCCGTCCACGTCGACGAAGGCGAAGCGGCCGATGGTCGGGTCGCTGCCGTTCCAGCTGCCGCCGCCGTTCTTGGCCATGAGGATGGCGTCGAACGGCCAGGGCAGCGCCAGGGCCGGATCGCTGTCCATGACGTGCACGCGGCCCATGTAGACGTTCTCGTTGCTGGGCGCGCTGCCGCCGGCCCGGTTGGTCCAGACTTCGATGCGTCCGCAGCCGCTGATCTCGATTTCGGAGCCGGCGCCCCAGGCCTCGTAGTCAAGGACGGTGTCGCCGTCCTCGTCGATGGTGTGGTCGCGGCCGTAGTAGAGGCGGACCTTCAGGTCCTCGCCGTCCACGTAGCGGCCGCCCGTGTGCGTGACGACTTTGCTGGCGCCGAGGTCGTTGAAGACGTCGAGGCGACACTCCCGCTGGTCGAGGACCAGTGTGGCGTTGGCAGACGGCGTGCCGCGCAGTTGGGCATCGATGTCGTACTCCCAGCTGGTGCCGGCCGGGTCACCCAGCAAGAGTGTGCTCGGTGCGGCGGCCGTAATGCTCTCGATGGCGAAGTCGTCGCCGGTTATCCGGACGGTGCCGTCGATCGTCAGGTCCATGCGCAGTTGGTCGGTGTTCATGTCGTTCCTGCCGAGCCACCAGTAGGCGCCGTCGTGGAGCGTGATGTTCTTGAAGTGGTTCGTCTGGTTGTCGCCGGTCTCGTCCATGCGGAAGTAGGCGCGTCCGGCGCCTGTGCCGGTGAAGGTGATGGCCTGGAGGTAGTCCTCGCCGGCCGGGTCGGTGTGGAACCGGAAGTAACTCGGGTCTGGTTGGCCTGTGCCGTTATCGACGAAGATGCCGCCGGGGAACAGGGTGCCGAGGGCGGTCTTGTCACGGATGAGCGGCCGCTGGGCCTGCAGTTCAACCGCTCCCCCTTCGTGGATCCTCAGGGCGCCGCCGGGGTCCATCTCGATGTTGAAGTCGCCGCTGTTGCCGAGGCGCAGGAAGCCGTTGAAGACCTCGATGTTGGCGCACTGGAGGAGTTGGTTGTCGATGTTGACGCGGCCGTCCATCTCGACGTATTCGCGCTGCAGTGTGTTGTCGTGCTGGGGCAGGCTGTAATAGACGCCCGGCTCGTCGTTGATGTAGAGGTCGACCTCGGAGAGTTGGACGGCGGAGTTGATGGTCAGGTCGCCGTTGCCGTAGACGGCGTTGGCGAACCTGACGTACGAGCCGGTCGGGTCGGCGGACAAACTCTTCTGAATCACGGTGTTGGTGGCATGGGTTCCCTGTCCCTGGCGCGAGGGGGTGGTGAGCATGCGCCCGTCGCCCAGGAAGAGGCCGTCCGTGAACTGGTCGGCGGTGATGATGATGTTGACGTTGTCGAAGCCTTTCTCGCCGGGCATGGCCGACGAGTCGGCGCTGTTGACACTAATGTTGCCATCAAGATAGATGTAGGCGTCCGGGTCGAGGTTGACCAGGGCGTTGCTGAGGTGGCCAGTCTCGTTGATGAGCAGGACGCCGCCGGGCGCGATGTTAAAGTTGCCGCTATTGGGCTTCTTGCCGTCGGCGTCGTTGCGGATTTTAAGCGTGGCGTGCTCGCCGACCTCCACGGTGCTGTCCCATGGCACGGCGTCCGCGTGGCGAATACTGATGAGGCCCTTGGTGACCTTCAGGGTCTGGGCGCTCAGCGCCCCGTCCTCCAGGCGCACGATGTAGTCGCCGGTGGTGTCCTGGCCGCTTCCGTCCACGGGGTCGAACAGGCCGGTGCGGGTGATGGTCTTGCCGGCGCCGGGCGTGTCCACGGGGCTGGCGATGAGCAACTGGCCGGGGCCGCGGAACTCGGCGCCGCGCCCGCCGTTGTCCGTGTCGAGTGTGGTTTCGCTGTTGACGGTCATGTCGCCGTTCATCAGGATTTCGATGCCGGTGTCGGTGGTGCTGATGTCGTTGACGGTGGCCTCGAAGTTTCCGGCGTCGGTCCATTCGCCGATGGCCCCGCCCTTGAAGATGGAGGCCACGCCGTCGTCGCCCCAATTGTAGGTGGTGGCGTTGGTGACGGCGATAATGCCCTCGTACAGGGTGCAGGCGCCGCCGGTCTGCGCCAGGACCTCGTCCCGGATGGGCAGTGTGGCCGGGGCGGAAGTGGCCGCCAGGACGGCGTTAACGGCCAGTGTGACGTTCTTCGGGTCGGCGTCGTCCCAGTCATTGTAGTCGGCGTTGGTGAGGTCGCCTCCGAGAGCGGTGCCGCCCGCGAGTGTGACGTTCGGGAAGTTGGCCTCGCTGGTCTGCGGGAAGGTGATGTTAACGTAGCCGCCGGGCAGTATGTTGCTGAGGTCTGCCCCCTTGGCGCCTCCGTCCACGGTCACGGCCAGTGTGCCTGCGACGGTGGGCGTGAGCCCGTCGAGGACGTTGAGGAGGTTGGCGTTGAGCGTGCCGCCGGCGTTGACGTCGATCCGTGCGCCGACGTTGCCCATGCAGCCGAGTGCGTTGGCGTTGTAGATGCCTCCGCCGTCGATGATGAGGCGGTCGGCGGCGACGGTGGAGTTGGCGTCGATGGTGCCGTTGGCGACGCGGACTTCGGCGCCGATCACGATGCTCCACAGGCCGTCCTGGTCGGGGTCGGTGGGCTTGATAATCTCTTCGCCGGCGAGCGTGGGCCCGTTGATGCGGAGGTCGATGCGCGACCCGCCGCCCCCTTCGCGGTGCATGCCGGCATAGAGGTAGTCGCCGATGGCCAGGTTCACCGTCTTGGTGCCGCCGTCCTCGTAGGAGAGTTGCTCGCCGCGATTGGAGCCGAGGCCGGACTGGGTGGATTCAAAGACGCCGTCCTGGTCGAGGTCGAGCCAGAAGGCGCCGCGGTCATCGTCGCCGGCGTTGCGGAATGAGTAATCGCCGGCCGTCGTGACGTGCAGCGTGCCGAGAAAGAGGTTCATGTAGTTGTCGGCCCGGCCGATGGCGCCGGTGTTGATGAAATCGTTGTCGTCGTCGAAGTCGAGTCCGCGGCCGCCGGGCCCGTCGGTGAGTATGGCGGTGCCCCAGGGCGTCTCGGCCATCAGGCCGCCGTTGTTGTGAATGTCCATGAGGTTGTCGTTATTAATGTGGAAGCCGCGGTGTTCGATGGCGTTGAGTATCTCGTCGCCGATGGCGGCTGCGGGCTGGTTGATGACCAGGTGGCCGCCGTCCACGTTGATGCGGGCGGCGTTGATGGCCGCGTCGGAGGTAAACGTGCCGCCGCCCGTGACGTTGACGTGGCGTGCGGTGACGTCGCCGCCCGAGTTGTAGGCGCCGCCGCTGATGTTCCACTCGGCGGTGGAGTCGCCGAAGGCCTGGTTGGTGGTCATGGCGCCGCCGCTCTGGTCCACGGTTCCGCCGACGGCGAGGTTGACGGTGCTGCCGGTCTTCAGATCGAGTGCGCCGCCGGTGACCTGGAAAGCGTCGAGTGTGAGGGTGGTGCCGTTGTTGAGGTTCATGGCGCCGCCGCCCACCTGGACCTGGCTGGTGGTCACGTCGGCATTGGCCTCGAGCGTGCCGCTGCCGGAGACGTTGACGGTGGCGGCGGTGATGTCGCCGCCCGAGTTGTACGTGCCGCCGCTGATGTTCCAGGTGGCGGTGGGGTCGCCGAGGTTGTGGTTGGTGGTCATGGTGCCGCCGCTCTGGTTCACGGTGCCGCCGACGGCGAAGTTGACGGTGCTGCCGGCCTTCAGATCGAGTGCGCCGCCGGTGACCTGGAAATCGTCGAGTGTGAGGCTGTTGCCCGGGTTCAGGTTCATGGCGCCGGCGTCCACCTTGACCAGGCTGGTGACGAGGTCGGCATTGACCTCGAGTGTGGCGCCCGTGACGTTGACCATCGACACGGAGGTGCCGTACCAGTATCCGGCGTTGGACGGATCGCCCGGCCAGACCTCGATGCGTGTGTCGTCGGGCTTGAGGAAGTAGGCGTTGCTGAAGTTGCCGCCGCCGCCGGTGTCGTTCATGGCATAGGCCATCATGTAGGCGTCGCCGACGTCGCTGAGTGCGATCTCGCCCGAGAGGCCGCCGCCGCAGCAGCCGCGCTCGAAGACCCGCTCGCCGTCACCGCTCTCGAACGCGCCGTCGCGGTCGAGGTCGATCCAGATGGCCGCGTTGTCGTCCTCGCCATTGAAGCCGAACTGCCAGTCGCCGCTCTCGGTGGGCTTGAACTCGCCGATCCAGCAGGCGGAGAAGTTGCCGTTATCGAACGTGCCGCCGCCCAGCCGCGCGACTTCGGCGTCGAAGGCGGCGTCGTTGGGGAAGTGCAGCTGCAGGTCGAACGCGTCGGTCTGGGCGGCCGGTGTCTGGGCCAGCATGTTCACGATATTGTCCGGGTCGTGCGCCGGGTCGTAGATGCGTTCGGTCATGACGTTGTTGATGCCGTAACCGCCGGTCGTGGTGAGAGGTGCGTTGATCTCCATCGTGCCGTCGGCGGCAATCAATTGCATGACGCTGCTGGTGCGGTTGACCTGGACGGTGCCTCCGCCGCCCGTGAGGCTGCCGGTGTCGGCGCCGTTGACGGCGCCGTCGAGTTTGATGGTATGGCCGAGGGCGCCGCGGGCCGTCAGGTTGCCGCTGGTCAGGGTGATGGGATTGCCGGCGCTGCCGACGGTGATGGTCTCGACGCCGTCGGTGAGGCCGGCGGTCAGTGTGGCGTTGCCGTCCACTTCGATGGCGTTGTCGAACGTCTGGGCGGAGTGATCGCTGACGTCGAGAACGACCTCGGCGGTGCCGATCTTCAGGCCGGCCGGGCCGAACGGGTTGGCCGCGCCGACGGCGTCGTACACGCCGACGAGTTTGCCGCCCTGGACGTCGATGAGCGATCCTGCCGCCAGCGTCGAGGTGGCGGTGGCCTGATCCAGTACCAGGTCCCCCGCGCCGCTCTTGGTGACGGTGACCACGTGGGCGCCGGCGTTCAGAGCGCCGATGTTGGTGTCGCAGACGGCGTCAAAGCCGACGGCTCCGGCGCCGGTGATCGTAACGGCGCCGGTGTCGGTCCCGCCGAGGCCGTCTGTGAACGTGATGCCGTCCGGCGCGCCTTGGGTGGTCAGCGTGCAGTCCGGATCGATGGTGAGCGGGCCGAACAGGGCGCTGTAATGGGTGATCGCATTCAATGTGGACGTGGCGGTGACGGCGACGGGGGAATCGCGCATGTCGATGATGTCTGGGACCATTCTCGTGTCGAGGAAGAACTGGGCGTGGTCGGGATTCTGAAGATCGATGTCGGCTTCGACCGGCACCTCGCCGCCGGCGGGGGTGTTGAACTGCGCCCGGATGCGCGAGCCGCCGGTGCCTTCCGCGTGCCCGAAGGCAATCCTGTACTCGGTGGCGGCGTCCAGATTGACGAGTGCCTGGCCGTCGTTCGGGCCGAGGATTCGTTCGGTGCCCAGGTCGCCGGCGTGCTCAAAGACGCCGTCCTTGTCGAGGTCGATATAGAGCACCACCGCGTCGTCCCTGTTCCGGAACCGGAAGGAATAGTCACCGGCGCCGGTGGTCTTGAACCCGCCCTCGAAAAGGGTCTGATAGTTGTCGTTCTGGGTAATCCCGGGGATGAGCGCGCGGAAGGCGCCGTCGCCGTTAATGTCGAGAAGGCCGGTGAAATCGGCGGTGCCGACGGCCACGTCGTCGAGGATGCCGGGGTCGCCGTCGTTATTGAAGTCGAGGTTGTTGACGTGGTCGGTGGGGTTCATGAACCCGGACATGTTGAGATGGCCCGGCGTGCCGGTCAGTACCACCGGCGTGCCCTCGGGGCTGTACGTGCCGCCGTCAAGGACGAGGTTGCCTCCGCCCAGGGGGTTCGATGCGCACTGCATGAACAGTTCGCCCGCACCGACCTTGACCGTGTCGCCGGGGACGATGGTGTTGCTGGCGCCGCTTGTGAAACTGAGTTTGCCGTCGCCGGCCTTGGTGAAGATGCTGCCGGCGGCCAGGTTCAGGTCGGTGGCGGTGAGCGTGCCGGCGGCGTTGACCTCGACGGTGGCGTTGCCGAGTGTGGTGACGGCCTGAATCTCTCCACCGCCGGCCTTCAGTAACCCGGCGGCGCCGAGGGTTGTAAGAGCGGTATTGCTGATGCTGTCCGCGTCAACCGTTCCGTTGACGGCGAGTGCGCCGACGGTGGTGAGGCTGTCCGCGTCAACCGTTCCGTTGACGGTGAGTAGGGCTGCGACATCGGTGTTGCTGATGCTGCCCGCGTTAAGCGTCCCGTCGACGGTGAGTGCGGCGGAGGTGGTGAGGCTGCCCGCGTCAACCGTTCCGTTGACGGTGAGTAGGGAGTCGGTGCTGATGCTGTCCGCGTCAACCGCTCCGTTGACGGTGAGTGCGGCGGCGGTGATGAGGCTGCCCGCGTTGAGCGTTCCGTCGATGGTGAGTGCGGCGGCGGTGTTGAATCTGCCCGTGTCGAGCGTTCCGTCGATGGTGAGTGCGGCGGCGGCGTCCACGGTTGTCATGTCGACGACGCTCAGCGTGGCGCCGGTGTCAACGACGACGCCGCCCGCGGTGATGTCGAGGCTGCCGGCTACGTTCGTCAGGGGCGTGCCCGGAGGATTCTCGGCCCGAACGGTGACGGTCTCGCCGTCCACGGTAACCTCGGTGTCGGCGTCGGGGACGGTGGGGGCCGGTGGAACGACGCCGGCCCAGGTTGTGTCCAGGTCCCAGTAGTCGGCGGCGACGCTCGTGAGATCGTACAGCCAGAACTCGAAGCCGTGGACGTCTGAGAACTCGATCTGGGTCAGGTTGCCGGTGGCGTGCGCGGTCAGGGCCAGACCCACCATGATGGTGCCGGTCAGTTCCGAGCCGCCGTTCATGACCATGGTGCCGTCGTTGCTGAACTTGACCCAGTTGGCGGGGTTGGGCGCCGCGCCGCCCGGGTCGATGATGTTGTAATAGCTCTCGAACTGGTTGATGCCGTCGTAGGTCAGCCTCAGCCACACGGGCGTGTCGTGAGCGACTCGGCTTCCGGTGTCGTTGGTGCCCTTGGTGCCGACGTCGTACGCCGGGCGGATCTGGGGGTTCATGCCGTTGCCGTCTTTGTGCGCGATGACCGTGCAGGCGTTCTGGGACTTCTGGTCGAGCGACTGGCGGATCATGATGCCGGCCTTCGCCCAGTCGTTGATGCCGCCTTCGACGGCCGTGAAGCCTGTGGGCGACCCCACGTAGGCGTAGAAGTCGATGGTATCGGCGGCGTCGAACTCCTGGTACACGAAGTAGAAGCCGTCGTCGTTGCCCCAGATGTCGCCGCCGCTGGCCTGGACGGTGTACACGCCGCCGGCCTCCGCGTAGGAGCCGACTTTGCCTCCCTCGTTGATGCTGGCCTCCAAGAGCGGCAGCGCGTGTGCCGTGCCCGCTGCGGCGAGCATCGCGCCGAGGACCATCGTGACGGCGATGGCGCCCACTACGTTGCGAGAATTGTGACTAGACATGACTTGCTCCCTCATCTGACGTGACCGTGCTCGTCTGCTTTCACAGGTCAAACGTATAAACATGCCGAACCCCGTCCGGCCCCGTGGCCGGCGGGTCGTCGTGTCAACGCCAACGGTTTGAGCGTACGCCTGGGATGGACTCAAACCCTCTCCTAACTTCCGGGCCTACGCTGCGCGTTCGACATGAGACGCAACCTCTGCGCGCGCGTCCAATGGCCCCCATTACGGCGAAAAACGCTAGGGAAATATAGCCCAGGATTGGCGAAAGTCAAATCGCAGCGGGATTTTTTCGCTAGTTTCTTCAAATTGTCTCGCTGCGCACCTTCTGTATCTTGCCCATCTTCGACCCGCACAAACGCCGCTCTTGGCCCGGCAAGCCGGTTATTGGGGCAGTCCCGCCCCTTTTTTGGCGCGCCATGCGGTTAATCCCATTTTGCGCGGCGGGTGGCACGGCAGTGGCGCCGCGCGGCCGTGTGTGGCGCGGCGCCGCACTGTGCGCGGCGGGTCTCCGCACCCGCCGCGCGGCCAGGAGGGTGCCAGCCGCCACTCGGGCGCGGTGGGTCAGGAGACCCACCGCGCAATGCGCCGATCCCCCCTGCGGCCCTACCTTATATATAGGCGGAACGGGTCCTGCGCGGCGGGTCTCCGCTCGCTTACGCTCGCGGCTAGTTACACTCGCGCCCGACCAGCCACGCGAGAAAACGAGCCGCGCCGCTCGCGGCTAGTTACACTCGCGCCCGACCAGCCACGCGAGAAAACGAGCCGCG
>CAZIJC010000061.1:0-24209 GCA_964539385.1 uncultured Anaerolineales bacterium | reverse complement strand
GGCAGAACGAGGGCCTCAAGGACCTGCCCGATCCCGTGCTGGTGCCGCTAAGGGGCGATTTCTTCTGCATGCCGTTCGGCGCGAACGCTGAGGCCGTCGGCGGCGAGAAGCATACCGGCCACGGCGAGCCGTCGTCGGCGAAGTGGCGCTTCGTCGACGTGAGGCGCGATGGTGGCATCGCGACGCTGACGCTCACCCTCGAGACCACGGTCCGCAAGGGCAAGATCACCAAGAAGGTCCACCTCATCGACGGCCAGAATGTCGTCTACACCACCCACGTCATCGAGGGGTACTCCGGGAAGATGCCGATCGGACACCACTGCACGCTGGCCGTGCCGGAGGAAGAGGGCAGTCTCCGCATCGCCGTCAGCCCGTTCGAGATGGGCATGACCTGCCCCGTGCTCTTCAGCAACCCGGCCAACCGGGAGTACCAGTCGCTGGCCGTCAACAAGACGTTCACCGACCTGACGAGCGTCCCCGTGCTGTCCAGAGACTCCGGGCCCGCCGACTGCTCGTCCTTCCCGCAGCGAACGGGCTTTACCGACCTGGTGCAACTGTTCAAGAAACCCTCGGCCGAGCCGGCATGGACGGCGGCGACGTGCCAGGAGAAGGGATATCTCTGGTTCTCGCTCAAGGGCGCTTCCCTGATGCCGGGGACGGTCTTCTGGATCTCGAACAAGGGCCGGCGCGGCTTCGCGTGGAACGGGCGCAACCGCTGCCTGGGACTCGAGGAGACCTGCTCGTAATTTGCGGAAGGGCTGGGACCGTCGACCCGGCCGAACGTCATCACGAAACAGGGATTCCCGACGGCCGTCGCGCTTTCGCCGACCAGGCCGACGGCCGTGAACTTTATCCAAGGCGCGGTGAGGGTCCCCGCGGGATTCGAGAATGTCCGGACGGCGCGGTTTGGCGACGGCAAGGTGACGTTCGTCTCCGTCACGGGCAAGGAAATCACTGTGGAGGTCAATCATGCATTCATCCAGACGGGCAGGCCTTGATCTGTTTCGCTTTCAGGTACCGGCGTGCGTGCTGGTCGCGGCGTGCCTCTGTGGCGGCGCGGCCGCCCAGCAGAGGCTGAGCTACGCCGATATCGTCGCCAGGCTCTACGATCTGGAGCGGCTGGCGACGCCGCCGCTTCCGGGTGAGCGATCGGGCAACTTCTCCAGTCGGGACCGGGGAGCCAAGTACAATGCGGAGAAGGGACAGTACGAGAACTGGCATGCCAACTGGGACGGGGGCGGGGCCATTCGCCGGGAAGGGACCAGCATGGTCGTCGCGGAGATCGACGGGCCGGGGGTCATCTGGCGGGTTTGGTCCGCGTCGGCGGGCAAAGGCCACATCAAGATCTTCATCGATGGCCTCGAAAAACCGGCGCTCGATATCCCCTATAGCGAGTTCTTCAACAACCAGAGCGGCATGTTCGCCTATCCGGAACTGGTGCTCACGCTGTCGCGCGGGCGCAATAGTTTTGTGCCGATTCCCTTCCAGAAGTCGTGCAGGATCGTCTACGAGAAGGGCTGGGGGGCGTATTATCAGATCACCTACACGCAGTTTCCCGAAGGCACGACCGTTCCCAGTTTCCGCGGCGAGTTTAATGAAGAGGAGCAGGCGGCTCTTCAGAAGGCCAACGACGTGTTTGCCGCGAGAGGCACCGATCCGAAGCCCCCGGGGGCCGACCGGAAGACCGTCGCCGAAACGGTCACGATCGAACCGGGCAAGAGTGTGGATGTCTGCCGGTTGACCGGCAGACGGGCGATCTCGCAGATCCACGTCCTGCCGTACGCGGACGAGGACCCGATACGCACGCTGCGCGAATTGACGCTTTCGATTACCTGGGACGACGACCGGCAGCCCGCCGTGTGGACGCCGCTGGGCGACTTCTTCGGAACGGCGCCGGGCATCAACCCCTTCAAGTCGATCCCGACCGGTATGACCGAGAAAGGTTTCTATGCGTACTGGTACATGCCGTTCTCGAAGTCGGCCCGAATGACCATCGCCAACGACGGAGAGAAATCGCGGACGCTCTCGTTGAAAGTTATGCACGAGCGGGTCGACACCGACAAGCCGCTGCTGCGCTTCCACGCCAAGTGGCATCGCGACGCGTATGTCGGCGTGGCTAAAAAGTCGTTCACGCACGGGGAGCGCTGGCCCGACTGGCCGCTGATGGTGACCGAAGGCCGCGGCCGTTTCGTCGGCGTGAATCTGCACGTCTGGAACCCCAATCCGTTCGGCCGGGTGGTCAAGGTGCTCAATATCGATGCGAAGCAGTTTGCGCCTCGTATTTACAGCACGATGCTGGCGGCGGCCAGGGGCTGGTGGTGGGGCGAAGGCGATGAGAAGTTCTTCGTCGATGGAGAAAAGTTCCCATCCACGTTTGGAACCGGCAGCGAGGATTACTTCGGCTACGCCTGGGCGGCTCATAATCCGGTCGAGTTCGAGAGCGCCCTGCTGAACCAGCCGCTTAACAAGAACGACAGCCTGGGGCACGTGTCGAACAACCGTTTCCAGTTGGCCGACAACGTGCCGTTTCAAAAGCGTTTCGAGGCGGTGATAGAGAAGTACCATCCCAACAACTGGCCGCTGCTGTACGCCTGCACGGCCTACTGGTACCAGACGGCGGGAGAAGCGGATTTGTACCAACCGGCTCCCGTGGAGCGGCGCGTCGATTACTACGTACAGCCGAACCGCGCGGCCATGGTGCCCGCGGACGGGATCTACGAAGGTGAACAGCACGTGCTGTACCATCGCCCGGCCAAGGTGCAGGGGATGAAACCTTTTGGCGGCGATTGGAGCAACGGGCATCAACTGCTGTGGCAGGGTGAAGTCGGCAAAGAGATGTCGGTCACGTTCGAGGTCGGGCAACCGTACAAAGGTCCGATGACGGCCCGGTTCACGCTGGGGCCCGACTACGGCGTCTTCGACGTGTTGCTGGACGGAAAGGTCTTGAAGAAGGGGATCGATCTGTACGGCCCGAAAGTCATACCGGCCCCGAAGCAGGAACTCGGGACGGTCGAACTGTCACCGGGCACGCACAAACTGACGTTCCGTCTGACCGGCGGCAACGAGCGGGCCAAACGCTTCAAAGACAAGTTTTTCATGCTGGGGCTCGATTACATGGCTCTGGTACGGGCTGAGTCGAGTTGAAGAATGGGGGGAATGTCACGAGATGTAGTGTTGGTCTGGTGGCGGTTGTGGTCGTGCTTGCGGCCGGTCTGTTTGCCTCGGCGGCGGACAAGCCGGAAGGCGGCGAAATCCACTTTCGCACCGTGCGGTTGATTCCGCTCGATAACGGCCAGGACGCCCACGCTCTTCATACGGAGGACTGAACATGAGTCTGAACCGAAGAAGGTTCATCCGCGTCGTTGGCGGCGTTGGACTGGCCTCGACGGTTCCCTTCCGTTATGCCTTGGGGGCGGGAAAACCTGCCCCGGCGACCTCCGGGATCCTGGTCGAGGCCGCATCCTTTGCGGAGCAGGGCGGATGGAAACTTGATACTCAGCATTATCAGCAGATGGGCGGCTGCTATCTGCTGGCGCATGGAATGGGCAGGCCCGTTGCCAATGCCCGGACTACGGTCAGAATTCCCAAGTCGGGCACATGGCATGTCTGGGTGCGAACTCGAGACTGGTGCCCGGGTGACTGGCAGGCGCCGGGCCGGTTCAAAGTACACGTCAATGGTGCGCCACTGGAGCCGGATTTCGGCGCTGAAGGTCAGAGGTGGCATTGGCAAACTGGCGGTACCCTCGACATAGCGTCCCCAGGCCCGGTTGAAGTGGAATTGGAAGACCTGACGGGTTTCGATGGCCGCCTGGATGCGATCTACTTTTCCCGGGAAGCCTCGCCCAATCTCCCCAATGACAACCTCGTGGAGTTGGCCGCCTGGAAGGATCGCCTCGGCGGTCGCGCGAGCAAGGAGATCGAGGAACGGGCATTTGACCTTGTCGTTGTGGGCGGCGGTATCGCTGGGTGCGCCGCTGCGCTAACGGCCAAGTCGAAGGGACTCAAGGTCGCGCTGATCCAGGACCGTCCCATCTTCGGGGGCAACTGCAGCCAGGAAGTCCGCGTCCACACGCTTGGCATATCCGGAAAATGCGAGGAGCTTCTAAAAACCATCGACACGCCCCACTATCCCAATGGGCACGCCGATGCCAAGAAAGCCCAAGCCAAGCGTGAAGCGACCATGGCCGCCTCGGGCGTCGACCTCTTTGCCGGGCACATCGCCATCGGACTCGAGAAGGACGGCAATCGCATCGCCGGCGTGGAGGCCCGCGAGGTAGCCACGGGAACCATCCGCCGCTTTCGGGCTCCGGTCTTCATTGACGCAACGGGGGACGGCTGGTTGGGTTACTGGGCCGGAGCGGATCATCGCTACGGACGTGAAGCACACACCGAATTCGGAGAAGCCTGGGAGAAGCATGGCGATCTGTGGAGCCCGAAGACGCCCGACAATCGCGTGCTCGGCACCAGCGTGCTTTGGAACTCTGAGCAGACCGGCGAACGTTCGGACTTTCCCGACGTGCCCTGGGCGATGCCCGTGGCGAAGGGGCACTCCGCCATCAAAGGTGAATGGTACTGGGAGTATTCGGCTCAGGATCTGCACCAGATCAAGGATGCGGAACATATCCGCGACCACATGCTGCGGGCCATCTACGGCTCGTTCGCCAATGCGAAGAGAGACCCGAAAAACGCCACGGTCGCTCTGAAGTGGGTGGCCTATGTCGCAGGCAAACGGGAGTCGCGGCGATTGATGGGCGACTACATCTACACGCAAGACGACATGCTTAAGCGACGCCGGTTCCCCGACGCGGTGGTGACCGAGAGCCGTTTCGTCGACCTCCATTTTCAAAAGGCGATGAAAGGAGCGAAGCAGGACTTCCTCTCCTGGTACATCTTTCGCCACACGGGCGGCGACTATTACATTCCCTTCCGCTGCCTCTACTCCCGCAACATCGCCAACCTGATGATGGCAGGCCGCTGTTTCAGTTGCTCGCACGTCGGTCTGGGAGGCCCACGAAACATGCGCACTCTCGGCCAGATGGGCGTCGCCACCGGATACGCGGCATCCCTCTGCAAGAAGCATAGCACGAACCCGCGAGGCATCTATGAGAGCCACATTGAGGAGCTGCGTACGCTGATAGGCTATGGCTGAGGTCACCCTGCCGGAGAACACTGATCAGACAAGGAAACCGTTCCAACAAAGGCCATTGACAACGTCCCCGAATAATCGGGGCGTGTCATGGCCGACGTTCCGCAGGAAACTCATGTGAACCGCAGAAAACTTCTCAAAACCATCGGCATCGGCTCAATAGCCCAAATGGCCGCCTTCCCTCCGCTGTGGGCCGGGGAGGCGAGCGCGCACCAGCATCCGAACATCATTTGGATTATCAGCGAAGATATGGGACCGGACCTCGGCTGCTGGGGCGTGTCTGTCCACACACCGAACATCGATCAACTGGCAAAGGATGGCATGCGTTTCACAAAGGTTTTCGGTACGGCCAGCGTATGCATGCCCAACCGCACGGCAATGATCACCGGCGTTACGCAGACAACACTTGGCTCTGTTACCATGCGTCCGCCCAAGCGGTTCAATTGCGGACCAGGTCATTCGAATCAGCTCTCAAACTATGAACTCGCAGTTCAGGGGAGAAGATGATGCCTTCGAAATCGCTATTCATGCTGGGCCTGGTTGTTGCGTGGACCGGCATCGCTTCGGCCGCTTCCGCAGCAGACGTTGCTCCGCCTGCCAATGCTCCCGCAGGCGCTCAGTGGAATGCCCGGGATGGAAGGCTGTTGCTGCGGTATCACGACACCGTAATTCTCGACGCCACCGTCGGCGTCGAAGACGCCAGCGGACGCGAAGTGGCGGGTGTTGCTGTCAAGTTCGAACCGGCGGAAACGCTCGGCGACAAAGTGGAGCAGCGTCTGAAGTTTGTCCCGGCCAAGTTGCAAGAGGGTGTCACGTTGGTGCTGCGCGGCACGCTCACAGGCGGCGAGGAATCCTTCCCGGCCGAAACGCTGTCCGAAGCCCAGAAGCGTTTTCGGTACGTCCGCAACAGCGTCGGGTTGAGTCGGAACCTGCGAAACAATGCCGTCTACGACCGCCGCTGGGACTGGATGCTGATCGGCCCGGCCGACGGCGGGACGCATATCAAGCCGATGCGGCAAGAGAAGCAGCAGCGCGTCTTCTCCTGGGAGAGTCGCGGCGCAAGTGTCGAACTGGTCTTTCGCCCTCGGTTCTACCAGAAGCACAAGGAGATCAAGCACTTCACCCCCTGGACATACAAAGTGTGGAAGGGCCCGCTCACGGGCTACTGCACGTGGTGGGCGTACCGAAACGGCTTCAGCCAAACGACCCTGGACGCGGTGGTTGACGTTTTCGCGGAAAAACATCTGCCCGACTTCGGGTATGAGTACATCCAACTCGACGATTGCTACCAGATCGGCAACGGCAACAGTCCCCGGGGCTGGCTGACCTGGAACAACCGCTGGCCGGGCGGCCCGGAATATACCATCAAGAGAATTCGCTCGGCCGGCATGAAACCCGGCATCTGGGTGCATCGGGTGCATCGGGCGAACGGCCTCGATGTGAAGAAGATCGTCACCGAACACCCGGACTGGTTCGTGCAGAAGCCCGACGGCACGCTCCACATGGACAACGGGTTTTACTGCCTCAACACGCATAACAAGGAAGCGCTCGAGGGGATGGCTCGCGTGACCTATCGCGCGCTGGCGAAGCAGGGATGGGACTACGTCAAGATCGACGGGACGGGGGACCTGCTGTGGGCCTACAACAAGGCGCCGGAGTTCTTCAAGCAGATAGGCAAGACGCCGGGCGAAACGCTGCGCAAGTGGGACGTGGCCGCCCGCGAGGAACTTGGCCCCGACGTATATATTCTCGCCTGCTGGGGCGTGCACCCGAGTCTGAACGTGATCGGCCTTGTCGACGGCGCCCGGCTGGGGAGCGACGGCTTCGGGACGGCCGAGTTCCAGCGCTTCAGTTCATGGAACGGCGTGGTCTGGCGGAACGATCCCGACCATTGCGATATCATGGGCGAATACTACATGGACCCCGACGCCATGATGCCGGTGTTCGGCACCAAGAAACCTGTGCCGATGCGAACGATCATCCGGCCTGCCCTTTGCAGCATCGCCGGCGGCGTGCTCATGGTCAGCGACAAGGCCGAGGTCTACCAGGACGACCTGAGTCTGGAAGGCATGAAGCGCAGTGCGCCCGTGCTGTTCACCGTGCCGGGGCAGTTGTACGACTACTCGCCCAGGGGGCGCGGCAACTATCACGCGGGCCTGCACGGCGGCGAGGCCCCTTGGTGGATGCTGGAGATCGACCGGCCCTTCGACCACTGGTCGGTGCTGGCGCGGTTTCAGTGGGGGGTGCGTCAGGGGCAGGAGCACCGCTGGGAACTGAAGGGCGCTGAGGAACAGAAGGTGGCGTTCGCGGACCTGGGTCTGCAAGACGACCGCATGTACCTGGTCTTCGAGTTCTGGACGCAGCAGTTCCTGGGCAAGGCGAAAGGATCGTTTACGGCGCCGGCGATGGACGACAACACGGGACTTCAGGTCTTTGCCATCCGCGAGGCGCGCCCGCATCCGTGGGTCCTCTCGACCACGCGCCACATCTCCCAGGGCGGAGTCAGCCTGCTCGACGAGCGTTGGGATAGCGGCAGCAACGTCCTCTCCGGCAAGAGCGCCGTGGTCGGCGGCGATCCGTATGTGCTGACGGTCCATCTCCCGGAAGGTTTTCGACTGAGAAACGCCGAGGTCGGCGGCGAGAAGGTAGAGTCTACCAGTCAGAAAGAGACTGCCACGGTTCGAATCGTTCCGTCGGCAACCAAGACGGTGGAGTGGAAGATGTCATTTGCAGAGTGAGAATCGGGGAACTATGACAACGAAGACCGGACAGGAAGCATTCATCATGGTTTGTTCGAAGGCAGACTACGGAGCCGTCTATTGCGGAGATGAAAACACCCGAATCGGTAAATGCCATGCCGTCCAGCACCGGCGGCGCGGGAAGCGCGCATGCGGCCCTTTTTGAGCCGTCTTCGCGCGAAGCGATCCAGAAAGTGCCCGGGCCGTGACTCTCGGCGCTTTCGGTGGGCGACTTTCCGCCTGCGACCAGCAGGGCGTCGCGGGTCAGCACGATCGACCTGGCCACGAAGGGCAGTTGCGTGGTCCACTTGACCTGGCGTTTCCTGTCCTGCTGTCTTGAGGCCGCCGGTGAGGGAGCCAGAACCTCCGCAAACAGATTGTAGTCCTTCGCCATGTCCGGGCGGACGTGTCCGTCACCGGCACGGTAGGCCATTCGCCCGTATCCGTAGATGAGCTTCCCGCCGTCAAAGGCCAACAGCCGCCCGGCAGGCGACACGTTGCCGACCAGTGGCCAGTTCGTGTAACCGCCTCCTATCGCTGTGCCGTAGACCCAGTAGGTCCGGTGCCACCACGTGTCATCCAGGAACCCGCGCGGGGCGAACAGGTGGGGCAGGTCCTTGACCGGGGCCAGGTTCTTGTCGACGCCCAGGCCGCGCATCCAAACGGTGTCCTTCTGGGCGGAGAGGATGTCAGGCAGCACCCCCTGCCTGATTCTGCCGGCGCCGGTGCCCCTGGTCATGTCTACATCGGTTTTGTGGAGTACCTTGCCGGTCTTTGCCTCCAGTGCATAAAGGCGGATACCACCGTCGATGCGAGAGGACCGGCCGGCCGCGAAGTATGCCGCGGCCACACCGTCCGAGAGCTTGTCGTCGACCAGCACCGACCCGTGCACCGGCCATACCGACTCGAGTTGCTCGTAGGCGAAGAGGCGCCGGTCCCGCGGCGCGGCGCGGAATCGCCAGACCAGCGCCCCGTCGGAAGCCCGCAGGCAGTAGACGAACCCGTTTCGCGTCCCGAACAGGCACAGGCCGCCCGACAGGGTTGGCGGTGAATCGATCCGGCCGTCGGCGACGAACGTCCAGACCGGCTCGCCGTCCGCTGCCGACAGGGCATGCAGCACATGGCGGTCCCTCTCGGCCACAACAACCATGCCGTCCGCCGCGACCGGCGCAGTGATGGGCGGGGAGAGCTTTCTTGTCCACGCGACGCCCGGCTTGGCCGGCGCGGCCAGGTCCTGGTAGCCACTTCGGCGGACGTCTCGGCGGTAGGTCGGCCATCCGGTCGTGGAGGAAACGGATTTGAGATTCGAGATTTCATCATAGGCCGGGCCCTTCTCCAGTGGCGGCGGGCCTTCTCCAGCGGAGGACCGCGGAGAAAGGGCATTGAATCCGATCAGCATCTCCTCGGGCTGGCATGCGCAGGAATGCTGCGGCGCGTAGATGAGGCCGCCCGCGGGCATGATGCCGTACTGACACGTTCCCCGCACCCACGAGTGCCCTTTGACGGAGCCGCTGACCGGGTCGATAAACTGGATGCCGCCGCGGCCCACCAGCAACCATCGAACGGTCGCCTTGTTCCGGTAACAGCGATGGTGCCCCCAAGCCTTTTGGGCGGGTATCGTGGCGGTGATCTTGCCGGTCCTCAGGTCGCGCCCTTCTGTGAAGCCGGGGTCGCTGCCGCCGCGCAGGTTGCCAACCCAGACCACGCCGTCGATCACGAAGATGTCCAGCGGGAGGTTGTAATTCTCGAAGCAGGGCGCACGCCACAACTCCTTGCCGTCATCGAGAGAGAATGCGACCATCTCCGCGTCCTGCTTTTTCTCCTGGCCGCCGCTGGAGATGAGCCACTTGCTGCCCTGGGCCGGCGGGGATTGGTCCGCATTGTCCTTTTCCGCGCGGTCGACGCTCAGCACAACACCGTCGTGGATGACCAGGGTGGGCGTGGACCAGGAGAGCCGGCTTCTTGCCACCGGGCGCTGGCTGCGCCACAACTCCTTGCCTTCGAAGGCATTGAGACAGACCACATGCGAGACGGTCTGAAGGCAGACCCTTCCATCGTCGACCGCCATAGTTGTGGGCATGACCTCGCCGGGAGCCTTGAATTCCTGCTTCCAGAGCAACTTGCCGGAGCCGGTCTTTATCGCGACGATCCGCTGGGTTCCGTACATCGAAATCGCCTCGCGCGGAAAGCGATACCAGATCTTCAGCGTCGGGGAAATCCGGTTGATCCACCTCTTCCGCTCCTCGTGTTGGGCCGCCGTCATGTCGTCAGCGAGAACATAAAGCACCCCGCCTGTCAGAAGCAGCTCGCGCGCGCCGCTGGTGCCGGCAAGTGTGGCCATCTGCTTTCCTGTCGGGGCATTGAGGACCGCAACCGGCTGTCCGTAACCGAGTGAGACGTAGACCCGGTCACCCGTTGCCACCATGAGCCGACCGATCTCGGGTGGACCGCTGCGAAACCCCCGAAGGTGGGATTCCCAGTTCGTTATGGGGTGCTTCCATAGCAGCACGCCGCTGAAGGCGTCCCTGGCCACCAGTTTCCATTGGGGCGGCAGGAAGACCGAGCTGATGGGTCCTTCGTCGATGATGGTGAAGACCCGTCCGCCGACCGTGACCATCGCGCTCATGCTGGCGAAGTGCTCGTGGCTCCTGGCATACTCGGGGCCGCAGGTCCAACGCAGGCCCAGTGGCGGACCGACCAGCGTGTCATTCGATACGGCGTTGTTGGAGGCGTCGTAGAGGTAGTGGGTCCACTCGTCCAGTTCCGCGGGCCAATCCTTGCGGGTGATCTCAGCCTTTGACTTGCAAATGTCCGCGATGACGCCCCTGGGGGAGAGCGCCCTGATCATCTCGTCGACCGGGATCTGGGTATGTCCGGTCACGACGATCATGTTGACGAGGCTGTCCACGCAGGGAAGCTGTACGCCCCGCAGCCGGGAGACGGTGACGGGGCCGTAGAGGTTCTTCTGCCGGAGGTGTTTTCGCGCGGCAGCGACCTTTCCTGGATCGTCGTCCAGGCCATGGACCAGGTAGGGACCGGCCCCCCGCAGGTCCGCCAGGAGTGCCGGGTCATCGCATCCGATCACCACGACCAGTCCCCCCTTGATACCTGAAGCCTCAACGAGCGCTTTTGCGGAATCCGACGCTGCTCCAGGAGACCCGGAGTCGACCCCACTGCCATACGTCGAGGGGGCGAGGACCGCCAAGAGGGCCAAGCCTGCAGTGAGTTGCCAACCAGTTGGATGTTGAGTCATCATTCGCTTCCTGTGAACCGAATCACAGGCATATCCAGGGCCGTCCGGATGCGGGGCTCAACCGGAGTGAAGAAGCCGTCAGGCGGCCAGTAATGCCAATTCCGCGGACAGCCGAATAGCCCATTCCAGGAGTTCCTGTTGAGTTACTCATCGCTCGGCGCCTCCGGCCGGAAGTGTTCTGCATTCACCTTCGGCAGCCACGCCTTCAATTCCTTTTTGATTCCCGAATACTCCGGGTCACCTGCCAGATTCTTCCACTGATTCGGGTCGTTTGACATGTCGTAGAGCTCTTCTCCGCCGTCGCTATAGTGGATGTAATGATATTGCTCCGTGCGAATCGCGTGATTCGTACCGTGCCACCAGGGCGAGTGGGTGATGATCGCCGGGTAGGGCCATGCCGCTTCCGGGTTTTGCATTAGTGGGGCCAGGCTGCGGCCGTCGAGATCGTCGCGCTCAGGCAGGCCGCACAGTTCGATAAGAGTTGGGTACAAATCAACCAGGCTGACCGGACGTTTGCAGCGGCCTCGACGCTTTGAAACGCCTGGAGCGCAGATAATCAGGGGAGTTCGACTCGCCTCTTCCCAGAGAGCGGACTTGGCAAAGTGGCCTTTCTCTCCGAGGTGATAGCCGTGGTCGCCCCATAGAACGACAATGGTGTTGTCCCGATACTTGCTCCTTTCCAGTGCGCTGAGAACATGTCCCACACAGGCATCGGCGAAGGAACAGGAAGCCAGACGACCCTGCACGGCATTTTTCCATTGCCCGTGTTCCCTGATGATATTGAAATCTGTTCCCGCCATTCGGCGGCCTATGGGCGGGATATCATCCAAGTCGTTCTCTTTGCGAGCTGGCAACTGGATTGTGTCCCGAGGGTGTAAATCAAAATATTCCTTTGGCACATACCAGGGCAAATGCGGATGAAAGATCCCGCATCCCAGAAAAAAGGGCTTGTCGTGTTTCTGCTGCAAGAACTCGGCCGCCAGATGTGCGGTCCTCCAGTCGTTTGTCTCTTCCGTCGACTGCTCAATTGGCCCCCAATCTATCAGCCGCTGCAGAATTTCGTTTGAGAACTTGTCATGCATACCATGTTGATAACGCTTCTCCAGAGGCGGAAACGGCGTTCCCATCTTCGTCGAGTATCGCTTGTCCCATGCGATCGGATCTGAGAATTCCCCGTCCGGCTGATGATAGATCTTGCCGCCCGTCCAAGCGACGTAACCGTGCTTCCGAAAATACTGAGGCAGCGTTACCCAGTCCTTGAACCTGGGATGATCACGGAACCAGCCTTCGTTACAGTAAATGCCGGTAGTTGAAGGATTCAGGCCGGTCATGATCGCCGTACGGGATGGATTGCACAAAGGTGCTGCACAATAGGCCTGTTCAAACAGAACACCTTTCTCGGCGAGTCGGTCGATGTTGGGTGTCTTGGCTTGAGGGTGTCCGCCCAGGCAGCCCACCCAGTCGTTTAAGTCGTCGACGGCTATGAACAGGACATTGTATCTCTCATGTTTGTCCGGATTGGGCAGAATGCTCGCGTAGCCGGCCCCGGCCAACGAAGACCCGACGGCGCCGGACATCAGCAGCTTCAGGAATCGGCGACGATCCATTCTCACTCTACCCTCGTTTCGTCCAGGATCTCTCCTCGTCATCGATCATCCCGAAGTCGCTGAGCCAAGCCACAAAGCTCGTCGGCCACATTGCCACCGACTTTCCTCGACCGGCGCCTAAGCCAAAGCCATGGGAGCCCTTGCTGAAGACATGAAGCTCCGCGTTGACGCCGGCCTTCAGCAGCATTGCGTAGAAATCGACGCACTTGTCTGCGGGAGTCAGACGATCGACACGAGCGTTGACGATGAACATCGGGCAGATGTCGGGCGTGCCGCTCTCGGAGGCAGTGCGGCCGACCATGATCCTGCCGACGTCGTCGGGAATCCCTGGATAGAAAAGGCCGGCGAAGTCCGGCATCCCGCTGACTTGGCCCTTGGCCAGTTTCCCCTCGGCGCGGAGGGCCGTCGTTAATGCCAGATGTCCCCCGGCCGAGAAACCACAAATGCCGATCCTGTCCAGCCGAACGCCGAGGGACTTCGCCTGCTTACGGAAGGTCCGGATCGCCTGCCGGGCGTCGGCCTGGACGGCAAGCAGGTATCTAGGCCATGTATTGGCGCGGTTCGTGTCGCCCGCGAGGCGAGTGCGGTACTTCAGGACCATGCAGGTGACATTCCGTTGCTTCAACCAGGTCGCCAGGTGGTGGCCTTCCCGGTCGAGCCACACATCGCGAAAGCCCCCGCCCGGGCAGATCACCACGCCCACGCCGTTGGGCTCCTGAGGGCGGTGGATGCTGTACGTGGGGGCCGAGACCGAACTGAACGCGCGGTTCAGTCCGGAAGGCGAACCCGGCGATTTGTACGACCGGACCTTCTCCTTGATCTTGCCCGTATTCGGGTAATCGGCGGGTGGCTTGGGCCAGAGGGGCAACTCCGGCGGCAGTTCCGCCGCCGGCAGAACGGTTCCCAGCCACAGGGAGACAGCCAACGCGGCGGCGAACGCAACCACACTTCGCCCCCGGTCGGTGGAGGGGTAGACTCGATGCGGTGTCATACAGCGTTCCTTTCCGCGCCTGAGGCTGCTCCTCCCAGTGGACGGCGAGGGGGGATACGGCGCCTCCGGGCGGGTCACTTCTCGTTCCGGGCCACGTACTCCATGATTCTAACGAATGACTTGCCTCGATTCGGCATCTTGGGATGGACGCGCTGCTTCTCCTTCCAGAGATTACTGACCCGCGCGCGTTGCTTCTCGGTCATGCCCGCCAGACGCCGGTCCACGTACTCCTGGTGCTTCCGGATGTCGTACGCCTTGGGCAGATCGTTCTTCTCGATGCGGATGAGCAGCTTCTCAAGCTTCGAGCGAGGAGGCTGGCGCCTTCCGATATCTGGCGCACTACCTGTCTCTTCTGATGGGACTCCTGTTGGTATCTTGGGTTTGTCCAGTTCCCACCCTCGACGGTAACTGCCTTGAATGAACTTGTCTGCTTCAGGAGCATTGGTGGCCTTCAGGTGCACTGGATCCCACTTGAGCTTCTTGCCAACACGATAGGCGACATTCCCCAACGCCAACGTCTCAGACAAGGGCCCCGAGTAGCTGAAAGGCATTTCGGCTCTCGCTGGATTGTTGGTTCTGATTGCCTGTATCCACTGGTGATACTCACTACCAGGAAATCGGGGGAGCGTACGGCGCGGCGGCGTGTAATCGGCAAACTTAGATTTCGGGTGCAACTCCATTGGGCCGGCAGGCCCCCTTTCGATCTGCATCGTCAGCCTCCCATCCGTACCAACAAAGTGCATGGCAATGGGCCACTCGTGAGGCAGATCCAGGTCTTGTAGTTCATCAAAACGCGTATTGCCGTGGCACCATTTCAGTGTCACCGGCGGCTTGTTTCCTCGCGCCGGAAACGTCCATGTAGCTTTCTGCCAGGGAGGCACACGTTCCAACCCGGCACGGCCGGGCCCTTCCCCTTCAGCCGTTAATGGGTATTTGAGGTCCAGTGCCCAGAATACCAAGTCGATGGCGTGGCTACCGATGTCCCCAATCCTTCCGTTGCCAAAATCCCACCAACTGCGCCAGTTCGAGGGATGGTAAAAACCGCGTCCGAAACCTGGATAGGGGTGGTATTCTGCCGGTCCCAGCCATAAATCCCAATCCAGGTGATCTGGGATGGGCGTCTTTTCCCTTAACTGCCTATCCGCATTCTCAGGATTATAGCCCTTTACAGCTCTCGGTGGCCAAGCCTTAGGCCCCTGATGTGGATCCCATTCATTATCACACCAGACATAAGCCTCGCTAACCTCACCGATATCACCGGCCTGGATTATCTCGACAGCCTGATGGAATATCTCGGTGGTGTGGTTTCCGATTCCCATCTGGGTAATCACCCCGTGTTGCTCGGCCAGCTGGGTTGCCAGGCGTATCTCATAGACGTTGTGTCCAAGTAGCTTCGAGCTGAAGACGTGCTTGCCCCTCTTCATGGCCATCGCGGCGGCGGAGACGTGTGTGTGTTCGGGAGTCGTGACCACAACCGCATCGATATTGTTCTGCTCTTGATCGAGCATAACCCGGAAATCTTTGTATTGTGGGACATTCGGGAACCGCTTGTAGAGGCCTGTGATTCTGCGGCTGCCATACTCCTTTGTTTCAATGTGTCTCGCGAACTCGCTATCCACATCGCAGAGGGCAGCCACGTTTATTCCGCCTGCCTTGAGCATTTGGTTAACGACAAAGGCCCCGTGCCCTCCTGAACCTACAGCAGCGATATTGACGAGGTTACTTGGAGCTGTTCGGCCAAGAACGTGTCGCGGAGCAATCGTAAACGCAGCCGCGCTTGCAGCAGCGCCCACAAACTCACGTCGTGTAAGTCCTGATTTGCGATTCATCTGTTTCTCCCTTGGTGCTTTCGGGTTGGCCTTATTGTATTTGGTTGTCGATCACGTACGCCATGATCTTCACGAACGACGCCCCGCGATTGGGCATTTTGGGGTCGATTCGCCTCTTCTCCGCCCAGAGTCGGGCTAGCAGGGCCTTCTGCCGGTCGGTCATCTGAGCCAATCGCCGATCCACGTACTCCTGGTGCTTCCGTGGATCATAGCCCGGGGGAAGGTCTGTGGCTTCAATTCGGGAAGGCAGTCTCGCATGGGGCGAGCCCAAAGCGTGGTGGCCCGGCGTGGCCGGTCGTTCGGCCGAGCCCTGCCCCAGGACCTTGATGAAGACATTGCGGAACTCGATGGGGCATTCCCTGTACAGCTTGCCCGCGATCCGCTGGGGGATGTGCTTCTGGAGTCTGATGACGGCCGGCTCCATGCTGATCGTGCCTTCAGGGTACTCGAACCGGTCGTGGATCACCTGCCCGTCGTACTCGGCGGACAGGGTCCTCCCGATCAGCGTCAGCTTGACCGTGTGCCACACGCCGACCTCCGGGTCCGTATACCGGACCGGCGGATCCTTCAGGCGATAGTAATCCGGCTGGCAGTAGAAAAACGGGGTATAGGCCGCGTCGCGGAACGAGAGCTGAACGTCCTTTGGAAGATGATCCAGACTGTCCAGGTTCCCCGTGCCGTAAACGGACATGAGATTGAACTGCTCCATGCCTCCCATGATTCCCGGAATGCCGCGAAACCAGATCCCGCTGTCGGAGATGGCCGGGAACCTGAAATCAACCAGTAAGACGAAGTCCCGGTACTTCTTCTCCGTCACGAGGCCGGCACCCCACTTCTCGATCTCGCCGTGCGCCTTCAGCACGCCGTCCTCGATGGTCCAGGCCTCCTTGACCGCCGGTGTCACCTGCCAGCCGGTGAAGTCCTTGCCGTTGAACAGTGCGGTGAAGCCCCTCGGAGGCGTGTTCAGCTCCGGACGCCGAATCACCTTGGGAAAGCCGGGAGGCTTGAGCTCCTTGATGAAGACATTACGGAACTCGATGGGGCAGTCGCTCATCTCGCCGCCGATCTCCGACGGGGGATGCTTCTGGAGCCGGATCACGCTGGGCTCCATGCTCAGGACCCCGTCCGCATACTCATACTCATCGATGATCGTCTCGCCGTCGTACTCGGCGGACAGGGTCTTCCCGACCAGCGTCAACTTGACCGTGTGCCAGACCCCCACTTCGGGATCGATCGGGCGCACGCGCGGAGGCGCCACTCGCCGATCCGGCGGTTGAAAACGAAAACTCTCCAGAGTTCCGGTGCCGCCGCAGGACCTGAGGTTGAATTGTTCCCACCGGTCCCGGTCGAAGATCCCTATCCCCGGCATGAGTCCCCGGATGTAAATCCCGCTATCGGAAATCGTCGGGATCCGGTAATCGACCAGCAGCACGTAGTCCCGGTATTTCTTCACGGTCCGCAGGTCGGCACCCCAATCCTTGATCGTCTTGTGGGACTTGAGGATCCCGCCCTCGATGGACCAGGCGTCTTGCACCGCAGGCGATAATCGCCAGCCGCTGAAGTTCTTTCCATTGAACAGTGCCGTAAAACCTTCTGGCGGAACATTCACCTTACGCGCCGCATCCGACGCGGGCGGCTTGATTTCCTTGATGAAGATGTTGCGGAACTCAACGGGCATATCGGACAGCTTGCCGTCCAC
The DNA here is from genome assembly GCA_964539385.1 of uncultured Anaerolineales bacterium. Classification (GTDB taxonomy): domain Bacteria; phylum Planctomycetota; class Phycisphaerae; order FEN-1346; family FEN-1346; genus JAUVZF01. Next base: position 6,946 of record CAZIJC010000061.1, on the reverse strand, counting down.
GATCTCTCGCCTGTGTTTCTGGAGGCCGACGGGGCTGGGCTTCATGCTCAGGTACCCCTCCGGATACGTGAAGTCGCGGAGAATAACCTCGCCGTCAACTTCGATCGACAGCGTCTGACCGACCAGGGTGAGCTTCATGGTGTGCCAGCCCCCGACCTCGGGACGGATATCCTTAACGCGGGGAAACTGTGTGCTTGCCAGCTTGATGTCGGGCGGAAGGTAATGAAAACTCAGCGGGTGCCCCATCCATCCGGGACCGATATTGATCTTCTCCCGGCCTCCCAATACCTGCGCGGGAACCAGCCCACGGACAAAGACCCCGCTGTTTGAAGCGGCCGGCAGGCGATAGTCAATTAAGAGCACAAAGTCCCGGTATGTATTTACAGTATCGAGGTCCGCGCCCCACTCCTCCAGGGGGCCGAGCGCCTTGAGTACGCCGCCCTCAATGGACCAGATGGCTTTGCGCTTCGGGTCGAGTCGCCAACCGGTGAAATCCTTGCCGTTGAAGAGAGCCGTAAACCCCGGTGGTGGAACATTCATTTCACGTGCCGCGCCTGACTCGGACGGCTCAATCTCTTTGATGAAGATGTTCCGGTACTCGATCGGGCAGGGATTCTCCTTGCCGAGATTCTGTCCGTGCACCACTTTGTGCTTCTGCAGCCGGATGGACGCCGGCTCCATGTTGATCATCCAGTCGTGGTACTTGAAGTTGTCGAGCAGCACCTCGCCGTCGAATTCGGTGGTGATGGTGCGGCCGCGCATGGTGATCTTCACCTTGTGCCATACCCCCACCTCCGGATCAATGTGCCGGACGTGGGGCTTCTCGTCCTCCTTGAGTTGCATCTTCTCCGCGGTCTGTTTGGGCAGGAAGTAGTAACTCTCCAGGTGCCCCATGCCGCCCTTGGATCTCAGGTTAAACTGTTCCTGGTTTCCGAACCCTGGTATCTCTGGAATGAGCCTGCGGAACATGATGCCGCTGTCGGATATCGTGGGCATCCTGAACTCGAGCGTCAGCACGAAGTCGCGATACGCCTTCTCGGTCGCCAGGTCCGCGCCCCACTCCTTGAGAAGACCGTGCGACTTCAACACGCCGTCCTCGATAGACCAGAATTGCTTGGCCTTGGGCGACATGCGCCAGCTTGAAAAATCCCTGCCGCTGAAGAGGGCGGTGAAGCCCTCCGGCGGGACGTTCAGCGGCCTCTCGCCGGCGTCGCCCTTCCAGTCCCGGACGCGAATGTTGCGAATCGCAATCGGACCGTAGTCACCCTGGATGATAATCGGCCCACGGGGGTACTGCTTGCGCTCCCAGTTCGGGCCGCACGCATACGGCACTTCGTGGTTCTCCTGGATCACCTTGCCGTTGTGCACGACCTTGACGAACCGGGCGTGGGCCGTCTTCTTGCCGTCTTTGTCGAATCTGGGCGATTGAAAGATGATGTCGAACGTCTGCCACTGGCCCGGCGGTTTGGCGGCGTTGACCCTGGGCGGAGAGCCCTTGTCGATGTGGTGGTATGTCGGTTTGGCCTCGGCCCGGGGATAGATCCCACCGCAGTGGCCCGCCGTGGGCTTCTCGATGCCGTGGCTGTCCAGGATCTGGATTTCATAATTGCCGTGGAATATCACACCGGAGTTGGAGCCGCGGGCCACCATGAACTCCACGTGCAACTCGACGTCGTCGAAGACACGTTTCGTCACGAGGCTTCGTGTCCGGCCGGTCTTGCCGTTGATCATCACTCCGGTGCCCGGCTTCCCAACCAGACGCTTCTCGTCGTTCGGATCGACCATGGCGTCGCCGGCCACGTACCAATCGCCGGTCGGCTGGTGCCAGGCGGCGAAGTCCTCATCGGCGCCGAACGGCGTCCAGGCATCTTCGCCGGCGCCGACGGCCCGGCCGAGCAGCAGCAGAAGCGTGGTGGCCAAGACTCGCAACCAAGTAGACGGCCGCGCTGTCATTTGCATCCTCTCCAATCTACAGTGTCCACCCTTCGCGGTAGGCGCGTCGGATGAACTGGTTCGCCTCCGGACAGTTCGTGACCTTCATGTTTTTCGCGTCCCACTCCAGTTTCCTGCCGGCGCGATGGGCGACCGTTCCCAGCAGCACGGTCTCGGTCAGGGGTCCGGAATAGCCGAAGTGGCAGCCGGTCGGACGGCCCGTCTTGCACGCCGTCAGCCACTCCTGGGCATGGGACTGACCTTTGGGCAGCGGCGGCCGCCGGACGCCGGCGAACTTGTCCTCCGGGTACAGTTTGAATGACTCTATTCCGGCAATCAGCATCCCGTCGGCGCCGACGAACAGCACGTACCAGGGCCAGTTGGAGTCGGGCGGGTCCACTTCCTTCAGCAATTCGGGCCGCTTGTTGCCGTCGTACCAGGTGAGTTCGACGGGTGGCCGGTCGCCTCGCCCGGGGAAGGTCCACGTGCAGATGAGCCACGTGGGCGCACTCTCGGGATGGGCCTTCGGGCCTTGGGTCTCGACCGTCAGCGGGTACTTCAGGTCCAACGCCGAGAACGGCAGGTCGATCAGATGGCACCCCATGTCGCCGAGCCGGCCGTTGCCGAAGTCCCACCAACCGCGCCAATGCATGGGATGATACGCGGGATGGTACGGGCGAACCGGCGCCGGGCCCAGCCAGAGGTCCCAATCCAGGTGCTCCGGAACGGGCGGTCTGTCTTTCGGCCGGTCGCGGTCGCGGCGGTTGCTGACGACTCTCGGCGGGGTATCCCACTCGTTGTCGCACCACGCCTGGACTTCCTTGACCTCGCCGATCGTCCCGGCCTTTATCAACTCGACCACACCACGGTAGTTGTGTCCGGAATGCCCTGTATTGCCAAGTTGGGTGGCCAGGCCGTACCGTCTGGCCACTTGCGTTGCGGTGCGGACCTCATGGATGTTGTGGCCGAGCGGCTTCTCGGTATAGCAGTGCTTGCCCATCTTCATGGCCATGACGCTAGCCGGGACGTGCACGTGGTCCGGCGTGGCGACCACGACGGCGTCGATGGTCTTGTTCTCCTTGTCGAGCATCCTGCGGAAATCGCGGTACGTCCTCGCCTTCTCGAAGCGGCTGGACGCCTCTGCCAGATACTTGGAATCGACATCGCACAAGGCGACGATGTTGTGGTGCTGCATGCCTCGAATGACCTGCCATCCGCGATTGCCCACGCCGATGCAGGCCAGGTTGACCTTCTCGCTCGGCGCCGTATGGCCCGGCCCTCCCAAGACGTGTCGAGGTACGATCGCAAACCCAGCCAGCGCAGCACCGGCGGCCGACTTCCGCAGGAAGTCTCGACGGTTCAAGCGATTCTCGCGTGACGTCATGGCGTGCTCCTTTTCGTGCTATCTGGGCACGGTCTGGCAGATGACGTTGACGCAAGCGGGTTTGCCCGAAGCGAGGGCGCGCCGGAGAGCGGGACGGATGTCCCCCGGCTGTTCGACGAACTCGCCGTGCCCTCCGAAGCCCTCCACCCACTTGTCGTAGCGAACGTGCCCCAGTTCGGTCGCTACAAGGCGGTCTCTTCCGTACATGCCGATCTGGCCGGCCTTGATCATGCCCCAGGCGCCGTCATTGACGATGACCGCCACCACCGGGAGATTGTGGCGCAGGGCCGTGTCCATCTCGACCGCGTTCAGCCCAAACGAGCCGTCGCCGCATATCAGGAAGACGTTTCGCTCCGGGTTGGCCGACTTCGCAGCCAGGGCGAAGGGCAGCCCAACGCCCAAACATCCCATGGGACCGCTGGTTACCCCCATCACGTCGCCGGGACGTTCGGCGGGGAGGACGCCCATGGACCACACGCTGGTGAATCCGCCGTCGATAACGTAGCATGCGTCCTTGCCTCCGAAATCACGCAGTTCTTCGGCGACCCGGAGCGGATGGCACGGGACAGCGTCGAAGTTGATTTTGGCGCGGCCCCTTTTCACGCCCCACTTGACCCCCTCCTTGGCCTTCTTGCCCCATGGACGGTTCGCAGTGTTCGGAAGGGCGTCTTGGAGGTCTTCGAGCACGTGGGCGATGTCGCCGGCAACCGCGCAGTCGGGCCCACGGTTGAAACCCAAGCGAGAGGGTTCAATGTCCACTTGGATAACCTTCGTCGGCTTCGGGAACATTCGTCCGTAGCCCATCATGAAATCGACCCGTACGCCCAACAAGAGGACGGCGTCGGCCCGCAGCGCGGCAGAAGACGCTGGAAACACCGAAAGCGGATGCGAGTCGGGCAAGGTCCCCCGGCCTCCCGAATGGGTGACAACCGGGATGCCGGTGTGTTCGGCGAAGCCCTTCAGCGCCACCTGCGCATCGGACCATCGGCAGCCGGCCCCGGCCACAATGACCGGGCGCTCGGCTTCGGAGAGTATCTTTGCGGCCTCAGCGATGCAGTCCCGGCTTCCCCGGGGACGATCTGTGGCGCGATAGTCCGCGGGAAATCGTGCTTCGGATTTCTTCACGCGGTTCATGAGGATATCCTGGGGCAACTCCAGATACACCGGCGCCGGCCGCCCACTCAGGGCGTGGCGAAACGCCATGGCCACATACTCGCCGATGCGCTCGGTGTCGTGGCAGACGCGCGACCACTTCGTAATGGACTCGTAGAGGTCCATCTGGTCAATGTCCTGGAGCGACCCGATTTCGTTGTCCTGGAGGCTGCTGCGTCCGCCCAGAATCAGCATCGGCACGCCATTCTCATACGCGTTGGCAACGCCGGTGACGGCATTCGTCAGCCCGGGGCCCGCAGTGACGGAGATGACCCCTACCTCACCCGTGATCCACGACCAGGCCTCGCCCATGTGCGCGACGGCTTCCTCGTGCCGTGCATCCAAGACTTGGATGCCCTCGTCGAGGCATCCATCAAGGATAGGAAGGATGTGTCCTCCGCACAGGGTAAACAGGCGCGAGACCCCTTCGCGCCGGAGGGCATGCGCCACCAACTGGCCCCCGTGGGGGTTGTCGGACTTGAGGTGGTCGAGCCGAGGTGGCCTCGGCCGCTCGATGCTCGCGTTGGCCACCTTGGCCATGCCGGCCGCCGCAGCACCCGCTCCCACCGCGGAGGTTTTCAGGAAAGCCCTCCGCGAGATGCCGTCCGTTCCGTCCTTGCCGGCGTTCTCCGGACGATTCGCCCGTGCTCTCTCGTTCATGACGTACCCTTCCATTTTCAGGAACCCTCAAACTCCTGTTTAGACTCCAATCCCTACCGCTGGAGATGGAGCGCCACCAGCGGTTTGAATGGATCAAACGACTCGTGCATGGTCCAGGCCATGGCCCGGAGCAGAATGATCCGGAAGTAGGGATCGTTGAACGTGAAATAGTTGTGGCCGGCGCCCGAGACGAACACCCTGCCCCGGCCTACCTCCTTTGTCCACATGACCGGCCACTTCTTGCCGTCCAGATCTTCCGTCCTGGGCGGGCCCTTCAATGGTTTGTTGGCGATGGCCGGTCCGGCGGGCGACGTCACCAGCGGAGTGATCCCCGCCGGGTCGCCCCGCAGATGCCAGTAGAACTCCTCCGCCAGATGGAACTTGGCCGGAAAGCCCTTGAAGATGGGAGATGCTCTTGCCGCCTCCGTAAGCGTCACCGGCGCGGGCAACACGCCCCACTTGGTGGCGCCCTGTCGGTGGTCCCATGCCATCCCAATGCGCTTCGACAACTCCTCACCCGAGCCCTGCATCAGGGCCATGTGGATGACGATCAGGCCCCCGCCGCGCTTCTGGTAGGCGTCGATGAGATCGTAATCCCACCCCTCCCCACGCGGCCACAGGTAGAAGACGACCAGGTCGGCCTTTTCCCAAAGTTCCTTCTTCGGGAAATACATGGAGGAAGTGACCGTGACGCGCGGGACCTGAGGTAGAAGCACATTCACGTAGCGGTCCATGACCCAGGCGTATTCGTGGGTTTCTTTCGCGTGGAGTTTGTCGATGCCCCAGACCCAGACGATGTTCAGGTCGCGCGACGGTTCTTTCCGGGTCGTCGGCCCCAGGATCTTTGCGACCGCCTCTTTGCTCCTGGGCACTGGTTTCTGCCAGGGAAACTGCGCGATGGCTGTCGAAGAAACGGTCAGCAAGAGCACAACGATACAGGCGGTTCGATATCGCATGACAGGCCTCCTCAAGCAAGCGGATTCGTAAAACACTGCTGCACGAGCGGCAACACAGTCGTTGACCAAGCACGGCCCACTTCGCGCCTCCCGCGAGGCTCAACGATTCATCTCTTGCGCCCAGACTCGCGACTGCGGATCGTATCCCCTGGGCGCTCCACCTGCAACCACCAGGCGGCCGCCGATGGTCCTGGCCGCAGGTCCGATCAGCGGGCCAGGCAACTTGCCGAACCGGCTCCACTTGCCGGCTGAAAGCACCCAGATAGCGGCTTCCACCCGGTTCACGCTCCGACCACCGATCACGAAGATGCGACCGTCGTGCAAGAGAGTGCTGTTTTCGGCATGTGAATGCGGCCTCGGTAGATTCGGTCCCGAACTCCAGGAGTCGGTTCTCAACGCCCGGAAGATGGGCATTCGGGATATCACCGCCTGGGCTGCCCACTCTCTTGTGGACGACCGGCCACGACACGCCGTCTCACTCTTGCCGGTCAATCGACCCTCATCCGCTTGATCGCGTCGCTGTCAAGCACCTTTACGGCGAACTCCGCAAGCAGTGTCCGGTCGTCCCGTGTGTACGTCACGTTACCCGCGAGCGTCTCGATGTTGGCGTCGAACGTCACCACCACTTCCCCCTTGTGTCAGGGTGGAGCCTTGTGCTTCGGGTCGGTGTCGCCCGTCGCATTGAACTCCTGTGCGCGAGCCAGTCCGACGCAGCAGAGGACGACCGTCAAAAGGACAGGCCAGCAAGAGGTCTGGGGGGGCTATTGTTCGCAGTGTCACTTGCGTCTCCGAGCCGAGACGTCATACACGCCGAGTTTGTCGCCGTACCGGATATACAGCCTCCCGCCGCATACAACAGGAT
>CAZIJC010000060.1:0-24474 GCA_964539385.1 uncultured Anaerolineales bacterium | reverse complement strand
GTGCGCATGCCGTGGCGAGACCTGATTGGGTTGGTAGCCCAGGGGCTCGCGCCGCTTACTTACGTGCGCGGCTAGTTTTCTCACATGGCTGGTCGGGTGCGAGTGTAAACTAGCCGCGAGCGGCGGGCGCCGTTCTCGCCAGAGCAAAAGACTTACGTAAGACCGCTTAACGTTTGCGTGAGGCCGCGTCCGGGTCCTGGTCCGCCACCTTGTAGTGTTGGCGCAAGCGCTTGAGTTCGGCGTGGAGGCGTGCCTGCACGTCGGCATACTTGGTGTCGCCGTAGAAGTTGCGGTTCTCGCCGGGGTTTGCCTTGAGGTCAATGAGTTCCCACTCGTCCACGTCTTTCTCGTAGAAGTGGATGAGTTTGTAGCGGCGGTCGGCCACGCCGTAGTGTCGGCGGACGTGGTGGGCGCCGGGGCACTCGTAGTAATGGTAGTAGAACGTCTTGCGCCAATCGTCGGGCGTGTGGCCCTTGAGGAGCGGGAGGAAGGAGCGGCCGTGCATGTCGGCCGGAATCTCGGCCCCGGCCGCGTCGAGGAACGTCTCGGCAAAGTCGAGCGGCGAGACGATGTCGGAGTTAACGCTGCCGGGCTTGATGACGCCGGGCCAGCGGACCAGCAGCGCCGTCCGGAGCGACTCTTCGTAGATCCATCGCTTGTCGAACCAGCCGTGCTCGCCCAGGTAGAAACCCTGGTCGGAGGAGTAGATGACGATGGTGTTGGCGGCGAGGCCGCTGGAGTCGAGGTACTCCAGGACGCGGCCGAGGTTGTCGTCGATCGAGGCGATGCACCGCAGGTAATCCTTCATGTAGCGCTGGTATTTCCAGCGGATGAGGTCTTTGCCCTGGAGTTTGGCCTCCTCGAACTTCTTGTTTTTCGGGCCGTAGGCGGCGTCCCACGGCTTGCGCTGCTCGGGCGTCAGGCCGCGCTGGGGCGTCAACTTCAGGTCGTTGCGGTTCATCGTCTTGGCGATCGTCATGTCCTGGGTCTTGACGGCTGTGGGTCGGCCTTCGTAACCCTCGAAGAGGGAATCGGGTTCGGGAATCGTGACGTCGTCGTACATGGTGAGGTGCTTCGGGTCCGGCTGCCAGTTGCGGTGCGGGGCCTTGTGCTGGTACATGAGCATAAACGGCTTGGATTTGTCGCGGTCGTTCTTGAGCCACTCCAGTGCCAGGTCGGTGATGATGTCGGTGGTGTATCCGGTGTGCTTGACGGGCTCCTCGTGTCCGATCTTTCGCATGGGCGGGTTGTAGTACGGCCCCTGGCCGATGAGGATTTCGTAGTAATCGAACCCCTGGGGGTTGAGTTTGCGGCCGAGATGGTACTTGCCGATGATGGCCGTCTGGTAACCGGCCTTCTGCAGGAGTTTCGGGAACGTCTGCTGGGCAACGTCGAACTGGAGGCCGTTTCGCCAGAAACCGTTCACGTGGCTGTACTTGCCGGTCGCGACGACGGCGCGCATGGGTCCGCAGATGGAGTTGGTGACGTAGCACTCATCGAACCGCATGCCCTCGCGTCCAAGACGGTCGATGTTGGGCGTCTTGTTGACCTTCGACCCGTACGCGCTGATCGCCTGGTAGGCGTGGTCGTCGCTATAGACGAAGATGATGTTGGGCCTGGCGGCGGGCGCGGCAGACGCCTGCCGGACGCCGGGACTACAGGCCGGAACCGCCAAGGCTGCTGCACCCAGACCAACCGTTCTCAGGAACTCGCGCCGGCTGACTCCGTGTTTCATTTGATGCCTCCTTACCGTGTGATGCTGTCGTTGCGCCTCCCGCCTTGTGCGGCGCGGCCGGGCGGCGGAAGCGCCGCGCGGCATCGCTCAACTTTCTAGCACCAGTGTAGTGAGAAGCCGGCGCAATGCCAGCGTGCTCTTGGCTTCCGCGGCCAGTGATGGGCCGCTGCCCAAGCAAGTGTGCGCGACGGGTGGGCACACCCACCGCGCAAAACTGGGGGCGCCGCCCTCCGCTTGCGATTACTGGTCCTCCGGCCGGAGGTCGGGCGGCGTGCCGGAGGCCGATGCGAACGTCGGCGTGGGACGGAAGTTCGGATGGTCCTTGTACCGGAGGTTCTTCCGTCCGTAGTAGGTGCCGTAATACTGCGCGTTGGCATCGACCCAGGTGGTGAGTTTCACGAAGTCGGCGAGCGGCAGTTTGCGGTCGTTGCCCGGACACCCTTTGCGGACCTGCCGGATAAACCTGCTGGCGTAGGAGCCAACCGTCTTCGGCGGCGCGTAGGGTGTGCCGCCCCAATCGGAGCCCTCGTTGAACGTCTTGACCAGCCGGCGCCCCAGGATGTTCTCGTACGACCGGCAGAAGCGCGTGGTCAGTGTGCCGGTCAGGTCGAGCCGGCCCTTCGGCGACGAGCCGCCGTGACACCTCACGCAGTGCTTGTCCAGGACCGGCTGCACGTCGGTCATGTAGTGTATCGGGCGCCGGGCGGTCTTGTCGCCGGGCTGCGGGGCGGGCATCGCCGGTGGCTTCTTTCGTGCGATGGTCGGCTGGTACCGGAGTGGCAGCGGATCGCTGGGCGTCTCGTGGCATCCAACGCACGACCGCCTCTCGCCCGGCCTGTAGTTCACGTACGTCCGCTCGCGCTGGATCTCCATGTAGTTCTCATCGAGGGCCTCGAAGTAGATGTTCAGGTCGGCCGGCACGCAGAAATGGGCCGACCCGTCCTCGTGGATGGGTACGACGCCGTGCAGAACCTTGACGGCCAGGACGCTGCCCCGGCTGACCAGCGCAGTGTGGGAGCCGTACTTGCTTCGTGGATCCCAGAACCGCCTGCACGCCCACGGGCGGGGCACCTGCTCCATGACGCGCAGGTACTTCACGGAGCCCCGCTCGACGCCCTTCATGCCGTGATACACGTCCTGGACCATGCAGACGGCGAGGTTCTGCTTCGCCAGTTCCAGGTCGCGCGCATCGGGCAGAACGGGCGGCGTCTTGCGGGGGCGCAACGGATACGGCTGCCAGCACGAGATCTCGGGGTCCTTGTGAATCGGCACGTGGTTGCCGAACTCGTCCAGCAGGTACAGGCCGTACGCTCGGACGTCGTTCCAGCGTTTGTCGGGGTTGTGGGCGACGAGAAACTGCTCGCGGCTGAGCGGGTAGGGGTCCATGTACAGCGGCCCGTTGGTGTGTCGGACCCACTTGCCGTCCACCAGGTGGTTCCAGCCCGGCTCCTGGCGGATGTCGACGTGGGGCGTCATGTAGGTCATCGGCTCGCGCGTGCGGATGTTCTTCACCATGTTCAGCCGGATCACCGTGCCGATGCCGCTTTGCGGATAGTGCGGCGTGCCGAGGCAGACGAACATGTCGGCGTGGCCCGGGATCTGGCGTCCGTGAATCAGCGTCGGCGGGTACTGGATGTCGTTGCCGTAGACCTCCACCGTGCCGCTGCCGTTTGGGTGCATGGCCCAGAGGCACTTGATGCCGAGTTGGCCCTTGTCGACGTATTCCCACCGCGCGTACAGCACGCGGCCATCGGCCATCATCGACGGCGAGAACTCGCTGACCGCGCTGTTGGTCAGTTTCTCGATCTTCTTGCCGTCGCCGTCCATCCGGTAGAGCACGGTGGTCGAGAGGGCATCCGGCGCATCGCAGAGCGTGCCGTACTCGCACCGCGTGGAGGCGAAGCAGACGCCGCCGTCCGGCAGGTAGCACGGATGGATGTCGTCGGTCTGGTGGTAGTACATCCGGGCGGTGCCGCCGAGGAAGGAGTTGTCGTACCTCTTGATGCGTGCCTCCTCGTCGTGGGGCGGCAGTGTCAGTTGCCGCACCTTGCCCAGGCGCCGGCCCGTCTTTGGATCGATCGTGATCTCGAAGATCCGGAACCCCTCGCGTTTGCTCCGCTTCCAGTCGAAGACGACCTTCGCGGCGCTGAAGTGCAGGTCGAAGCGGCCGAAGATGCCGCCGGCCATCTCGGGCGCCAGGTCGGTGACCTTGCCCGTCTTCATATCGAGCACGCAGAGGTTCCCCCCGAACTTGCCGCAGCCGTCTATGAAGTCGGTGTAGAAATGGCTGGAGTGATACGTGTACCGCTTGACGAACAGCAGGTGCCGGAAGTCCATCAGCGGGTTGTGGGCAACGAGTGCCTCGCGGCGCAGTTGCGCGATCTTCTCGACGGCGTCCGCCGGATCGGCGCCTCCCGCGCCGCCCCCGGCCCGGCTCGCGAGCGTCTGCTTCAGTTTGTCGAGGCGGGCGAGGAGTTCCCTCCCTTTCGCATACCGGTCCGGGTACGTTTCGGTCAGGTGGACGATGGCAGCGCGGAGCGTCTCATGCCACGTGGCATTCTTCACGTCATAAGCCGGGTCGGCCGCCTGCGCCTGCGTGCCCGCAAGCAACAGAACCAGAATGGCAACCGAGAAGCGCGACATACGAATCCGACCTCCTGAGCAGGCGCCCGCTCTCTGCCACTGGCCGCCGCGCTACCACTTGCCTGCATCGGCGGAACGTTGGCAAAGCAGCACTAATCTTCTTGCGGAAGATCGCGGGGCCGCGTCAGCGATTGGCAGTCGGACGCCGGCACGCGCATGTCCATGGGCGATCCGTAATCCTGATGGTCGAGGAACTCGCCGGCCCCTCCCGCCGCACGCCCAAGGGCGAATCCCAGGAAGGCGCAGTCTTCGGCGCGCTTCAGCGAGATGCGTTTCTCCATCAGCGCCGTCCAGCACACGCCGAGCCACACGCAGGCGAGCGCCGCATCCACGTTCACCGCCCAGACGCGGCTCGCGACGCCAACGTCCTGGAGCGCGCGGGCGAGGTGGTGATAGAAATCCAGGAAGACGTTGGTGCGGCCGGTCTGCTGAACCGCTTCCCAGATGGCCCGCTCGCGCGGGTCGTAGTTGACCGGTTTGTCGTTGAACACCGGGTGCCCGAGGCAGGGAATCCGTTCGTAATCGACGCCGGAGTCCTTGGCGGCGTCCTTGACCTTCTTGAACGCGACGGCGGTTTCGTGGGCCAGTTTCGCCACGTCGATGTCGGGGCCGGGGTCGTAGGGGTCCTTCAGGTTGAAACGGGAGAATATCTTGAGAAGGTACCTGACGCCGTCGCGGCCGTTTCCGCCGTGGACCGCGCCGATGGCCGCCAGCGTGGCGATCATTCCGGTGTTCGGCGCGTTGCCCGCCGAGGCCGACAGTTTCGCCGCCTGGGCGGAAATCGTGCCGGGCCCGTTCGTCAGCGATGCAATCAGGCCCATCTCGACGAGTTTGGCCTCAAAGTCGTGACGCGGAAGTTCGCCCGTCCAGTAAAGGATAATCGCCTCGCCGAACGAGTGTTTCGACATCAACTCGGTGAGCGAGTAGCCGTAGATTCGCTGCCCGGCCTCATCCAGCGACGACGCGTGCGAGGCGTTGCGCAGGTCGCGCCGCACCGGCGAAAGGCCCACCGAAACCTTCATCTGCCGCGCGAACTGCGACCGGTACGGCTCCGGAATATGGCCCGGGCGCAGCAGCAAGGCGCCCGGAAGTTCGTCGGCCAGGTCCCTGTAATTCAGAAACCAGGGGTTGAGCCGGAGTTCGTGGCGGATCGGGAAGTCGCGGTCCCAGCCGAGGGCGTTGCAGACGGCCATCGCCGCCGCAGGCAAGTGGTGCAGGGCCGTCACACGGATGCCGCGGCCCAGTTTCTCGCGGGCACCGTTGCTCTTTCGGATGCGCTTGTCGGGATCGAAGGGGCCTACCCCGAAGTAGTCGTCGAAAGCGGCCATTTTGCCCGAGGCGCTGGTCTGCGGCCCTTCGACCACGGCGCCGGCGTGGCCGAGCGCCACGCGTCGGCCTTCCAGCAGGCTGCCCGCGACGTAGACGATGACGGGTTTCTCGAAGCCGGTGTCGCGCATCCACCGGATCGCCTCCTGCTCGTAGAGGCCGCCCGGCTCGACGTAAAGGACGGTGAGCCGGGTCTGATCGCTGCGTGCGGCAAGTTTCAGAAACTCCACAAGCGGCGTGAGGATCAGCACGTCCTTGCCGGTGGATATGCCGAAATGCGTGCCGATGCCTGCGGCCTGCATGTACCCGGCGATGGTGTTGACCATGTTGCCCGAGTTCGAGATGATCGTCGCGGTGCCGGGCTTGAAACTCTCGTCGGGGGCCTCTCCGCCCACGGCCCCGACGCGGACGTGGTCGTGAACGTTGACGACGCCGAGCGTGTTGCACCCGATGACGTCGACGCCGGCCTCGTCGGAGATCTGCCGGATCTTGGCCGTCACCTCGACCGACACGTTCTCGGTGATGATGAAGATGGTGTGAAGTTGCTTGCCGCCGTACTGGATGACCTCCTTGACTTCGCCGTAGACGGCCTCCGGCGGGGAGTAGATGATGATCTTGTTCGGGGCCCCGTGTTTGGGGAGCGTTGCGTAGAGTTCCTTGCAGGTGGCGAACACGGGAACCGGGTCCTTGCCGGGCACCTCGATCGTCTGACCGCCCTTGCCGAGCGCCCACCCGCCCACGATGTTGCCGGCGTACTGCTGGCTGGCGACGGTGACTTTCGACGCTTCGCGGCCGGTGATATTGCTGACCGCGACACGGTCGCCCTTCTTCAGGAGTCCGGAGAGTTTTCTAGGTCGCACGGCGAGCCTCCTTCCGCGTCTTGACAAACTTTGCCAGCCGCGCTGCGTATTCGGCGACGAGCGTCACGGGGGTGTCGTGGCCGAAGATGACGTACGGCAGCCGCAGCGACTCCAGCGTCTCTCTCATGGCGAGAAATCCGGGCACCATTCTCGGTCCGCCCCGCCCGATGACGACGGGAATCTCCACCCGCCCGCGCTCCTCGAAATAGTGGGCCAGCGCATCGCCGATAGCCTGAAACGTGACGTCGATCAGCGTGTTGTTCGCCTTGCCCCCGAGGACCAGCAGCGCCGAAGCGCCGGCCAGATGATAGCGGAAGCAGCGTTCGGCCGTGCCGACCATCCGTTCGTAGGGCGGGTTCCCGCCGAAATCCGAGAGGAAGATCGGCCGGCCGCCGGCAATCTCCAGGGTCTCCGCGATAATCGTGCCGGCGCCGCCGCCGAAGAGGATCGGCAGGACCAGGTCCCCGCCCAGTTCGCTCACGTGCGCCTGTCCGCGATAACTGGATGCGTTCCAGGCGGCCATGTCCTCTTCGAACTCGGTGGCGCTCTCCGGGTACTCCGGGAACTCCAGGGCGGCCTCTTTCAGTTTGTAGTTCGCCTCGTCGAAGACCGCCTTGAAGTCGCACGCATAGGGCACGTTGTCCGGTCCGACGCGCCAGGGGTTCACCTCGCACATGCGCATGCCGGTAGAGATGAACATATCCCAGAAACTCACCAACGTCCTCGACAGGATGGAAATCAGGGGCTTCGGACAGGCCAGGCCCTGGAGCAGTTGCGACGCCTGGTAGGCGTCCAGCCCCTTGAAAACGTCAACCGGGATGGTCTGCTTGTGCCGCGCTTCGACCGACTCAATGTCCACGCCCCCCTTCATCGACACCGTGAGCGACGGGCCGCAGAAGCGCGAATCGTACGTAACGGCTGAATAGACCTGGAGGTCCGCCGGGATGAATCGCGTGATGTAGGATGTCCTGGCGTGCATGCCGTCCACCTCGGCGTTGGCCAGGAGGCGGAGTTGGGCCATCGCCTGCTGGACGTCCTCAACCACCGTCACGACCTCGGCCTTGCCGCGACCACCGGACATCACGTCGGCCTTCACCACCCCCTTGCCTCCCCATCTCTGGAGCGCGTCGCGGACTCTTGTCCGGGGGGCGCTCCCGTCCAGATGCTCGGGCACGGGCAGGCTGAAGCGGTGAGCGAGTTGCTCCAGGAAAGGAAGTTCCGTCATTTGAAAAGGCATCTCGCTTCTCTCCAGTGCGGTTTATGACGGTTCAGACGTTGCCGGCGGCCGGACGGGGCGCGGGCCGGCGCACGGCTCGCCCGTCGCCGGTACGTCGTGCGCCTGGCCGCCGCCCGGCTCCGCGAACGGCACGAAACCGCGGCGCATCGTGTTCTCGGTCACGACACGGGGGTCCATGAAATGCAGCAGATAGTCCGCCCCACCGGCCTTGGTGCCGGTTCCCGACATCTTGAAGCCGCCGAAAGGCTGCCTGCCCACCAGGGCGCCGGTGCAGGGCTGGTTGAAGTAAAGGTTGCCGACCCGGAACTCCCGGCGGCAGCGCTCGAGATGCTCCGGGCTGCGGCTGAAGACGCCGCCCGTCAACGCAAAACGGGTCGAGTTGGCCCACGCGATCGCCTGGTCGAAATCGTCTGCACGCATCACGGCCAGCACCGGACCGAAAACCTCTTCCTGCGCCAGGCGGTGTTCGGGAGTGATACCCGTGACGACGGTCAGCGGCACGTAGAAGCCCTCGTTGGGCACGTCGCTTGCGTACGCAACGGCGCCCTCCTGCCTCCCTATCTCGATGTATTCCAGTATCTTCTCCCGGGCGGCCTTGTCGATGACCGGCCCCATGAAGTTGGCGGGATCCCGGGCCGGCCCGATCCTGACCGAGCGAACGGCCTCGAGCAGGCGCTCCAGGAAGCGGTCGTAGACGGCGTCGAGCACGATGGCCCGCGAACAGGCGGAGCACTTCTGGCCCTGGTACCCGAAGGCCGATGCCACGACCGCAGGCACGGCCTCATCCAGGTCGGCGTCGTCGTCGATGATGACGGCGTTCTTGCCGCCCATTTCGACGATGACCTTCTTGACGGACGATTGGCCGTCGGGGGTGCGGCCGGCCTTCTCGATGATCCGAAGGCCCACTTCCATCGAGCCGGTAAAGGCGATGAGGCCGACCCCCGGGTGCTCGACGAGAAAATCGCCGATGACGCTGCCGCGACCCGGCGTGAAGTTGAAGACGCCCGGCGGCAGGCCGGCCTCACGGAAAATCCGGGCCAACGTGTGGCCGACGACCGGCGTCAGCCCGGAAGGTTTGTAGACCACACAGTTGCCCGCCACGATGGCAGCCGCACACATGCCGCAACTTATCGCAAGCGGGAAGTTCCACGGGGCAATCACCGCCGCAATACCCTTGGGCTGGTAGAAGTGCTCGTTGACCTCGCCGGGCTTCGCCCCCAGGTAACTCGGCTCGCCGAGGCGGACCATCTCGCGGGCATAATACTCGAGGAAATCGATGGCCTCGCTCACGTCGAGGTAGGCCTGGCTCCACTGCTTGCCCGCTTCGAGAGTCTGCCAGGCGGAGAGTTCGTAGATGCGGCTGCGGGCAACCGCCGCAGCCCTCACGAGGTATCCCGCCCGCTCGCGCGGCGACGTGTCGCGCCAGGCGGGGAAGGCTTCCGATGCGGCGGCGACGGCCGCCTCCACCTCCTGCGTGCCGGCCTGACAGACGCGGCCGACGACCTCGGCCGGCCGGGCCGGGTTCACCGAGTCCATGCGGTCGTCGGTGAGAACGTCGCGGCCGCCGATGAAGAGCGGGTAGGTTTGGCCGAGTTGCGTCGTCACCTCGTCGAGGGCGCGGCGATAGGCGGCCCTGGCGTCCGGAAGCGCCCAGTCGGGGAACGGGTTGTTGCGGAAGGGGTCGAGGTCGGCCCCGGTCCCCGCCGTGGCCGCCGGGCTCGGCGCCGTCTCGACGGCCGCGCGATCGGCAGCGGCCTGAGGCGGCTCCAGCAGACGCTCCATCTCAACGCCTTCGACGAACGTCTGACGCAGGAACGATTCGTTCGACGTGTTCTCGAGCAGACGCCGCATCAGGTAAGCCATGCCGGGCAGCATCCGGCCGTATGGACAATACAGGCGGACCCGGCCGGCCGTTTTCAGCAGCGCCTTGCGGAACGGCTCGGCCATGCCGTACAGGACCTGGAACTCGTAGCGGTCCTCGGGCACGGCCAGGGCGCGGGCCAGTTCGAGCACGGCCGAGACCGAGCGGACGTTGTGCGAGGCGCAGGCCAGGTGGCAGATGTCGTGCCGGCGGAGGATCTTCTCGGCCGACCGTTCGAAGGCCGCGTCGCTCTCGGCCTTGACCGTGTAAACGGGCGCCGGCCAACTTCGCCGCGCAGCAATGACCGTTTCGTAGTCCCAGTACGCGCCTTTGACGAGGCGGACCGAGATCGGCAGGCCTTCGCGGCCGGCCCATTCGAGCAGTTGGTCGAGGTCGCCGTCCGTCTCGCGAAGGTAGGTCTGCACCGCCAACCCCAGATGCGGGTAGTTGCGGAACTCGGGGTCGCTGCGGAGGCGGCGAAACGCCTCGAGCGTGATGTTCTTCAGCCGGCGCATCTCCATGTCGATGCAGAGATAGCCGCCCAACTCAATAACCTTGCGGTAGACGGGCCTGAGGCGCGCGAGGATGCCTGTGACGGAGCCCTCGAAATCCGCCGGGTCCGCCTGCGAGTACAGGGCCGACGGCTTGACCGAGACGTTGACCCGCGGCGCGTGGCCCCAATCGAGTTCGGCCGCTTCGCCTCCGAGCGCCGGCCACGCCGGCTGGGCCCCCGCGAGCCCCTCGAGCAGTTCCATGTAGCCTTCCGCGTACTGGTCGGCTTCCCGTTCGCCGAGCGTGGCCTCGCCGAGCAGGTCGAGGGTGAAGGCAAAGCCCCGCTCGCGCAGTTTGCCCAGCCGCTTGACGGTCTCCGGCACGGTGGCCCCGATGATAAAGTTGCGGGCCATCATCTGGAGGTTCTTCCGGATGGTGGCGCCCAGCACTTTCATGGCCACCCGGCCGCCGAGTCCGACGCCTTTGATGCCCCACTTCAGCGCCGCCGGCACGTTCTGTTGGCGCGAGAAGTACTGCTCGATGTGGCGGCCCAGCGATTCGGCGGTCGTCAGGTACGGAAGCACGTCGATGAACCGGAACAGTTGGACCTTGAACGGCTCGTTGTGCATGCACGCGTCCATCACCTTGCCGGTCCACCAGTCCTTCTTGAACACGGAAGGCGCTTCGTCGCCGATGTCGGCGAAGAACTGCCTCCCGCGGTCCTGGATGCAGGGCTCCAGTTGTTCTGGCTCCATGGCGCGATCGTCTCCCATGACGCGCAGCGTGTCGGCGTTACGTCCGGCCCGTTGCGGGATGCGGTTGCCCGCCTCCACCCGGTCCTGTACGACCGGCGGGCGGATCGAGGACCCCTTCGCACAGGCAGGCATGCGGTACCATCAGGCGGTCCGCCCGCTGAAGCACCCACCTCGACGTTAGCAAAGCCGCAGCCGACGTTCAAGCATTACCTGGGCTGCTCATCTTCAACGTCGGCGCCCCGGGCGGCCGACGGGGGCGGGTTTTCGTGCCAAATGGTTGCCGAACAACTCCCGGCAGGGCATAATGGCCAACCGCAGGGTCTCTCGGCTTGCGTGTTGCGTGTACCGTATGCCCCCGGTGGGAGAAACAGAATGGTCTGCGGAAGAATGGTGTTCGGCTGGATGGCAGTGGCCCTTTGCGTGTTATTGCCCCCGCCGCACGCAAGCGCAATCGCACAGGCCGCGCCAACCGAGGAGGCCAAACGCATCCTTGATGCCACGGGCGTGGCGGGCGGCCTTATCGTACACGTCGGTTGCGGCGACGGCGCTCTGACGGCCGCACTGCACGCCAATGACTCCTACCTCCTCCACGGCCTCGACGCGGAGGCGGCCAACGTCGAGAAGGCCCGCGCCCGCATCCTCCTGCTCGGCCTCTGCGGCAAGGTCTCGTTCGATCACCTCGCGGCCAGGCGGCTACCTTACATCGACAACCTCGTCAACCTCGTCGTGGTTGAGGATCTCGGTGACGTCGCGATGGCCGAGGTGCTGCGTGTTCTGGTACCGGGCGGCGTTGCCTACATCAAGACCGGCGGCAAGTGGACCAAGACGGTCAAGCCGCGGCCGAAGGAGATCGACGAGTGGACCCACTACCTCCACGACGCCGGCGGCACGTGCGTATCCCGCGACACGGTAGTCGCACCGCCCAAGGGCCTACAGTGGGTAGGCTCCCCCCGGTGGTCCCGCAACCATGACCACACGGCAAGCATGCAGGCGCTGGTCTCGGCGGGCGGCCGCGTGTTCTCCGTAGCGGACGAGGGCCCGACGGCGTCTATCCAACTGCCTGCGAGGTGGATGCTGACGGCGAGCGACGCCTTCAACGGGACCGTCCTCTGGAAGAAGGAACTGCCCGGGTGGTTCAACCATCTCTTTCCGCTAAAGTCCGGACCGGCAGCCATTTCGAGACGCCTGGTCGCCTCCGGAGACACGGTTTACATCGCCCCCGGCGTCGGCAAACCGCTGATGGCACTCGACGCCGCCACCGGCGAGGTCAAACGGACCTATGCGGCCGAGTCGCTGGCGGACCTCGTTCTCTCTGAAGGCGTGCTCTTCGCCCTCATCGACCTTCAGCCCGCCAAGTGCGACTACAGGCAGCAGCACTCCCATTGCTGGATGGAGGCCGCAAGGGCCAGGGGCCAATGGGGGCCCAAGGCCGACCACAAACGCCTCGTCGCCATACAGGCCGATACCGGAAAAATCCTCTGGCAGAAGGTACGCCCCGTCTGGCCCATGACCCTTGCCGTCAACGGGCGGTACGTATGCCTGTACGACGGGAAAGTCGTCTGCCTCGACAGGACCAGCGGCGAGAAACGGTGGGAGTCCGAACCGATCAAGGCCAAGTGCGGCGGCACCCAGTACGCTCCACGGATGGCTATCCGCGACGGCATGGTCTTCTTCTCGCCTCACGGAACGATCAACGTATTCGATGCCGCCTCCGGCAAGACCAAATGGACGGTGAAGGGTAAACCGCAGAGCGGACATTACTGCATCGAAGACTTCTTCGTCACGAAGGACCGCGTGTGGGCCTTTGCCAACGGCAAGAAGACCTACGTGGCCTGGGACATCCGCAGCGGCGAACCGTCCAAGAGCATCTCCTGTCCGCCCGGCACCTACTTCATGCACCAGAGGTGTTATCCCGGCAAGGCCACCGAGCGTTTTCTCCTTGCTCCACGCACGGGCACGTCGTTTGTCGACATCGACGCCGAGACCTGGCAGATCCATCACTGGACCAGGGGCGGGTGCATCTACGGCGTGATGCCCGCCAACGGCCTGCTCTACCTGCCGCAACACGCCTGCGCGTGCTACATGCAGACCAAACTCGAGGGGTTCAGCGCCGTCACAGCCCGCGCCGCCGAATGGGACCTCGACGGTAACAGGCTCCTCCGGGGACCGGCGTACGGCAAGATTGCGGCGAAGGACCCCGCCGGCGACGCCAATGCCGCGCCGTGGCCCGTCTTCCGGCACGACAACACGCGAAGCGGGCGTGCACGGTGCAAGGTGCCCGCATCGCTGAAGCAGGTGTGGAAGGCGAAGGTGGGCGGCAGGCTCACGCAGCCCGTGGCCGCCGCAGGCAAGGTCCTTCTCGCCTCCGTCGACCGGCACACGGTTTACGCCCTCGACGAAGGCACGGGAGAGAAACTCTGGCACTATATCGCGGGCGGCAGGGTGGATTCCCCGCCGGCCATCCATCGCGGTATGGCCGTATTCGGATGTGCAGACGGATATGTCTACGCCCTGAGGCTCGCCGACGGGCAACTCGTCTGGCGGTACAGGGCGGCTCCCGCGGACCGGAGACTCGTCTCCTACGGGCAACTCGAATCCGTCTGGCCCCTTCACGGGAGCGTCCTCGTCGCCGCCGGCGCCGTCTACTGTGTCGCCGGCCGGTCGATGTTCCTCGACGGCGGCATGACGATGGTGCGCCTGGAAGCCGCGACGGGCAAACGCCTCTCGGAAACCACGATGGACAGGCAGATTCCGGGCACCAACAAGACGCTTCAGGATATGATGAACGCGCGGAAGATGCCCGTCGCCACCAAGGACGTGCTTTCAAGCGACGGCAAGGTCGTCTACATGAAAACCCAGCCCTTCTCGCTCGACGGCAAGCGCATGACGAGTCCGGTGTTCTCGCGAGAAGGCGAGCCGTCCGCCGAAAAGAGTTGGATGGTGAGCCCCTTCACGCAGCGCGGCGGGGGACGGCACCTGTTTTCGCCAACCAGTTTTCTCGACGGTTCGTGGTACCACCGGTCCTACTGGATCTACGGACGGGGCGCGGGCGAGGTCTGGGAATTCTGGCATGTGCCCGGCCGCCTCACCCCCACCGGACGCATCATGGCAGTGGACGACGACCAAGCGTACGGCTACAGCCGCGACCCGGAGTATCTCTGCAACTCCTCCGTGCTCGAATACAGGCTCTATGGCTCCAAACTCACTTCACCATACAGAAGCATGTTCCATCGTAAGCGTGGCGGCATAAAGAACGACATGACCGATTGGCGAGAGAGAGCCGAACACCCGGAGAGAGACCTTACCACGGTCGATTACAACTGGAAGATATCGCATCCCCCGCTGGTGGTGCGGGCCATGGTGGTGACGGACGAGAAACTCCTCGTCGCCGGTCCGCCGGACGTCGTCGACGAGAAGGCCATGTGGGGGCGTTCCAACGAGCCGGTCTTTGACCGGAAGATGACCGAGCAGGCGGCGGCCCTGGCCGGCGAGAAGGGCGGCCTGCTCTGGTCGCTCGACAAACGCAACGGCGCAGGCAAGGTGGAGTACCGCCTCGACTCCCCACCCGTGTTCGACGGCATGATCGCCGCCCACGGCAGGGTCTTTATCGCCACGACCGACGGCCGGGTGGTGTGCATGGGCGGGAACCAGTGAGAAGGAGGAACTTATCATGACGGACGCTCCATGGGGCGCACTTCGGACTTCCCGGATGATCGTCTTCGGCTTGGCGATGCTCTTAGCCTGCCGGGTGGCCGGCGCAGCACAGGCGCCGCTGCCTGAACAGCAGCGGGCACGAAAAATCCTCGACGCCACCGGCGTGGCGGGCGGTCTTATCGTACACGTCGGCTGCGGCGACGGCGCTCTGACGGCCGCACTGCACGCGAATGACTCCTACCTGGTCCACGGCCTGGACGCGGAGGCGGCCAACGTCGAGAAGGCCCGCGCCCGCATCCGGTCGCTCGGCCTTTACGGCAAGGTCACGGTCGAGCAGTGGGCGGGCAAGGGCCTGCCTTACATTGACAACCTCGTCAACCTGGTCGTGGCTGAGGACCCGGGCGCCGTCCCGATGGCCGAGGTCATGCGTGTTCTGGCGCCGGGCGGCGTTGCCTACATCAAGACCGGCGGCAATTGGACCAAGACCGTCAAGCCGAGGCCGAAGGAGATCGACGAGTGGACGCACTATCTCCACGGCCCGGACAACAACGCGGTCGCCCACGACTCGGTGGTGGACGTGCCGCGCCGCATCCAGTGGCTGGGCAGGCCCAAGTTTGCCCGGGCGCACGAGCAAGCGGCGAGCCTCGGCGCGTGCGTGGCGGCCGGGGGTCGCCTCTTCTACATCATCGACGAGACGTCTCGCGCGGACATCCGCTTTCCTGCGCATTGGTTCCTGGTGGCCCGCGACGCTTTCAACGGCGTCCTGTTGTGGAAGCGCCCGGTTCGCACGTGGGTGAATCAACTTCGCAGGTTCCGGTCGGGTCCGGCGGAAACGGCTTTTCGGCTTGCCGCCGAAGGCGATCTCGTCTACGTCACGCTCGGCATCGATGCGCCGGTCAGTATTCTCGATGCGGCGACGGGCCGGACGACGGCGACCTGCGAGCGGAGCAAGAACGCCCGGCAGATTCTTCGCATCGGCGGCAAACTCGTCGTCCTTGCCGACACCCGGCCGCAGGCCACGGCCCAAGAGGATTCCCAGATACTGAGGGGCCTGAAACCGGCGCCCGGCAAACGCGCCATCGTGGCGGCCGACGCGTCAAGCGGCAAGACCGTCTGGCACAAGGAGATCGACCTGTTCGTCCATCCGACGCTTGCCGCACTGGGCAATCGCCTGTTCTACCAGACAAAAAAGAACCTGTTCTGCCTGGACGTCAACACGGGAAAGGAGTTGTGGCATTCGGCGGCGACTCTGGACCTGACCGGTCACGAGGTGGGCTGGGAATCGCCGACGTTGGTCGCCCACGGCGAGGCGGTCTACTCGGCCGATTTCAAGAAGATCATCGCCTACTCGGCAGAGGACGGTTCGCAGTTGTGGCGCGGTGCCTCCAGCCAGGGATACAATTCCCCGCCGGACGTTTTCGTTATCGGCGAGCAGGTATGGATGAAGGGAAAAGGAATCGTCGGCCTGGATCGGGCCACGGGCGAGGTGAAACGGCGAATCTCCCCGGTGGGCGGGTACATGCACCATCGCTGCTATCGCAACAAGGCCACCGATCGTTTCATCCTGCTCGGCGTCCAGGGAGTGCAGTTCGTCGATGTGCGGTCCGGCGACCCCTCGCCACACCACTGGATTCGCGGCACGTGCCAGTACGGCATCATGCCGGCCAACGGGCTGCTCTATGCCACGCCGCACTCCTGCGCCTGTAACATGAAAACCAAACTTTCGGGGTTCTGGGCGCTGGCGCCTGGCGCGGCAGGGAAAGCGAAAAGCGAAAGCCGGAGCGGTGACCGGCTGGAGAAGGGGCCGGCATACGGACGGATCGACGCCGGGCAGACGCCTGCCGATGCCGCAGACGCCTGGCCCGTCTATCGGCACGACTTCGCGCGCACCGGGATGACGAAAGCCGCCGTTCCGGCAACGCTCAAGCCGGCGTGGCGCAGCCGGATCGGCGGCCGGCTCTCCGGCGTCACCGTCGCCGCAGGCAAGGTGTTCGTGGCGGCGGTGGACATGCACACGGTGCACGCACTGGACGAGCGGTCGGGGGCGGAGGCGTGGCGCTTTGCGGCGGGGGGACGGGTCGATTCGCCACCCACGATTTACCGGGGCATGGCCCTGTTCGGCTCGGCCGACGGGTGGGTGTACGCGCTGCGCGCGAGCGACGGGGCGTTGGCGTGGCGTTTTCGCGCGGCCCCCGAGGACAGGCGCACCTTCGTCAACGGGCAACTCGAATCGGTATGGCCCGTGCACGGCAGCGTTCTGGTTCAGGAGGGCAAACTGGTGGTCGCCGCCGGGCGGTCCTCCTATCTGGACGGCGGAATCCGCGTTTGCCGTCTTGACCCCGGAACCGGCCGCATGCTCTCACAGACGGTGATGTACAGCCCCGACCCCAAAACGGGCAAGCAGCCCCGGCCTCTGGACCGCAAGGACGTACAGGGGGCGCTGTCCGACATCCTTCTGGCCGACGGCGGCGACGTGTACATGCGGCACGTGAAACTGGACTTCCAGACCGGGAGCCAGACGAACAAGGGTGTGCACCTGTTCAGCCCGATCGGCCTGTTGGACGATACCTGGTGGCATCGGGCCTACTGGGTCATGAGCGATAACTTCATCGCGCACTGGAGCGGGTGGTGGAAAATCGGCAACGTCGTGCCGGCCGGACGCATCCTGTCGTACGACGAAGCGTCCATTTTCGGTTACGGCCGGAACAAGTACCTCGGAGGCAACACCGGCCAGTGGCGCGGCGGCGAAAAATATCAACTCTTTGCGTGCGACCGGCCGGTCCCCGGCCGGCAACCGAAACCGGTCGAGAAGAAGCCTGCCGCAAAGAGCCCTGCAAAAAAGGGAAAGAGGCAGAAACGGCCGGCGGCGCCGGTCAAGAAGAACCGCTGGGAGACGCAGGTGCCGTTCTACGTAAGAGCCATGGTCGTTGCGGGCGACGTTCTGTTCATCGCCGGCCCGCCCGAACGGATAAAGACGAAAGGATCGGGCGAGGCAGCCCTGGTTCTCACGGACCCGGAGGAATCGCTTGCCGCCTGGCAGGGCAAGAAGGGGGCATGGTTGTGGGCGGTTTCCACGAAGCAGGGCGAGAAACTCGCCGAGTGCAAACTCGATACGCCACCCGTCTTTGACGGCATGGCCGCAGCCAACCGACGACTCTACCTCACTACGATGGACGGAAACGTGTTGTGCTTCGGCGAATGAACGAGCAGGAGGTTTTCATGAAGGCACTCGCGGTTGCGGCGGCAATGTTGCTGGCAGTGTCTTGCGGCGCGTCATGCGCCTGGGCGGCGGATGCGAAGGAGATCCTCGACGCCACCGGCGTGGCGGGCGGCCTTATCGTACACGTCGGTTGCGGCGACGGCGCTCTGACCGCCGCGCTCCGCGCCAATGATTCCTACCTCCTCCACGGTCTGGACACGGACCCGGCCAACATCGAGAAGGCACGCCAAAACATCCGCTCACGGGGCCTCTACGGCAAGGTCTCGGTCGAGCGCTTGGCGGGCAGGGGCCTGCCTTACATCGACAACCTCGTCAACCTCGTGGTGTCGGAGGATCTCGGCGACGTCGCGATGGCCGAGGTGATGCGCGTGCTGGCGCCGGGCGGCGTGGCGTACGTGAAGAAAGGCGCCTGGACGAAGACCGTCAAGCCGCGGCCGGCGAACATCGACGAATGGACGCACCACATGTACGACGCTACCGGCGTCGGCGCCGGGAAGGACACGGCCGTCAGTCGCCCGCGAAGTATTCAGTGGAAGGCCGAACCCGAATACGGCCGAAGCCATGAGAACATGTCGAGCGTCAGCGTGGTTGTCTCGGTCGGCGGGCGCGTCTTTGCGGTTATGGACGAGGGGCCCAAGGCGTCCGTCTACCTGCCGGCCGAGTGGTCGCTCTCGGCCCGGGATGCCTTCAGCGGCGTTCTTCTGTGGAGGATTCCAATCGAGCGCTGGCACGCCCGGCTGTTCCCGCTGAAGAGCGGCCCCACGCAGGTGACGCGTCGGCTCGTGGCGTCGGCGCACCGGGTCTTTGCCACGCTCGGCCTGTACGCCCCGGTCAGCGAGATCGACGCCGGCACCGGCAAGGTCGTGCGGACGTATGAGGGCACCGCCTACGCCGAAGAACTGCTGCTCGTCGATGGCAAACTCGTGGTTCTCGTAAACGACGAGGGCAAGCCCGTTCCCTACAAGGGCCGGATGCCCGCGAACCGGCCTGGTTTCGCCGCGCTGGAGAACACGATCAGCCTGGTCGCCGAGCGGTCGGTGGCGGTGATCGATACACGCACCGGCCGGACGGCCTGGACGGCCGCGCAGGGGCGGGTGGTTCCCCTGACGATGGTGGCCGACGCGGGGCACCTCTACTTCCTCGGCGACGGCGGGATGCGGTGCCTGGACCTGGCCACCGGCACCGCGCTGTGGAAAACGGCGATCCCCGGACCCGCCCCGAAGGTCCGAACCGACCACAGCCCCACGGTGCTCGTCCATAAGGACATCGTGTACGCCGCCATCGGAGGCAGGCTGAACGCGTTCGGCGCCGGCGACGGCAAGCCGCTGTGGATGGCGCCGTGCGCCGCGACCGGTTACCAATCTCCCGCCAGCGTGTTCGTCGTCAACGGCCTGATCTGGGATGTGGACGTTCGCATTGAACCCTATCGGCCGGGCGCGGACCGGAAAACAATTAACCGTAGATATATCGGATATGACCTCCGCACCGGCAAAGTCCGCAAGGAGATTCCGGTTTCCAGCGAGCACGGGTACGGCATCATGCATCACCGCTGCCATATTCCCCGCGCTTCGGGCACCTGTATCATTACCAGTTATCCCGGTATTGAGTTTTTCGACGTCAACAGCGGCGAGGTAACCCATGACAGCTGGATTCGCGGCGCGTGTCTCTACGGTTTCATGCCGGCCAACGGTCTGCTCTATACGCCGCCGCACCCCTGCGCCTGCTATACCCAGGGCAAGTTGACCGGATTCTTGGCGGTAGCGGGTGCGCGGAAGAGGCCGGAGGTCAAAGGTCAGGAGTCAGAGAGACTTCAGAAGGGCCCCGCCTTCGCCAGCCTACTCCGCCGTAGCAGCGCCGGCTGCGAAGGCCGGAAGGCTGCGGCGGACAAGCCCTCCGGCGGTGCGTGGGCGACGTACCGGGGCGATGCGGTGCGGAGCGGGACGACGACGAGCGCCGTTCCCGCAGCCGTGACCCGGTTGTGGCGTGCGGACATCGGCGGGGACCTCAGCCAATGCGTCATTGCCGACGGAAGACTTTTCGTGGCATCGATCGAGGATCACACGGTCCACGCATTGGACGCGATGAACGGAAAGAAACTGTGGAACTATACGGCGGCCGGCCGGGTGGATTCCGCTCCGACGTTTTACCGGGGCACGATCATCTTCGGGTCGCGTGACGGATACGTGTATTGCCTCACGGCAAAGAAGGGCGATCTTGTCTGGCGGTTCCGGGCGGCGGCCACGGACAGTCGATGTGTTGTCTATGACCAGATGGAATCGGTGTGGCCCGTGCACGGGAGCGTGCTGATACAGGACGATGTCCTCTGGTTCTGTGCCGGTCGTTCGTCGTACCTGGATGGCGGTCTTCTGGTCTACCGGTTGAATCCGCGCACGGGCGAAGTGCTGTCCGTGACCCCGGTCGACTCCCTGGGGCCGGACGACGAGCAGCCGCCGATTACACCTACCATCTACGCTCGCCTGGACATGGAAGGGGCAAAGCCTGACGTGCTGTCTTGCGACGGCAAGCATGTGTTCATGCGGCACTGGGCGTTCGACCTCAGCGGCAAGAGCATCGAGCGGAACATCGATCACCTGTTCTCTCCGACGGGCTTCCTGGACGCGTCCTGGTTCCGGCGCACCTACTGGATCTATGGCCGGATCTACGTCTCCGGCGCGCAGGGCTGGGCGCGAACCGGGAACGCCAGGCCCTCGGGCCGGATCCTGTCGATCGGCGAAGACCGCGTCTACGGGTTCGGGCGGAACTACTACCCGCCCTCGCCCGGCAACCCCGACCAGATGTACGCCCGCGGCGAGCAGGAGATCCTGTTCGCCTCAAAGGTCGACACCCCGTTCGCGGTCAAGACGAAGCGGCCGAGGAACGTTCCGGCCTTCCGCAAGCCGCACGTCCAGTGGTCTACGCCCTTGAAGTTGCAGGTCCGGGCGATGGTGCTCGCCGAGGCCGACGGCAGGCTGTTTGTGGCCGGGGCCAAGGGCGACTGGATCACCTCGCTCGACGCCTATGAAGGCCGG
Organism: uncultured Anaerolineales bacterium; assembly: GCA_964539385.1. Lineage (GTDB taxonomy): Bacteria > Planctomycetota > Phycisphaerae > FEN-1346 > FEN-1346 > JAUVZF01. The sequence goes on along the minus strand of CAZIJC010000060.1, from coordinate 3,662 downwards.
CTCGGCAGCGCCCTGATGGCCGTCTCGACCGCCGACGGCAAGACGCTGGCGGCGTACGACTTGCCGGCCCCACCGGTCTTTGACGGCCTGTCGGCCGCCGGGGGGCGCCTGTATCTTACGCTGAAGGACGGCACCGTCCTGTGCATGGGCGGAACCAAATAGAGAAGTGAGGCTCGCATGAGACACAAAACCCGACGGCACGTAACACTCGGGCTGGTGGCGGCGATGGTCGGCGGACTTGCCGCCGGCGCGCGGGGTGCGCCCTCGCCCGCGGACCAGGCCCGGCACATCCTCCAGGCCACCGGCGTGGCGGGCGGTCTTATCGTACACCTCGGTTGCGGCGACGGGACGTTGACGGCCGCACTGCGCGCCGGCGACTCCTATCTCGTCCACGGCCTGGACACCGACGCGGCCAACATCGAGAAGGCCCGCGCCCGCATCCGGTCGCTCGGTCTCTGCGGCAAGGTCTCGGTCGAGCAATGGGCGGGCAGGGGCCTGCCCCACATCGACAACCTCGTCAACCTCGTGGTGTCGGAGGACCTCGGCGACGTCGCGATGGCCGAGGTGATGCGCGTTCTGGCGCCGAACGGGGTGGCGTACGTCAAGAACGGCGGGAAGTGGACCAAGACCGTCAAGCCGCGCCCGAAGGAAATCGACGAGTGGACGCATTATCTGTACGACGCAACCGGCAACGCCGTGTCGCACGATTCGGTCGTCGGCCCGCCCCGCCACCTTCAGTGGGTGGGCAGCCCGAGATGGGCCCGGCATCACGATCACATGGCCAGCATGAGCGCCCTGGTCGCAACGGGCGGGCGCATCTTCTACATCTTCGACGAAGGGGCCACCGGGTCCATCCAGTTGCCGCCCAGATGGTTTCTGATCGCGCGCGACGCATTCAACGGCGCCATCCTCTGGAAGCGGCCCATCCCGGAGTGGTACACGCACCGATGGCCGCTCAAGAGCGGACACGCCCAACTGCCGCGACGCCTCCTTGCCGTCGGAGACAGGGTCTACGTTACGCTCGGTCTCGACGCACCGCTCAGCGTCCTCGACGCCGCCACCGGCCAGACCATCCGCACGTACGAAGGCAGCAAAATCACCGAGGAAGTCATCGCCTCCGAAGGCGTCCTCTTCCTGGTGGTCAAGGATTCTCCAACCACGTTCAACCAGTACAGGCCCACCGGCACCTACTGCTGGGATGAAACCGCACACGCCAACCGCAACTGGGCGTGGGACGAGAAGAAGCGGCAGGTCGCGGCCGTCCAGGCCGACACCGGCAAGGTCCTGTGGAAGAAGCACCACCCGGTGGCGCCTCTGACGCTGGCGGCCGACCCCCGGTGCGTCTACTTCCACGACGGCGACAAGGTCGTGTGCCTGGACCGAAAGACCGGCCGCCGCGTGTGGGCTTCCGACCCGGTCGCCCGGCGGTCGCCCATACCCACGTGCTTCGGCCCCACGCTGGTTCTTTACGGCGACGTCGTCCTGTTCTCCGGCGGAAACCGGTCCATGACCGCACTCGCCGCCCAGACCGGCAAGACGTTGTGGACGGCGAAACACCCCCGTTCCGGCCACCAGTCGCCGGAGGACCTCCTGGTCGTGGGCGGCCTTGCGTGGGCCGGCGCCATTGCCACCGGCAGAGACTCCGGCCTCTTCACCGGCCGCGACCTCCGGACCGGAGAGGTTGCAAGCCAGTTCCCCCCCGACGTGAAAATCTACTGGTTCCATCACCGATGCTACCGCAGCAAGGCGACCGACCGCTACCTCCTGCCCTCCAGGACCGGCATCGAGTTCATCGACTTCCGCAACAAGCACTGGATCACCAACCACTGGGTGCGAGGCGGGTGCCTCTACGGCATCATGCCATGCAACGGACTCGTCTATGCCCCGCCTCATGCCTGCGCCTGCTACATCCAGGGCAAACTGTTCGGGTTCAACGCCCTGGCCCCCGCCTCCGCAAGCCGGCAGGTCCCCAGGGAGGTGCCCGACGACGGCCGCCTCGAGCGCGGCCCGGCCTACGCCGAGCCGATCGCAGGGCCTTCCGCTCCACAGGAGAAGCAGGCGTGGCCCACCTATCGGCACGACGCCGCTCGCAGCGGACGCACGGCGGCGGCCGTGCCCGCCGAGTTGAAACCCGCTTGGCAGACCGACTTGGGCGGCAAACTGAGCAGCCTGGTCGTTGCCGGAGGCAGAATCTTCGTCGCCTCCGTCAACACCCATGCCGTCCACGCACTCGACGCCGGGTCAGGCAAGCCGCTCTGGCGATATACGGCCGGCGGCCGCGTCGATTCGCCACCCACCATCCATGAAGGCCGCGTCCTGTTCGGCGCCGCAGACGGATGGGTCTATTGTCTGCGCGCCGACGACGGCTCGCTGGTCTGGCGTTTCCGCGCCGCCCCACAGGAGCGGCGGCTGGTGGCGTTCGAGCAGGTCGAATCGGTCTGGCCGGTTCACGGCAGCGTACTCGTTGCCGGCGGCGCCGTTTACTGTGTCGCCGGACGCTCGATGTTCCTGGACGGCGGCCTGCGCTTCCTCCGCCTCGATCCGAAAACCGGCCGCAAACTCTCCGAGACCGTCCTCGACGACCGCGACCCCGAGAGCGGCAAGAACCTGCAGGTCCACGTCGACGGCCTGAACATGCCGGTCTCGCTGCCGGACGTTCTGTCGAGCGACGGCCGGAACGTCTACATGCGGTCGCAGCGGTTCGACCTCAAGGGCGTTCGCGAGCACGTCGCACCGGCGAAGGTCACCGAGCAGGTGGGCGAAGGCGTACATCTGTTCTCGCCCGTCGGGTTTCTCGACGGCACGTGGTTCCACCGGTCTTACTGGATGTTCGGCAAGAGTGTCGCCTCCGGATGGGGCGGATGGTTCCGCGCCGGCCGCTACGTGCCGGCCGGCAGGATGCTCGTGTTCGACGACTCACGCGTGTACGGCTTCGGGCGCAAGCCCCAGTACTTGTGCCAGACATCCGTGCTCGAATACCGGCTCTTCGCCGCCGACAAGGCCGTCGACGACGAGTCCATCGCTCACGTCAGGACGGCCTCCCGCCGGATCAAAGACGGCAAAAACAGAAACGTTGCGCCCACCGATTGGAGGGTGCGCCGGCGGTTCGCGGCGGCCGACCTCTCGGCCGTCAACTTCAAGTGGTCCCAGGCGGACATCCCGCTCCATGTCCGTGCCATGGCGTTGGCGGCAGGGACGCTCTTCATCGCCGGCCCGCCGGACGTCCTCGATGAGAAGCAAGCCTTCAGCCGTCCCGACGACGACGCGGTTAAGGCGAAACTCGCCCGCCAGGTAGCCGCCCTCGACGGGCAGCAAGGCGCACTCCTGTGGGCCGTCGCCGCCTCAGACGGAAAGAAACTCGCCGAATACAAACTCGATTCGCCGCCCGTCTTCGACGGCTTGGTCGCCGCCTACGGCCGCCTGTACCTTGCCACCCAAGACGGCCGCCTCCTGTGCATGGGCCGCAGCGAGTAAACCACCAGCCACGCTGCCGCAGGTGATGCGACTTGACGCACATGCCATCTCGCGTTACGGTGCACCATGGCAAGAGGCGAAACGCGCATCCTGTCCGCGCAGTCCCCAAGGGGTGAACCATGGCATCCAATCACGTAACACGCCGCACGTTCCTGAAGGCGGCGGCCGCAGCGCCGTACGTCGTCGCT
>CAZIJC010000059.1:0-24710 GCA_964539385.1 uncultured Anaerolineales bacterium | reverse complement strand
TATGCCGTTCTGTTTGTGGCGGTAAGAGGAATGGCGTCCCACACCTATTGACCTTGGGATTCCGGGGGATTCCGGGGGGATTCCGGGGGGGGATTCCGGGGGGGGGATTCCGGGGATAGGATACGGTTTTTCCATTCGGTGTCGTCGCTCAGAACGCACCAGATGACGATATTCGCCCGGCCCCGAAGGCTGTTCTCTCTGGTGCTCGTCGTCCTCGTTGCTGTTCGATGCTGCGGCATCCCATGCCTTACAGACACCCATTCGCACCCTATCCGCCTTCGCCGAAGGCGGGTTACCGGGATTCAGGCCGTTCTCGGCGTTCGCTGCCCCCTCTCCGCGCCCTCCCTGGCACGGGTACCCTGGCACGGGTACGGCTCGTGCCGTGGCCGGCGGCTCGTGCCGTGGCCGGCTGCGTTCCAGGCCGTTGTCATCGTGCCGATTGTTAGAACTCTAACAAAATCCTGCCCGTCCCTCGATTTTGTTAGAACTCTAACAACTTTTCGGCCCCTTCGCGGCCGCGCGCGCCGGCTGCCATTGTGGCATGGTGACTTACGTCAATTTTGCCCGTTTCAAAACCCCTCAAAAACGGAACAAAACCGGACAAAAACCGACCAAAACGGACACATAAATCGCAAAAACCGATCAAAAACCAGCGCGTTTTGCCTTACCTATCTTAACATCGGGAGCCAAAAACGCCCCTCACGGCCCAGAAACGGGGTTCCGAGGCAAAAAAAGCGCGCATTTCGGGGTTTCGGCAACGTCAAAATTGACGTAAGTCTTATGGAGCACGCCGTATGTGTCGGGGGCGGGACCGGCCGCGCTGGAAGATTTTGCCAATAAGGAGGGCCGCCGCCCGACGTTTCCGCGACCCCCGGCCCGCCCTTTTTTCTTGTTGACACGCCCGCACCTACGCCCTACCATGCCGCTGGTTGAGGTAAACCGTGGTCCTGGACGTCGGGAGGAGAGTAACCCATGAAGCGTGTGTGCCTGATTCTGGCGGGGCTCTTGCTCGTTTCGATGGTAGGGCTGGGGTGTGAGCAGACATCGCACGGCCGGTATCGTCAGATGACCTACCGCCGGGTGGTCGACGCCGACATCCTGGGTTTCAACGAGGACGTGGATGCGGCGATCCTGCTGTCGGAGCGGCCGAGCCACCTCTCGCAGTGGTACCATCCGTAATGCCGCGCTCTACAGACGGAAGTCCAGCAGACCCCCTCCTGCGCGAGGGGGTTTTTCTTTGAGTGTATCATTCGCAAGGAGGTGCGAGCATGGAAGGTGACCGACCCTTGATGAATCGACGCAACTTTCTCCGCGCCCTGGCCGGCAGCGCGGCGGCGGCAAGCCTGCCCGCGTGGGCCTTGGCCAAGGCGGCAGGCGAGCGGCCGAACTTTGTCGTCATCTTCACCGACGATCAGGGGTATCAGGACGTCGGATGTTTCGGCTCGCCGAAGATCAAGACACCCAACCTCGACCGGATGGCCGCCCAAGGGATGAAATTCACCGATTTCTACGTGGCGGCGTCGGTCTGTTCGCCGTCGCGTGCGGCCCTGCTGACGGGCTGCTACCCGTCGCGGACGGGTGTGACACGGGTCCTGTTTCCGCGCGACAACACGGGCCTGAAGACGGAAACCAAGACCATTGCCGAGGTGCTCAAAACCCGCGGCTACGCGACGGCGTGCATCGGCAAGTGGCACCTGGGGCACAAGCCGCCGCATCTGCCGACGTTCCGCGGCTTCGACTCCTACTTCGGCATCCCGTACTCCAACGACATGCGGCCGACGCCGTTGATGCGGAACACCGAGACGGTTGAAGAACCGGCGAACCAGGCGACGCTGACGCAGCGGTACACCGAAGAGGCCGTCACGTTTCTCAAGGCCAACAAGGACAAGCCGTTCTTCCTCTACCTGCCGCACACCATGCCGCACGTGCCGCTTGCCGCCAGCGAGCGGTTCAAGGGCAAATCGGCCGGCGGCCTGTACGGCGACGTTATCGAGGAGATCGACTGGGGCGCGGGTGAGATCCTGAAAGCCATCAAGGAACTCGGCATCGACTCCAGGACGCTCGTCATCTACACCTCCGACAACGGGCCGTGGCTGTCGAAAAGGGCCCACGGCGGCTGTTCGCTGCCACTTCGCGACGGCAAGTTCTCAACGTACGAGGGCGGTATGCGGATGCCGTGCATCATGCGCTGGCCCGGGAAGATCCCCGCCGGCACCCTCTGCTCCGAGATGGCCCTGACGATGGACTTCCTGCCGACGCTTGCAAAACTGGCCGGGGCGGACCTGCCGGCCGGCTACGAACTCAACGGCAAGGACATCTCGGCCCTGATGACACGGCCCGGCGCCAAGACGCCACACGAAGCGTTCTTCTACTACCGCGGCACGACCCTGGAGGCCGTCCGCTCCGGCAAATGGAAGGCGATTCTCTACGCCAAGGACTCCGACGGCCAGCCCGGCCGGCCGCACGAACTCTACGACCTGAAGGCCGACATCAGCGAGAAAACCAACGTTGCGGCCGACAACGCCGACGTGGTGAAACGGCTGGCCGCCCTCGCCGCAGCCGGCGTCAAGGCCAACGGCGGCAAGTTCGGCCGCGGCGTGCGCAAGAAGAAGCCTCCGAAGAAGTCCGCCAAGAAGGCAGCCGCGACGTAACGGCAGGCCGTTGACGGAGTAAACCTCCAACGGAGGACTTGCCGGCAACCGCACGTCCCATCCTGCCAGCCCCTCTGCACTGCCGTGGGAAGCAGGCTGGGCAAAAGGGCGGTGCGAGAGCCATGGTTGACGGCGGCCGACATGCGTTGCTGGAATCCTGCCCAAATCCGAAAGGAGAGACGATGAGTCACAGGGTTGTCTTGCTCACAATGGGGTTGTCGCTGGCGGTCGGCACAGTGGTAACGGCCGAGGAAGGCCCCACCAGGCAAGAACTGCTCGCCATGATTCAGGCCCTCAAGAAACGGAACGAGTTGCTGGAACAGCGCTTTGCGGACCTCGAGGCCAGGGTGGTTCAGGGCGCCGGCGGCCCGGAACTCAGCCGCGACCAGGTCCGGGCACTCGTTGAGAAGATGATGGAGGAATCGCGCGACGCCATGCGGCCCGGCTGGATGGAGAACCTGACGTTCTCCGGCGACCTGCGCCTGCGGTATCAATGGCGACATCGCGCCGCCGAGCAGCGCGACGACGACAGCCGCTTCCGCTACCGCCTTCGCTTCGGCATCGTGAAAACGTGGCCGGAAGACGACCTGGAACTCGGTTTCCGCATCGTGACGGGCGCCGACGACGATCCGACCTCGACCAACCAGACGTTTGAGGACATGTTCGAGGAACACGAGATCGGCATCGACCGTGCCTACGTGGAGTGGACACCGAGGACCGCCAAGGGCCTGACCGTCATCGGAGGCAAGATGGCCCAGCCCTGGCAGACGACAGACCTCGTATGGGACCACGACGTGAACCCCGGCGGCGTCTGGGTCCAGTACGAGACGCCGCCCATCGGGCCCGTAACGCCGTGGGTGGGGGCCGGCTGGTTCCAGTTGGCTTACTCCGATGTCAACGTGCCGGACACCAACCTGACGGCCTACGAAATGGGCGTTCGCGTACCGGGGCCGAGAAGCGTCGTGTGGACCGGCTCGGTTGCGCTGTACAACTACACGCATATCAACCAGGCCTTTGCAACGGTGCCGTGGTTCGCCGCGAATCCGTCGGGCAACACGGTCGTGGGGGGGCGCCTGAACGCCGGGGACTTCGACCTGGTGGCCGTGACGAACGCGGTCACCTTCGAGGCGCTCAGGCTGCCCTGGAAGGCTTACATGGAATGGGTGCACAACTGGGCCAACCAGGATCCCGCCGACCGCAGCAACGGTTTTGCAGCCGGCATCAAGGTGGGGGCCAACAAGAAGAAGGGCGACTGGTCATTCAAGTACGCCTACAAGTACATTGAGGCCGATGCCACACTCGCGTGTTTTGCCGACAGCGATTTCGGCGGCGGCAGCCAGACCAACAGAAAGGGCAACACCTGGAAACTGACCTACAACCTCAGGGACAACGTGACGGCCGGCCTGACCCTGTACGCGACGGAACCGATCGACACCGACATGCTTGCCGAGTTCAACAAAACCCGCATTGACCTGCGCGGCGACCTGGTCTGGAACTTCTGATCGGCAGCGCGTCTCAGGTGCGCCCGCAGCAGTTCTTGTACTTGCGTCCCGAGCCGCAGGGACAGGGATCGTTGCGGCCGACCTTCGGACCGGTGTAGCGTTCCCCAGGAGGTGCGGCGTGGGCGGCCCGGTCGGCCCGGTCGGGCAGGTCGCCTTTGGTCGGCGGCAGTTCGCCGCGCCGGATGTACTCGGCGATGCGCTTGAGTTCCGGCAGCGCCCGCGAGTAGAACATCTTGTACCCCTCGCAGAAATGGTTGACCCGGTTCGGGTCCGTCCCGATGGGCCGGTGGTGCTTCGGGCAGCCGCCCTGGCAGTACGTCAGGTACTCGCAATCGCGACACGCCGCCGGCCGGTCGGTCTTGAGGGCGGCAAACTCTTCGAGGCGGGGGCTCTTGAGAATCTCGACCAGCGGCGTCACCATAATGTTGCCCAGCAGCCACTCCCTGAAGACGAAGTGGTCGCAGGCGTACACGTCGCCGTTCCATTCGAGGATGTGGGCCGCCGCACACCGTTCGGAGTGCACGCACGTGGAGGCCCGGCCGTAAAGGATCGTGTGGAGCACGTCGTCGATAAAGCGGACCGAGACGCGGCCGGCATCCCTCCGGGCCCACTGCTCGAAGATGTCGAGCATCCACCGGCCCAACTGCTCGGCCGCACACGAGAAGTCGGTCGGCTCGTCGGTGCCGCGCCGGCGTTCGAGGATCTGGATGAACTGGAGGTACCGGATGCCGCGATTGATGAAGAACCGGTAGATGTTTCCCGCGTGCGGCGCGTTGGCGCTGTTGAGGGTCACGAGGACGTTGAATTCCACGTTATGCTTCTTCAGCAGTTCCACACCGGCCCACGCCCGGTGCCAGGTCGGTCGGCCCTGTTTGTCCACGCGGTTGGCGTCGTGCACCTGAGCGGGCCCGTCGATGCTGATGCCGACCAGGAACTTGCTGGCGGCCAGGAACTCGCACCACTCGTCGTCGAGCAGCGTACCGTTCGTCTGGAGACCGTTGGAGACGACCTGGCCGTCGCGGCCGAACTCCTTCTGGAACGCGACGGCCTTCCTGAAGAAGTCCTTTCCGGCCAGGAGCGGTTCCCCGCCCTGCCAGCCGAACTCGCACCGCACGGGCATCGCCTCGAGGTACTGGCGGGTGTAGGTCGAGAGGATTTCGTCGGTCATCATAAAGCGCTTCGTGCCGGGATAGAGTTCGCGCGGCTTCATGGTGTAGTAGCAGTAGCGGCAGTCGAGGTTGCAGACGCCGCAGACGGGCTTGCACATGATGTGAAACGGTCGAACGATCTCGCTCACGGCACCACCATCCGAAACGGTTCTGCGGCTGAAGGCATTATACGGCGGGCCCTACTCGCCGGCCAGTTGCAGGCAGACCTCGGCCACGCGGCGTCCGAGGTTCCGCGCGGTCTCGAGCCCCACGTCGTCGTCCGCCACGCCCTGGTCGCCGCCGCTCCACAGGGCGGCCCCGAAGTGTGCGGTAGGCTGGCCGTCGCTCACCACCACCATGTCGTGGCACAGCATGACCGCATGGATCGCCTGAACCGTCAGTTCCTGGCCACCGTTGCGGACCCCGCCGACGGCCAACGCGCCGCCCACCTTGTTGCGAAACAGGAAGCCGTTGCGGCGGAACATGACGGACCGGTCCAGGAACGCTTTGCATTGGCTCGTCATCGAACCCAAATATACCGGCGTGCCGACGATCAGGCCCATCAGGTCCGCCGACGAGAGGGCCGGCACCAGGCTCATGAACCCGTCGTCGTGGGTGCAGACGAGACCGTCGCTGCACTTGCCGCAAGCAATGCACCCGTTGACCGAGAGGCCGGCCAGTTCCAGCAGTTCCGTCTCGATTCCGCCGCCGACCTCGCGAGCGGCCGCAAGACACACTTCGAGGGCCGCCTTGGTTGTCTTGCCCTTTCGCGGACTGCATGCAACAGCAATAATTTTCACTTTGAACCCTTTCTGTCTGCGATGGACCGCCGGACGATCAGCGCCCCCTGTTCACACTCAAGATCCCTTGCGATGACCGGGCACTTTGCCATCAGGATGAAGAAGACGGGCCGCGCCGCGTCGCTCAACGTCTCGTAGTTGCCCTGGCCTTTTGCGATGACCATGTCGGCCTCGTGGAACCGACGCCGGAACGTCTCGGCGCACTCGCCAAGGAGCGTCCCCGGCGCGTCGGAGCCGTTGTCCATCACGGCCACGCGGTCGGTGAGGCCTGCGGTCCGGGCGTCCTCAATCGTGGCATCGTTGATAACGGGCTGGGCCTTGACGACCACGGTCACCTTCTCGGTCGGCAGCGTCTCGATGAGTACGCGGTCGAAGACGATTTCACCGGCGTTGTCTGCAAGGAAGAGGATGTCGCGAGCCTCGGCCGCCGCGTCGCGCAGTTCGTCCACGCTTCCGCGCAGCGGATCGCTCATGGCCCGCTCGATGACACCGCGGACGTCCGCCTCGGTCAGCGTCGAACTGACGCCGAAATCGATGACGTTCCCGGCAATCGCCAGGCGGACCGCCGTTGCGAGCGGGTCCGACGACCGCGCGACACGGAGCATGAGGTCGGGGTACAGGGCCATCGCGAAACGATTGAAGCGGTCCTTGACCTCGCGGTACGGGTCGTCCTGCCCCGTGCACTGTCGGATGAGGCGGTGAATCTTTTGACCCATCGCCGGCGGCGCCATGCGCATGTCCATTTCGCTTGCAGCGCGCAGCACCTTCCGGAGGACCTCCGCCTGGACCGCCTCGTCGTCGGTTACGAAGCGAACGGCATCCAGGGTCTGACGCACAAAGCACGGTATGCAGTCGAAGTACGTTCTCACTCCAAGCCCCTTCCCCACCGCCAGAGAACCGCGTATTATACCGCGTCTTCGGTGGGGGAGGGAAGGTTTGTTCCGGTCGCACCCGCGGGCGGCCATTTTCGCGACCGTTCTCGCTTGAGAGATACACGGCGGATGTATAGAATACATGCCGGTCGAAGAGGGTCCAAGCCGCAAAGGAGGTCGCAAAGGTGCCTCTTTACGAGTTTGCCTGTGACGCATGCGGCAAGGAGTTTGAGGAACTGTTCCGCTCGGTGACCGAACGTCGCCGTCCGAAATGCCCGCACTGCAAGAGCGGGAACGTTCACAAACTGTTCTCCACGTTTGCGGCGGCCGGGGGTGAGGCGAGCAAGGGAAGCGGCGGAGGAGGCGGCTGCGCGACCTGCACCTCAGGGTCCTGCGCGACGTGCGGCCAGTAGTGAAGGGACGGCGATGGATCGGCTCTGGGCTCCCTGGAGAATGGCATACATCGACGGCATGAACGACGACGGCGAGCATGACGGGTGTTTCCTCTGCACGGCCCGCGACGCCGAAGACGACCGCGAGGCGCTCGTGTTTATGCGCCGGCCGAAAGCCTTCGCCGTCCTGAACCGGTTCCCATACAACAACGGGCACACCCTGATCGTGCCGAACGCACACAAGGGCAACCTGGAGGACCTCTCGGACGCCGAGTTGCTCGCCCTCATGACGCTGACGCGAGACGTCCTGGGCGTGTTCAAGCAGATTCTGCGTCCGGACGGTTTCAATGTCGGGATCAACTTCGGCCGCACGGCCGGCGCGGGACTGCCGGAGCACCTCCATCTGCACGTCGTGCCCCGCTGGAACGGCGACACGAACTTCATGCCGGTCCTGGGCGAGACGAAGGTCATTCCGCAATCGCTGGAGGACACCTACGACCACATCGTAGCGGCCATCACGGAGGGAAGCGAGGACGGTCCTCAGGACAGTGCGTCATGCTGACCCGCCGCGACTTCGAGGACCGGGAACTCCGGGAACTCGCCCCTTACGCCGCCAAAGCGAGAGAGAGCCGCGGACGGGTGCATCCTGAGCCGGAGCACGCGTACCGGACGCCCTACCAGCGCGATCGCGACCGCATCGTCCATTCGACGGCGTTCCGGCGACTGGAATACAAGACGCAGGTCTTCCTGACGCACGAGGGCGACTTCTTCCGTACCCGGTTGACGCACACGATGGAGGTCGCCCAGATCGCGCGGACGCTGGCCCGGGCGCTCAACCTGAACGAGGACCTGACGGAGGCGGTGGCCCTGGCCCACGACCTCGGCCACACGCCGTTCGGGCACTCGGGCGAGGAAGCGCTGCGGGAACTCATGGCCGACCATGGCGGCTTTGAGCACAACCGCCACGGGGTGCGCATTATCGACCACCTGGAGCACCCGTACCCGCAGTTCCGCGGCCTGAACCTGACCTATGAGGTCCGCGAGGGCATTGCGAAGCACGCCACGCAGTACGATCACCCGGCGGTCGAGGGGTTCGACGACACCCCGCCGCCGCTTGAGGGCCAGGTCGTCGAGATCGCCGACTCCATCGCCTACGACAGCCACGACCTCGACGACGCGCTGGCCATGGGCATCATCTCCGCGGGCGACCTGGAAGACCTGGCGATCTTCCAGCAGGCGGCCGCCGACTTCGAGAAGTCCCTGGCCGACCTGTCAACCGACCAGCGCATCCGGCGGATCGCCAAGTTGCTGATCGATGTTATGGTCAGCGACCTCATCGGCGCCACCGAACGCGAGATCGCCGGGGCGGGCGTGGAGAGCGTGGGCGACGTGCGCGCAGCCGGACGCCGGCTCGTCCACCTGTCGGAGGGCCTCGAGGCAAAGGCCAGGGAACTTGAAGCGTTCCTGATGGACCGCGTGTACCGCCACTACCGCCTCGTCCGGATGACGACCAAGGCCAAACGGTTCGTCGTCAGGATCTTTGAGGCCCTTCGGGCCAACCCCGACCAGTTGCGGCCGGACTATCGCCGCCGCGCCGACACCGACGGGCTGGAACGGGTCATTGCCGACTACATCGCGGGGATGACCGACCGCTTTGCCCAGAACGAGTACCGGCGGCTGTATGAGCCGTTCGAGCAGATGTGACCGTGTGTGGACGAACCGTTTTGTCGCGCTCTGAAGGTGGACACACCAAGGGCCGGCGCGGTTACAGGCGTCGGCCCTGGAGTTTCGGGCTGATTTACGTGCGGCGAGTTATTCGTCGTCCTTCTCTTCGGACTCTTCGGCCGGCGGTTCTTCTTCGGCCCCGGCCCCTTCGCCCTGGTCGTCCGTCTCGTCCTCCTGCGCGCCTTCTACGGGGTGCTCGACCGGCAGTTCCTCCTCTTCCGCCTCCTCCATGTACACCTCCTCGATGTCGGTGGCGTCAACGCTCTTGCGCAGGAGGAAGTAGATGATCGTCTGCGAGCAGAAGAAGAAACTGGCGAGGAACGCCATCATTACGCCCAGGACAACCCAGATCCAGATGGCGAAGATATACGTGGCGCTCGCCTCGCTCCAGAATTGCTCCAGGCCGGCCACAGGCCACGGATTCGCCAGCGTGGGCACCTGCCACAGGCGCATCAGTTTGTCCTCGGCGCCGCCGGCGCCCCAACTGAACGTGGAGACGGCCTCGTGCGTAGTCCGCAGCGTCAGGAACGTCAGGAACTTCACCAGGATGAACGTCGCGCAGCCGTAGACGACGCTGAAAACCGCGTAGAACAGGTACTTCCACGGGCGGCTCGAGATGTAGGAGATGCTGCGGCTGATGGCGTCGAACGAGTCGGACCCTTCGGCCGCAACCGTCGGCCACTGGAGCCCCACGCTGAACGCCCCGCCGATGAAGATGAGCCCCAGCACCAGACCCATGATGAGAGGCAGGAACAAGAGAATGCCCACCGCGAACTCGCCGATGTACGGAATCATGAGCACCAGGCCGGTCGGCAGGCCAACGAGGATTGCCAGCAACACCAGGACGCCGAACGGAATGAGCGGGCTCGTGACGGTGCTCGGCCACTTGCGGAGGCTGAAGGAGAGCGCCTTTTCCAGAGGGACGCTTTCCTCGCGGGCGACCCGCACAGCCGCCATCCGCGTCACGGCCCCGCCGACGACCGCCCAGATGGCCAGCGACAAGATTGTGTTGATGAAGGCGAACCAGGGAAACGGTTTCATCTGCCAATAGGCGACGGCCAGTTCCACGACCTCACGTCCGGCCGTCGCGGGCGTCATGAGGAAGGTGAAGAAGTCGTCCCACGTTTTCCCGCCGACGTAGGGAAGCGCCCACTCGCCCCACAACGTGGTGGTGGCGATGCCGCGCATGTTCTCACAGAAACTCACGCCATTGACGGTTGTCTCGCCAATGCCGGGGATCTCGTCAACGAGAACCGCCAGCCAGAAACTCAGCGCCAACCCCAGGAAACACAGCAGAAGGTTGGCCGGATGAATCGCCATCCGGAATGACCGGAGGATCTCGAGAAACGCACAGCACCGGCGCCAGTCGATCGTTTGGATTTCGCCGCCTTCCTCAGACATGAGCCTCTCCTTTTAGGAACACGTCAGACTTCGACGCCGCCACGTGAACGGCCGTCGGACCACGTCCCCTTGCCGCACCACCATGTTCGGCCCGGCCCAAAGACGTGTCAAGAACTATTATGCTCGCGGTCCTGTTCCGGCGGGACCTTCTCGGTCGTGGCCGCATCGTCGGCCACCTCGTCGATGGGCCGGCTGATGACGTAGCGATCCTCAAACCAGCGTCCGAGTTCCGCCATCTTGCAACGCTCGCAGCAAAACGGCCACCAGCGTTTGTGCTCCGGGTCGTCCGGATCCAACAGACGGTCGCAGTACCGACACTGTTGCTGCACCGTTGACCTCACTCCTTGTCGACGTGTGGGCAGGTTCCCGCCGCCTTCTTGCAGCCGGTGCACGTGCCGGAGGAGGTCTCGGCGCCCTTCTCCGAGGCGTCCGCCTTCGGCTTATCCTTCTTCGCTCCATCCTTGTAAGACTGGCTGCGGTAGTCGGTGGCGTAGAACCCGGAGCCCTTGAAGATCAGGGCCGCGCCCGTCCCCAGCAGCCGGCGGACTTTCATCTTGCCGCACTCAGGGCACTTGCGCACAGGCTTGGCCTTGATGGACTGGAACTTCTCAAACGTGTGACGACAGGCTTCACACTGGTATTCGTACGTTGGCATCGTCTTGCCCTCATCCGCCCGCCTTGCGGGACTTCAGTGGTCGGTATCCTCGCGCGGCTCGCCGCCGGCCGCAGCGGCCCCGCCGGCCGGTGCATCTTTATCCGTCTCGGCCTCCGGCTTTCCGCTGGAGACAGCCACGCGGCTGGCACGGAGCGTCCGGTCACCGAGCCGGTACCCCCTCTGCATCTCCTCGATAACGTGCCCGCTGGGGTGCTCGTCGCTGGGCAGATGCGCCACGGCCTCATGATGCTCAGGGTCGAAGGCCCGCTGGTCGGCCTCGATCGGCGTGATACCGTGCTTCCTCAAGGCCGCCAGCAACTGGCCGTGGAGCAGGCGGACCCCTTCGAGGAAGGCGTCGAGGTCCGGGGTGGCTTCGGCGGCAGCGACGGCGCGCTCGAGGTTGTCGATGACGGGCAGCAGATCGAGCACCAGGTCGCCGACCGCTTCCTGGCGTCCGTCCTGGACGCGCCGATCGGCCCGCTTCTGGTAGTTGGAGAACTCGGCCGCGAGCCGCTGAAGGCTGTCGCGGAGTTCCTGGCACTGGCGCTGCTTGGCATCGAGCGTATCTGCGCCTTCCGTCGGTGGGGCTTCCTGCCGACCCTCCTCGGGCGGGGCCGCCTCCGGCTCATCGCGCTGCTTGTTCTTCTTGGCACGAGGTGCTTTGCTCTTCTTGATTGGCGTCATGACGGGGGCTCGTCCTTCTGGCTGTGTTGGGTGAAGTAGCCGGCCAGTTTTTCGAGGAAACTCTCGCGTTGCGGCAGAACGCCTTTCTTCTCGGTCTCGGCGAATTCGCGAAGCAAATCCTGCTGACGGCGCGTGAGTTTCCTCGGGATCTCGACCACCACCTGCACGAGGATGTCGCCACGACCGTAGCCCCGGATGTCCGGCAGGCCTTTGCCCTCGAGTCGGTAGAGGTCGCCGCTCTGGGTCCCCCGTGTGATCTCCATCTCCTCTTTGCCTTCGAGCGTCGGCACGTCCACTTGGGCGCCGAGGGCGGCCTGCGTGAAACTCACGGGCAACATGCACAGCAGGTCCCGGCCGTGACGCTCGAAGAACGCATGCAACTGGATACGGACCACCGCATACAGGTCGCCGCGCGGTGCGCCCGGTTCGCCGGCGTTGCCTTGCTCGGCGTACCGGATGCGTTGGCCGTCCTCGATGCCGGGCGGTATCTGGACGTCGATGGTTCGCTTGCGCGCGACGAATCGCCGGCCGCCGCACGTAGCGCACGGGTCGGTGATGACCGTGCCCACTCCGCCGCAGTGCGGGCAATCCCGGACGATGCGAAAGAACCCGCCGCCGTGCTGGACGCGTCCTTGCCCGCCGCAGGTGCGGCAGGTTTCGCGCTTGCCGGAGACCGACCCGCTGCCGCCGCACGCCTCGCACCGTTCGCGGCGCGAAAGGGAAACCGTCTTGGTCACGCCCGAGAGGACGTCCTCAAGGCTGATGTCGATGAAGCACCGCAGGCTCTGCCCGGGTTGCGGGCCCTGGCGTCTTGCCCGCCGTCCGCCGAATCCGCCGAACAGGTCGCCGAATCCGAAGACGTCCTCGAACATCGAGAAGATGTCGCGCACGTCCACGTGCGAGAAGTCGTGGACGCCCGCACCGCGCAGCCCCGCCTTGCCGAACCGGTCGTATCGTTGACGCTTGCCGGGGTCCGAAAGGACCTCGTAGGCTTCGGCGCACTTCTTGAAACGGGCCTCGGCCTCCTGGTCGCCGGGGTTGCGGTCCGGGTGACACTTGATGGCGCACTGCCGATAGGCCTTCTTGATCTGGTCGGCCGACGCATTGCGCCCGACGCCCAGAATAGCGTAATAGTTATCATCGTCCGGCATGGGCAGGCCTTCGGCCCTCCGGCGCGCCTCGCAAATGAGGCGGCTAATCAGGACACCGCCACGAGCCCGTCAGACTGCGCCGGCACCTGAACACACGGGGCGGTGGTGTGCACCTCCGCCCCGTGTGTCTCGTAGCCAATGTTCGGCTCCGTCTACGCGACGGCCTCGTCGTCGATTTCCTCGTCCTCGTCTTCCGGCGCGTCGGTTACCATGACGTCGGTCGTCAGCATGAGCGAGGCGATGGAGGCCGCGTTCTGCAGCGCCGTCCGGGTGACCTTTGCCGGGTCGATGATGCCCATCTTCACCATGTCGCCGTACTCGCCGGTCTGGGCGTTGAAGCCGTGTGTCTTGGGGCCCCCGCGGACGTCTTCGACGACGACGGACCCGTCTTGTCCGGCGTTGGCGGCTATCTGGCGCATCGGCTCTTCGAGGGCCCGTTTGACGGTCTCGACGCCGAGTTTCTCGTCGCCGCGCGCCTTCTTCTTAACGGCTTCCACCGCGCCAGTGGCCCTCAGGCACACTACGCCGCCGCCCGGCACGATGCCTTCCTGGACGGCGGCGCGGGTGGCGTGCATGGCGTCCTCGACGCGTGCCTTTCTCTCCTTGACCTCGCTCTCGGTGGCGCCGCCAGCCTTGATGATCGCGACGCCGCCCGTCAACTTGGCCAGGCGTTCTTCCAGTTTTTCCTTATCGTAATCGCTGGTGGTCGTCTCGATCTGCGTGCGGATCTGTGCGATGCGTTCCTTGACGGCGCTCTTCTTGCCGCCCCCGCCGATAATGGTGGTCGTGTCCTTGTCCACGACGACGCGCTTGGCGGTGCCGAGTTGCGCCAGTTCCAGGTTTTCGAGTTTCGTTCCCAGGTCTTCGCTTACGAAGGTTCCGCCCGTCAGGACGGCGATATCCTGGAGGATCGCCTTGCGTCGGTCGCCGAAGCCGGGGGCCTTGACGGCACATACGCTGAGGACACCGCGCAAGCGGTTCACAACCAGGGCCGCCAGCGACTCGCCCTCAACATCCTCGGCGATGATCAGGAGCGGCCGGGCGCTGGAGGCGATCTTCTCGAGCAGCGGCACGAGGTCCCGCAGGTTCGAAACCTTCTTCTCGTGAATCAACAGATAGGGGTCCTCCAACTCGCATTCCATCGTCTGGGGGTTCGTAAGGAAGTACGGGCTGAGGAACCCCTTGTCGAACTGCATGCCCTCGGTAAACTCGAGGACCGTCTCAATGCTCTTGCCTTCCTCGACCGTCATGACGCCGTCGTTGCCGACCCTGTCGAGGGCGTCGGCGATCAGGTCGCCGATCTGGGCGTCGCCGTTGCAACTGATGGTGGCCACCTGGGCGACTTCGTCGTGGCCCTTGAGTTTGCGGCTCTGGTCCCAGATGCTATCGACGGCGGCGTCGACGGCCATGTCGATGCCGCGCTTCAAGGCCATCGGGTTCGCCCCGGCCGTCACGTGCCGCAGGCCCTGCTCGAAGATCGACTCGGCCAGGACGATAGCCGTCGTGGTGCCGTCGCCCACGACGTCGGCCGTCTTCGAGGCGACCTGGTTGGCCATCTTGGCGCCCATGTTCTCGAACTTTTCGGGCAGTTCGATCTCTTTCGAGACGGTGATGCCGTCCTTCGTGACCTTCGGACCGCCGTAGGACTTCTGGAGGATGACGTTGCGGCCGGTGGGGCCGAGCGTGATCCTGACGACATCGGCGAGTTTCTTGAGTCCGGCCGCCATCTTGCGTTTTGCGTCGTCCGCGTACATCAGTTGCTTTGCCATCGGTTATCTCCAATACCTTGCCTGGCTACGGTTTTTTGTCGGCCGTCGCGTATGCGCGCGTGTAAGTGCCATGTCGCCGAACGTGCCCCGCTGCTCCCGCAGCGGGCTCGGTGCAACGCGCTCGGTGCGGCGGGCTCGATGCAACGGGCTCGAACAACATCACTCTCGCCCTACTCGACGATCGCCAGGATGTCGCTCTCGCGAAGGATGACCAGGTCCACCTCGTCGACTTCGATCTCGGTGCCGCCGTACTTGGCGTAGACGACCGTCTCGCCCTTCTTGACGGCGGGCTTAGCCCGCTCACCGCTGTCGAGGACCTTGCCCGGTCCGACGGCGACGACTTTGCCCTGCTGCGGCTTTTCCTGAGCGGTATCCGGCAGGACGATGCCGCCTCGCGTGGTCTGCTCGGCTTCAAGCGGTTTGATGACGATGCGGTCTTCGAGGGGTTCGATTTTCATGGGTTGGTCTCCGTCAACACGATTCCAATTGAGGTTCACACTGCCCAGCCTCCGCTCCCTTACGGTCGCGGCTCGGATTACATCATGCCGCCCATCCCGCCGCCCATCCCGCCGCCCATCCCGCCCATGCCGCCGGGAGGCATGCCGCCGGGTGGACCGCCTTCGCCCTTCGGTTCGGGCTTGGTGGCGATGCAGGCGTCGGTCGTGATCAGCAGTCCCGCCACCGAGGCGGCGTTCTGAAGCGCGGTGCGGACGACCTTCGTCGGGTCCACGATGCCGGCCTTGATCATGTCGCCGTAGCGGCCCTTGTCGGCGTCGAATCCGTAGGCGCCCTTCTTGCGGAGGATGTTGCGGACCACCACGCCGCCCTCGTACCCGGCGTTGGCGGCGATCTGCCGGGCGGGGGCTTCCATGGCCCGCCGGACGACACGGACGCCGGTGGCCTCATCGTCGCCGGCCGTCTTGACGCGGTCGAGGGCGCCCAGGCACCTCAACAGCGCCACGCCGCCGCCCGGAACGATGCCCTCTTCGATGGCAGCGCGTGTGGAGTGGAGGGCGTCCTCGACGAGGGCCTTTCGTTCCTTCATTTCGACCTCGGTGGCAGCGCCGACGCTGATCTGTGCCACGCCGCCCGAGAGTTTGGCGAGTCGTTCCTGGAGTTTTTCGCGGTCATAGTCGCTGGTGGTGATCTCGATCTCGCGTTTGATCTGTTCGATGCGGCCGCGGATGGCGTCGGTGGAGCCCACGCCTTCGACGATGGTGGTGTTGTCGTCGTTGATGGTCACCTTCTTGGCGGTGCCGAGGTCCCCGATGCTGATATTCTCGACGTCGATGCCGAGATCCTTCATGATGGCTTTGCCGCCGGTCAACGTCGCGATGTCGTCGAGCATAGCCTTGCGGCGGTCGCCGTACCCCGGCGCCTTGACCGCGCAGCCGCGGAGGATGCCGCGGAGTTTGTTGACGACGAGCGTGGCCAGCGCCTCGCCGTCCACGTCCTCGGCGACAATCAGGAGCGGGCGGTTCGCCTTGGAGATCTTCTCCAGGAGCGGCACGAGGTTCTTGGCGCTGGAGATCTTCTCCTCGTGGATCAGGACGAGCGGTCGCTCCAGGATGCATTCCATGCGGTCGGGATCGGTCACAAAATGGGGGCTGAGGTACCCGCGGTCGAACTGCATGCCCTCGACCACCTCGACGACGGTTTCAAGGCCCTTTCCCTCCTCGACCGTAATGACACCGTCCTTGCCCACCTTGTCGAGCGCTTCGGAAAGCATCTTGCCGACGCCGGCGTCGCCGTTGGCACTGATGGTGCCGACCTGGGAGACCTCCTCGGACTTGCTTACGTCAATGGGCTTCGAGATCGTCTCGAGGTGGTCGACGACGGCCTTGACGGCCTTCCGGATGCCGCGGGCGAGGGCCATGGCGTCGGCGCCGGCGGTGATGTTCCTGAGGGCCTCCTTGAACAGGGCCTCGGCAATGACGGTGGCAGTGGTGGTGCCGTCGCCGGCGACGTCGCTGGTCTTGGAGGCGGCCTCCTTGACGAGTTGGGCGCCCATGTTCTCGTACTTGTCCTTGAGGTCGATCTCCTCGGCCACGGTCACACCGTCTTTCGTGACCGTCGGTGCGCCCCATCCCTTGTCCAGGACGGCATTGCGTCCGCGAGGTCCAAGGGTCGATTTGACGGCCCCGGCCAGTTTCTTGACGCCGGCAAGCAGCCCCGCCCGCGCCTCCTCATCAAAGGCCAACATTTTGGCTGCCATGCTCTCGGGTCTCCTTTCCTACGGGTTCGGTCGGTTGAATGCGTAAGAATGAGCCCACCCCCGACCCCGCCGGGCGGGTCTGGACCCTTCTCGCTCTCTCAGATGGTAAATGGGAGCAAAGCCGGTGCCAAACGGCCCGCTACCGCGCCCCGGAGGGCCGTGACAGCCCATCCTGAGCGAAAGAGCACTTTTACCACAACCGCACCACGACTTCAAGGGCCTTTCCACGCGGTCGCAGCGGCCGTTTAGGCAGGGAAATCACGGGCCGGGGGTGCCATTGTGGCAGACTGGTTGCCCCGCTCCGTGCGACCACAACGGTCACACGGGCAGGCCGATTCCCGTAAAGGCTTGGCAGCCTGCCCGTTACTACTCCCGCCGCAACCTTGCATACAGAGCCCGCGACCGATACGATAGCCTCCACGACAGGCCGCCGACCGAGAAGGAGCCGCCATGGCAAAGAAGTATTTCGTCCTCGACACGAACGTCCTCCTGCACGACCCGAGCGCGCTGATGGCCTTCGGCGACAACGAGGTGGTGCTCCCGTTTCAGGTCATCGAGGAACTCGACGGGTTCAAGAAGGGCTCCGACGACACCAGCCAGCACGCGCGCCAGGTCATACGGACGCTGGACCGGCTGCGCACCAAGGGCCGGCTCATGGAGGGCGTTCCGGTCGAGGAGACCGGCGGCACGCTGCGTGTCGTCCTCGACGACGAGGTGCCGGACCACCCGCTGCTTCGCACCGGTCAGCCGGACGACAGGATCATCGGCGTGGCCCAGCGCCTTATGCAGGAAGGCAAGCCGACCACGTTCATTACGAAAGACATCAACGCCCGGATCAAGAGCGACGCTCTGGGCATCAAGACCGAAGACTACGAGAAGCACAAGGTGGATTTCGGCAATATCTACCTGGGGTACCGCGAACTGGAGGTTGACGGCCCGGCGCTGGCCCGGCTCCAGAAAGACAAGGCCGTCGAGCCGCCGGCCGACGATTTCGAGCCCAACGAGTTCGCCATCCTGACCGACGCCGCCGACGCCGACCATCAGGCCGTCGCCCGTTTCGATTCCCATCAGGGCAAACTCGTCGCCCTTCGCTTCGGCACGAAGACGTACCAGAACGTCTCGGCCCGCAACCCTCAGCAGCAGATGGCGGTGGAACTTCTGATGCTCGACAAGGTGCCGCTGGTTACGCTGCTCGGCCCGGCCGGCACCGGCAAGACCCTCCTGGCGGTGGCGTGCGGGATGCAGAAGGTCCTGGCCGAGAAGAAGTACGAGAAACTGCTCGTCTCGCGGCCGGTGATTCCGTTCGGAAAAGACATCGGGTACCTGCCCGGCGACAAGGACGAGAAACTCTACCAGTGGATGCAGCCGATCTTCGACAACCTCGCCTACATTCTGCGTACCAAGAAGAGCGGCGGCGACGGCGGCATGGACGAGCGAATCAGGGACCTCGTGGAAGCCGGCGCCATTGAACTCGAGGCCCTGACCTACATCCGCGGGCGCAGCATCCCCGACCAGTTCATCATCGTGGACGAGGCCCAGAACCTGACGCCGCGCGAAATCAAGACCGTTGCCAGCCGCGTCGGAGAGGACTCCAAACTCGTCCTGACCGGCGACCCGTGGCAGATCGACAATCCGTACCTCGACTCCTCCTCGAACGGCCTGTCCTACGCCGCCGAGCGGATGAAAGACCTCGACCTTGCCGGCCACGTCATGCTCCAGACGAGCGAGCGAAGCGAACTGGCCAGCCTCGCCGCCCAACGACTTTAGAAAGGTTATGCCATGGCAGAAACCGTCAGCATTCAGGAGTTCTCCAGACTCGACCTGCGAGTCGGGCGCGTGCTGGACGTCCGAGACCATCCGAACGCGTCGAAACTCTACCTGGTGGACGTGGACTGTGGCCCGGAGATCGGCCAGCGTCAGACGGTGGCGGGCCTCAAGCCGTACATGCCACCGGAAGCCCTCAAAGACCAACTGGTCATCGTGGTCGTCAACCTGGAACCGGCCACGCTCCGCGGAGAGCGGTCCGAGGGCATGCTCCTGGCCGCACAGGATGGCGACAACGTCGTCTGCCTGACGGTCGCCTCGCCGCTCGCCCCGGGGTCGAAGGTCCTCTAGGCCGCGCGGTCCGCGTCTCGGTCAAACACATGGGGACGACGCCCGTGGGACGTCCGCGAATCTTCATCAGCGCCGGCGAAATGTCCGGGGACCTTCACGGCTCGAACCTGATCCGGGCCATTCTTCGCAAGGCGCCTGGGGCCGAGATCGTCGGCCTGGGCGGCTCGAAGATGGAAGCCGCCGGCGCGCGCCTGCTGGCCAACACCGTCGAGTTCGGCATCATCGGGCTCCTGCCACTGTTCGGATCCATCTCGCGGTACCTCGACCTGCTGAGCCGCGCGGACCGATTCGTAGCCGCCTGGCGACCCGACGTGGCCGTGACGATCGATTGCCCGGGCTTCCACTTCCTGTTGGCGAGCCGTCTTCGCGCCCGGCGCGTCCCCGTCCTCTGGTACATTCCGCCGCAACTGTGGGCGTGGGCCCCGCGGCGGGTCAGGAAACTGCGGCGCCGCTTCACGCACGTGGCGTGCGTGCTGCCGATTGAGGAGACGTTCTTCGGCAAGCACGGCGTTCCGGCCACGTTCGTGGGCCACCCGGTCGTTGACCATCTGCGCGGGCTCGACCTCGACGAGGACTTCATCGGCAGCCTCCGGAGCCGGCGCGACGACCGCGTTGTCGCCCTGATGCCCGGCAGCCGCCGACAGGAAGTGGCGCCGATCCTGCGGCGGCAACTCGCCGTGGCCCGTGCCTTGGCTGCGCGAGACCCGCACTGCGCGTTTGTCATGGCCCTGGCGTCGGAAGAACACCGGGCGTGGGCGGCGCCTGAGACGGCGGCGAGCGGGCTGGCCATCCGTACGGTTGTCGGAAAGACGCACGAGGTCGAGCGCACCGCCGACCTCGCCCTGACCAAGTCCGGCACCACGACGCTGGAACTCATGTACTACGGGACGCCCATGGCGGTCTTCTACAACGTGTCTTGGGCCGAGTGGAACTTCGCGGGGCGATGGCTCGTCAAGACGCCCTACCTGGGCCTGCCGAACGCCATGGCGGGCCGGCGCATCGTGCCCGAGTACATGTGGAACAAGCCGCCGACGCCCGACGAGATCGACGAGGTCGTCAGCCTGTTGGTCGATGAGCGGCGCCGCCGCCAGATGCAAGCAGACCTGGCCGACGTGCGCCGGCAAATCGACGTGGCCGGCACCGCCGACAACGCGGCCGGATTGGTCCTGGAGATGGTCGGCAAACGCGTTCCCCAACCGCCCGCGTGGCGGTTCGGGCTTGCGATGTGAACCCCCTGGCGCCGCGTGTCCGACGCGGCGGCCGCAACTCCTTCATGCGGCGCTGCCATCTGCGATCGGCCCAGGCCAGGGAGTTGCCGTCATCTCGCGGCGGCGAGGGCTCCTGCGGCGGCGTTGCGGACGTGGCCCTCCGATGGCTTGGTGCGGGTGTCGCGCAGATGGGTATAGATGCCGGTCGCAGCGGCCTTGTTTCCTGCCGCCATCAGGGTCTCGGCCAGCAGGAAACAGGCCTCGGTGTAGCGAATCCTCTCCCAACCCTTATGGTTGTCGGCCGCCTTGAGGAGCGTGCCGGCCGAGTTGGCATCGGCGACTCGGGCAAGGCCCCATGCTGCGGCCAGTCGGATGCGGGGGTCGCCGTCGTCGAGGACCTTCCTGAACGCGCCGACGGCCTTCGTGTCGGCCAGGGCGCCGAGGGCCTGGATGATCGCGAGGCGACACGCGCCCTTGACCTTGGGCAGCGCGTTGCGGAGCGCGCCGGCGGCGCCCTCGCGGATGGCGACGAGCGCCCGCGCGGCCGGCTCGCACAGGTGCGGGTCGAGCAGGGCCTTTCCGAGGGCCGGCGCCACCTCCACCCCTCCGGCCACCTGCAACTGCCGGATGAGGAATCTCTGCACGCCCCTGGGCCGGCCGGCGAGTTGCGACGCCACGGTCCGGGCAAACTCGGCCCGAGGCGCCCCGTCCTTGAGTTTGCAGATGTGGACGGCCAGGACGTGGAGGGCGTAGTGCGGCTTGATGTCGTTGCCCTGGCCCGGTTCGACGAGCAAGTCGATGAGGGCGAGAAGCGCGTCGCGTCCGCCCTTGTGGATGTCGGCCACGGCCTTTTCGACCTCCTCCTTGTCGATGTTGCCGTAGGTGCCCCGCTTATCCGGGTCGGGCATGCGGTCGAGAAGCGATTTGAGTTTCTCCGGCGCGGCCATCGGGATGGTCCTTTCTCAGTCAGGTTCGGCTTAGAGGTGCCACGGGGCCCGCATGGGCTGGTTCACGAGACGGTTGGCGAAGTCGTCGCCGATGATCTGCTCGGCGACCGGGTCGTACCGGATCTTGCGTCCGCAGCGGATGGCGATGTTCGCCAGGTGCAGCACCGTCGCCGCGCGGTGGGCCGCTTCGGCGTGTCCGGCTGACCGTTTGCGGGTGCGGACGGCCTGGACGAAGGTGCGCGGCGGTTCGGGGTCGGGCATGGCTTCGACCTTCTTGCGGCTTTCTTCATCGAGGTCCTCCAGTTCGACGTGGCGGGCCTCCTTGCGGTCGTAGGGTTTGCCCCACTCGCCGCCGTCGAGAACGAAGGTGAGGCCGTCGGCATACTTCAACTCGACCCACCCCCACATGCCGGCTGCTTCCGGGTGTGCCGGCGGGGCGTAGGCTTCAACCTCGACCGGGCTGGTGTCGTCCTTGCCGTAAACCCACTGGATGGGGTCCAGGTAATGCTGGCTGAAGTCGGCCAGACCCTGGCCTTCGTAGTCCCAGTAGTACCGGTGGCTCCAGCCGAAGCGGTGCGGGTGATAGGGCGCCAGTCGCGCCGGGCCGCAATACATGTCCCAGTCGAGGTGGGCCGGCACGGGTTCGGGCGCCGGCCCCACCTTGCCGCAGTACGGCTTGATGTGGAAGCCGCCCCGCTTGATCCAGACGCCCGGGCAGGCCCTCAGCAGTCCGCTGCGCATGATCTTGTGGATGAGGCGGCTGCGGCTGCTCTTGTGCGCGCCGAAGCGTCCGCTCGTGCCGATCTGGAAGACGCGGCCGTACCGTTCGCCGGCTTTGACGACGGCGCGTCCTTCCGCGATGAACTTGGTCATGGGCTTCTCGCAGAGGACGTCTTTGCCCGCTTGCATGGCGGCGATGGTGATGAGGGCGTGCCAGTGCGGCGGCGTGGCGACGCTGACGACGTCGAGGTCGTCGCGTTCGACGAGGCGTCGGAAATCGGTGTAGCCCTGGGCGCCCGGGCCGAATTTCTTGAGCGCCCGGGCCACGCGATTCTTGTCGACGTCGCAGCAGGCGATGATCTTGTAGTGGCCCCCGGCGCCCCCGATGTAGTTGCGGACGTCCTCGCCGCCCTGGCCCCCGCATCCGACGAGCCCGACGGCGAAGGTCTCGCTGGGCGGCGCGTTGCCTGGCCCGCCGAGGACGCGGCGCGGCACGACCGCGGCCGCTGCCGCCGTCGCCGTGCCCGCCAGGAAGCGACGGCGACTTATCCGCTGTTTGCCGAGGGAGGATCCCCTTCGAGCCACCGTTCGCCATGTGCGCATATTCATCTCTCCCACGGCCTGTTGCTATGACTGTTACCGGGATTCATCGCCGTGCCCTTGCCGGGCTCAGTACTGCGGCTGCACCCAGACCTCCGCCGAACTGACAAGCGTGCCCGCGCAGCGGGTCCAGCGGATGGAGACCTCCGCGGACGCCTCCGGCTTGATCTCCTTGGTCACGGCGCTCTTGGCGGCGCCGACGATTCGGCCTTTTGTGTCGAGCAGAATGGCTACGACGTCCATGTCCCGGACGGGCACCGCGCCGTGGTTCGTCACGCTGGCCGAAACCTCTCCCTCCGGCGCCACGGAGTTGGGGTCGCGTTTGGGCCAGGGCTCGCCGGCCTCCAGGCGCGGCAACTCACGCGGAACGCCGGTCGGCTCGGTCTCCCACGCCGCCAGGGCCCACCGCGTTGCCCGCACGCCCTGCTCGTGCGTCCATTCGGCCACCAGCGGCACCGTGTACTTGGGGGGAATGTTGATGAGAATGCCGACCGCGTCGCCGAGCGGTTTCTCGTCCTTGTCGTAAAGCCCAACGACCACCTTCATCGACCGAATGAGGTCGTCGGTGTTGTTTCTGACGTGGCCGACGGCATAGGTAACGGTCTCATCCTTGTACCCTCGCAGGACGCGCTCGACCTTGACCTGGACCAGTTCACGCTGAGCCGCCGGCGCCGGCCCCCGCGGCGCGCCCTCCGGGACCGTCGCGGCGGCGCCCGGTGGAGCCGCCTCGCCCGGTTTGCTGCCGACGACCTTGTCCCGCTGGAAGTGATGCCCGGTCAGGTCGCCGCCAACGGCGGGCATAAAGTGTTCGACCCCGCGGCCGAACACGACAAACAGACCGATGAGCACCCCAATGAATCCCACCCCCAACAGCACAAGCCAGACGATGGTCACATTCTTGTTCCGCATCGCGACCTGCGCCATCGCGCCGCGGCGGCTGCTCGCCACCGGGCGGTCCGGCCTCGGGGCATCGCGAATCGCCTCGACGGCGGCGGCGGCCGTCTCGGTCCGCTGCGTGATCTTAACGATAGTTTTGCAGTGCGGGCAGCGTACCTCGCGGTTCAGTTGGTCGGCCCGAAGCCTGAACCGTTTCTGGCAAAAACCGCATTGCGCCTGAACGGTTTCCGGCATCTTCGGCGCTCCCTTCTCCCTCGGTTAGTACGAGCCAAACGGCCGTCCGTCGGACCGGAAACGAGCCGCCACACAAGACGTGCAACCACATTGATTCTACTGCTTCCGCACGCACCGTCAAGACGATGGGTGATGCCGGCCCGGCGCATGGTACCCCGCTACAGCCGGGGCCGGTTTTTTCTTGACCCCCCGCCCGCCTGCGTCGATAGTATAGCATCGTGAAACGGCAACGCGACAATCGGGTTCCGGGCAACGATTCCTAACGCCCGGGGCCGCCGCGCGCCGACTCAAAGCCAACGGCCTCGGGACACGCTTCCCGTGGCCGATTTTGCTGTAGAGACGGCGGCGCAGGAGAACATCCCATGAAGACGACGTATCGGACCCACACGTGCGGCGAACTCACCAAGGCCGAGACCGACCGGACGGTACGGCTGGCCGGCTGGGTCGATTCCGCTCGCGATCACGGCGGGGTCATCTTCATCGATCTGCGGGATCGCTACGGCCGCACCCAGTGCGTCTTCAAACCCGAGAACAGCCCCGAGGCCCATGCGCTGGCCGAGCGGCTGCACAACCAGTACGTCATTCAGGTTGAGGGCACCGTGCGCCCGCGGCCCGACGATGCCATCAACCCGAAACTCCCGACCGGCGAGATCGAGGTGTACGTCGCCTCGGCCGAGGTCCTCGCCGCCAGCGACACGCCCCCATTCGAGGTAACCGACGATGTTGAACTCGGCGAGGACATCCGCCTGCGCCACCGGTACCTCGACCTTCGCCGTCCGACGATGCAGCGGAACTTATTGACGCGCGCGCTGATCGTCCGCACGATACGCCGGACGCTCGAAGCGGAGGGCTTCATCGACATCGAGACGCCGCTGCTGACGAAATCAACGCCCGAAGGGGCACGCGACTTCCTGGTTCCCAGCCGCATGAACCCCGGCCGATTCTACGCCCTGCCCCAGTCGCCGCAACTGTTCAAGCAGATCCTGATGATCGCCGGCTACGACCGCTACTACCAGATCGCCAG
>CAZIJC010000058.1:0-24849 GCA_964539385.1 uncultured Anaerolineales bacterium | reverse complement strand
GGCGGCAGGAAGAGGCCGAGAAGTTCACCATCCTCCTGCCCGGCGAGCCCGAGCGCACCTACTGGCGCGGCGAGATGGGCGATCAGGATTCGTTCCTCGGCAGGCTGCCGGGATGGATCGCCAACGAGCCGACGATTCCGTCCGGGCACCTCGAGGCGTTCCACGACGCCTACCGCCGGCTGCACAATGCGTTCGAGGCCGACGTCCGCAAGTACAACGCCGGCAGAAAGTTCGCCTGCGACGGCTCGAAGTACGCCAACGTCGAGGACGGCGTCGCCCACATGAAGTTCATCGAGGCGGCCGTCCGAAGCGCCAAGAGCCGCAAGCCGGTCAGGCTGTGAGAAACCACCTGAGGATAACTTCTCAGAAAGGGCGCCCGCGGGTCCCACCGGCTCGCGGGCGCTGGTTTGCGGCCTGCCACAGCTCGGGTCTTGTCCGTATTGTGGCGGGCGTCGCCAAGCGCAGCCGACAAATCGCTTGACAGGTGTGCGCAATTAGCGCACAATCGTGCGCAATTTGAGAACAACCTGCGAGGGCACGCCATGGTCGGTTCTGCGCAAAATGCCTCGCGCAGTACGCCAAGGCCCAAGAGGCCCATCGATTGGCTTTTCCCCGAGGTCCGCAAGCGGGTCCTGGCGCTGCTTCTCGGCGACCCCGACCAGAGGTGGCATTTGAGGGACGTGGCGCGCCGCACAGGGCTCGCCCTCGGCAATGTACGCCGCGAACTGGCAGGCCTGACACAGGCCGCTATCCTTACACGAGCGCGAGACGGAAACCGCACGTACTACCAAGCCAATCGCTCGTGCCCCTTCTTACCCGAACTCAGCGGACTCCTGCGCAAGACGGCCGCCCTTGCCGATGTCCTGCGAGAAGCGTTGGCGCCGCTGGCGGACAAGATTCAAGTCGCTTTCGTGCACGGCAGCCACGCCTCAGGTACGGCCGCCGCCGCCAGCGACGTAGATGTCTTGATCGTGGGCGATGTCGCCTTTGGCAACGTGGTCTCCGCCCTCGCGCCCG
The DNA here is from genome assembly GCA_964539385.1 of uncultured Anaerolineales bacterium. Taxonomy (GTDB): domain Bacteria; phylum Planctomycetota; class Phycisphaerae; order FEN-1346; family FEN-1346; genus JAUVZF01. Next base: position 23,832 of record CAZIJC010000058.1, on the reverse strand, counting down.
CCCAGGACCGGCTTGGACGCGAAGTCAACCCTTCCGTCTATCCGCCCGGTGAGTTCGAGCGCAAGACCGGTGAGGGAAACCACTTCCTGGACACGGTCCTCGGCCGAGAGAAGATCTTCCTCGTGGGAGACGAGCATGTCCTTGAAGAACTGGCACCGCGACGGTTGGCTGACTGAGCACCGCACCAGCCCCGAAGAAATCCGAAACCTCCTCGGCATCGCCGACCGTGACCTGGCCGACTGCGGGCGCGAAGGTCTCAGCCCGGACTGGCGCCTGGCCATCGCCTACAACGCGGCGCTCCAGGCTGCAACGGCGGCACTGGCAGCGTCCGGCTACCGCGCCGCCAAGCACGCGCACCACTACCGCGTCATTCAATCGCTTGCCTTGACCGTCGGCGCCGGCCGCGAGGTCGTCAACGAGTTCGACCAGTTCCGCAAGAAGCGGAACATGAGCGCCTACGATTTGGCCGGATCCATCTCGGACCACGAGGCCGAAGCCATGGCCGCCCTCGCGAAACGACTTCGCCAGGACGTCGAGGTCTGGCTCCAGGCGGAGCACCCCAACCTGACGCCGTAGCATACCGCCCGTGGCACACCTCGGATAGCAGGGCCGGGATCCGTCTGGCGACACCCCCGCTCTCACCCCTCCGGCCGCGGGCCCGTTAAGCGGCGGCGCTCCTCGAGCGCTTCCTTGAACGCCGCGTTCTCCACCTGGGCTTCGGGCACTTCGGTGTTGGCCTCCAGGGTGATATGCTTCGCGTCGGTCACGTTGTAGCGGACCATCGGCATGCCCTGCTTCAGGACCACCACGTTGTCCTTCACCAGGTTCGTCGTGGCCTTGTGGAAGCGGAACGGCGAGCGGTCGGTCTCGAAAATGAGGTTGCCCTCGATCACCAGGCCGGTGGTTCCCTCGTCGAGGAACATGCCGTTCGACTCGGCCCGGCCGGCGTTTCGCGGAATGTCGTGGATGAGGTTGCCCTTGAGAACCGTCCCGGGCTGGAGGCCGAGCGTGTAGATGGCGCCGCCGTCCGACAGCACCTGCATGCAGTGGTGGATATGATTGTCTTCTACGATGTTGCCCTTGCACGGCGTGGGTGTCGGGTTCCACATCCACCCGACCGACACGCCCGTGTACGGATGACCGCTGATCTCGTTGTTCCGCATAACGTTCCCGGCGGCCAGACCCACCCACACGCCGACCGCGCCGAAGAACTGGCGGCCGCAGTCCTCGATGAGGCTGTTGGAGACCTCGTTGCCGACCGCCACGTCGCCCTCCTTGCGGCCCTTGCCCTCGCCGATCATGACGCCGTTGCCGGAGACGCCGGTCACGGTGCTACGGCGCAGCGCGCACGTGCGGCACCCTCGACCGAACCAGATGCCGGACCCGCCGAGGCGTGCGATGCGGCAGCCATCGAAGGTGCACCCCTCGGCGCCCTCGAGCAGAACGGCGGGCGTCACCGGCTCCCATCCCCATCCCTTTTTCGCCGGCCCGCCGAAATGGAAACACGCCTGTCCGCCCGCGTACCGGCCGCCGGTCGTCAGCCACGAGCAGTGCTCGAAGGCGAACCCCTTGAAATGCAGGTTCCGCACCGGCCGCTTGGCCTCCAGGTCGCCGCGAACCACGAGCAGTTGCCCGGCCACGGGCGCCACGATCTCGACCGTCTCGATGATCTCGCCGGGCACCGGCCGGTAGGTCAGGACGCCCGTCTTTCGGTCGATGTGCCACTCGCCCGGCGCATCGAGCAGGGCCGCATGGTTTTCGATGCGGAACCTGGGGTGCGGCTCAAAGCCGTTGATCCGCCAGAACCCGGCCGCGCCGCCGATCTGCGCGGCGCTCGTGATCGAGCGCGTCTTCGGGTCGATCGAGCCGATACGGTTCCGCGTGACGGACCAGTCGTGAAGGAGCAGGAGTTCGGCCTCGCCCACCTCCCCGAGCGCGGGCAGGTCGCCCGCCTTGTAGGTGAAAGTGCGGCGGTCGTCGATGACCTTCTCGACGCGGATGTACCCCTTGTTGGGATGGCCCGCGCGCGGCCGCCGGGCGCCGCCGACGAACAGTTCACGGAACGTCCACGCGCCGGCCTTGGCCTGGGGGATCGTCACCTTCCAGACGCCGCCCTCCTGCTTCCACCCCGTGATGACGCGGCCGCCGCTGATAATCGCCTTGCCGCTCCCATGTGCGGCATACGTCACGGCGTGCTTCTCGGTCCCCGAGTCCTGCGGCCCGAAGACGATGGGCTCGGGTGTGCGGTACGTCCCGCTGCGCACCAGGACGAGGACGCTCTTCTCGAGCCCTTTGGCGATCCTCTCGCGCACCGCATCGCGGGCCCGGGCCGGCGTCGCGAACGGTTTTTCGAGCGTTCCCGGCCCGGAGTCATCGCCGTCCGGCGCGACATAGAAATCGGCCTCCAGCTCCGCCGCACTCACACAGGGCGAAGCGCCGACAACGAACGTCAAAGCAACCGCCAACATCAGAATCGTCCGTGAACTCATCTGCTGCTCCTTTCTCATGCCAACGCCGGGCCGGGTGGCATGGCCACCCGACTTCGTAACGCTTGCGCCGTCTGCGGTAGCCGGACTCAGTTCGCATGGGACAATCGTACCTGGCAGCCCATGGCCACGCAAGCGTGGCCATGCCACCCGGCTGTTTCACTGTACCTTGATCACCGGCAGGATCATCCGGCTTGGGCGCTTCGCATCGCAGAAGATGCGGTTGGTCTGTTTGACGAAGTTGCAGCCGTCGGTCCAGGCGGCGCCCGTGCCGGGGTTGAGGTCGTACCGGGGGTAGTTCGACGACGTGACCGTCACGCGGATGCGGTGACCTTTCGCGAAGACGATGCTCGTGGACCAGCAATCGACCGCCACCTCGTAGGTTTTCCCGGCCTCAAGGGGCGCCGGCGCGGAGAGCGAATCGCGGTACCGCAGCCGCAGCATCCCCTCGGCCATCAGGAACGAGCGGCCGTCGGGATACACGTCCGAGAGGCGGACCGAGAGGTCCGTGTGGGCAGCCGAGGACGAGACAAACACCTTTGCGGCAACGCGGCCGGTGACCTCGACCGGCGCGGCGAGCGGCTGGGTCGTGAAGTCGAGCACGTCGGGGCGTGTCTCGATGCGGTTCTGATTCATCGGCCCGGCGGGGATTGTGAGGTTGCGCCCGCCGACGGTCGGACACGGGTCGGCCGGGTCGAAGGTGTACTCCTCGTGGGCGGCGGCCGCCGTCGCTTTGCCCGTCGAGAGTCCGCCGCCCTTGTGGAAGTAGTACGGCGTGTCGGTCGCGGGGACGGGCCAGCGGTCGGCATACCGCCACTCGTTGCCGGGCGAGCCGTCGGCCTCGACGTCGCCCATGACGTAGTAGGCGACGGCGGGCTCGTTCATCATGCCGTTGTCTACGCCCTTGAGGTGATGCTCGAACCACCGCAACTGGTTGTACTGCTGTGGCGGGCCGCCCTTCGGAAACCTGATTTCCCCTTTCTGGCCGCCGTGGGCCCCCGGCCCCATGATGAGTTTCTGCTTGCCGCGCGCGCCGGGCGCCCCGCCGTACTGGCGTCCGACAAACGCGTCGATGGTGCCCTGGCTGAAGGTGTCGAACCACCCGCCCAGGTGGACGGCCGGGGCGTTCATGACGGCGTGTTTGCGGGTCGTGTCGAACCGGTGCCAGTACGTGTCGAACGCCGGATGGGCCCGCCACATTTCGATCGCCTTCGGGTCAAACTTGTTGCCGCGCGTCCAGTTCTCGATCTGCTCTTTGCGCAGCGCCCCGCCCGTGTAGGCGGCATCGGTGTAGAGGTTGGCCGACGCCACCATAATGTACTGGGCGACAAGGCCCTTGGGCGCTGCGGCAGCCATGAGGTTCTGCGTGATGCCGCCCGCCGAGGCGCCCACCGTGCCAACCTTGCCGTTGGACCACGGCTGTTTGAGGATCCAGGCGACCGTCTCGGCGCCGTCGGCGTGGTCGACCCAGCCGCATCCGATGAAAGGCAGGTTCTCGCCCTCCGAGTCGAAGCGGCCTCGCATGTCCTGGACGACGCCGGCGTAGCCCATCAGGGCCACCATCCTGGCCACGCCGCCGGCACCCTTGCGGCTGTAGGGCGTGCGCGACAGGACGACCGGCCACGGCCCGTCGCCGGGCGGCAGGTAGACGTCGCTGGCCAGGCGGACGCCGTCGCTCATGGGCACCATGACGGTCTGCTTCTCGACCTGGGCGCAGACGGCAGGGACGGCCGCCGTCAGAAGCCAGGCCGCCGCCGTCAGAAGAACCATCGCGCGCTTCCGCATGATTGCAAACTCCTCACGGGCCCTTCGGGGGCGCCTCACGATGCGATAGTACGGCCGGCAGGGAAAAAATCAAGCCATGAGCGGCGCGGCCGACCGGCGGAACCCCAGGGGCAAATCGGCCCTTGCGATTCCGCGCAGCCGCAATAGAATCAGCCCGACCGCCCGCGCGAGCAGCGCGACGGGAAAGCGCGCGGCGTGCCGGTTAAAGCGAACGGCACGGCGCAGAGCAGGCCGCTCGGCGGCCTCACTTTGCCACGGAGACAATGGCTATGGCTCATCCAACCCCGGTCAAGACGGTCAAGACGCTTGCGGCAGCCGTGTTGTGCCTGACCTTGGTGAGTGCCTTCGCCTGCGGCGCCGAGATCCACGTCTCGCCCACGGGCGACGATGCCGCACAGGGCACGAAGGCCCAACCGCTCAAGACGTTCGCCGGCGCGCAGCAGGCCGTGCGGAAACTGAAGGCGACGGCGGCCGGCACGATCACCGTCCACTTCACCGCCGGAACCTATTACCTGCCCGAGACGGTCGTGCTGACGGCACAGGACTCGGGCACCAAACGCGCCCCGATCGCGTACGCGGCGGCGCCCGGCGAGACGGTCGTCATCAGCGGCGGGGCGAAGGTCGAAGCAACGTGGAAACCTTACAAGAACGACATCATGCAGGCCAAGGTGCCCGATGGCTTCACGTCCGACCAATTGTTCGTAAACGGCCGGCGGCAGCCCATGGCCCGATACCCCAACTATGACCCGAAGGCCCAGTACTTCAACGGCTTCTCGGCCGACTGCATCAGCCCCGAGCGGGTCAAGCGATGGGCCCAGCCGGCCGGCGGCTTCCTGCACGCCATGCACAGAAGCCTCTGGGGCGACTTCCATTACCGCATCACCGGCAAGGACGCCGACGGCAAACTCCAGTACGTCGGCGGGTGGCAGAACAACCGCAAAATGGGCATGCACGGCAAGTACCGATTCGTCGAGAACATCTTCGAGGAACTCGACGCGCCGGGCGAATGGCACCTCGACGCCAAAGCACACGTCCTCTACTGCTATCCGCCGCAGGGGGTGGACCTGGCAAAGGCCACGGTCGAGGCGGTGCGGCTGCGGCACCTGGTCGAGTTTCGCGGCTCCGAGCAGGCGCCCGTCCGGTTCATCACCCTGGCGGGCATGACGTTCACGCAAACCGCCCGCACCTTCATGGACAACAAAGAGCCCCTGCTCCGCAGCGACTGGACGACCTACCGCGGCGGCGCCATCTTCTTCGCCGGCGCCGAGGACTGCGCCGTTCGCGATTCGGCCTTCGACCAGGTGGGCGGCAACGCGGTGTTCGTCAACAACTACAACCGGCGCATCGAGATCACGGGGTGCAAAATCGCAAACGCCGGGGCCAGCGCCGTCGCCTTCGTCGGCGACCCGAAGGCGGTGCGCTCGCCGCTGTTTGAGTACGGGCAGACGCAGACGCTCGAGCAGATGGACACCAGGCCCGGCCCGAAAACGGCGAACCACCCCGCCCGGTGCCTGGTGCACGACAACCTCATTACCCGCAACGGGCGGGTGGAGAAGCAGACGGCGGGCGTTAATATCTCGATGGCCTCCGAGATTACCGTCAGCCACAACAGCATCTACGACTGCCCCCGGGCCGGCATCAACATCTGCGACGGCACGTGGGGCGGGCACCTGGTGGAATGCAACGACGTGTTCGACACCGTCAAGGAGACCGGCGACCACGGCTCCTTCAACTCGTGGGGCCGCGACCGATTCTGGCACAAGAACCGCGGCCAGACCGCCGAGTGGGTCAAGCAGCATCCCGACATGCCCAGGTGGGATTGCGCCAAGACCGTTATCCTCCGCAACAACCGGTGGCGGTGCGACCACGGATGGGACATCGACCTGGACGACGGGTCGAGCAATTATGAACTGTCCAATAACCTCTGCCTCAACGGCGGCATCAAACTGCGCGAGGGCTACTTCCGCACGGTCGAGAACAACATCATGGTGGGCGACACCTTCCACCCGCACGTGTGGTATCCGAACAGCCGCACGGCCTTCCGGCGAAACATCGTCTGGAAAGACGGGTACCGGCCCGCGGGGATGAAAACTACGGACGTCGGCCCTCTGATCGACAACAACTTGGTGCACTCGCCCGGCGCCAAGAGCCGGCCCGCCGAGGGCATGCAGAAGTTCAGCGGCGGCGACAAACAGTCGAGGGTGGCCGACGCCACGTTCGTCGCCCCGCTCCACGGCGATTACCGCGTCAAGGCGGGGTCGCCGGCCCTCGCCCTGGGGTTCAAGAACTTTCCGATGGACGCCTTCGGCGTGTTGAAGCCCAGCCTGCGAGCCGAAGCAAGAACCGCCCCACTGCCCGGCACGCTGGAGGCGGCCGGCATCGTCAGCAGCGGATGGGGCCGCCGGGCCTCCTCGCCCAAGTCGGCCGGGTGGCAGGGCGCCGTCCTGCGCAACCTCGAAACCGACGGCGACATGTCCGCCGCCGGCATGGCCAACAAGGACGGCGTGCTCCTGGCGGAGGTCAAGAAAGGTTCCGGCGCCGAGAAGATGGGCTTCAAGACCGGCGATGTCGTCCTGAAGATCGGCGACGCGAAGATCGGGAACCTCAAGGACTTCGCCGCCACCTACAGCCAACTCGAGAAGGGGCGCCAGGTCCGCATCACCCTCTGGCGCGACCAGGCCGAGCACACGCTGCAGATCCGCAAGGACTGATACCCCGGCCCGTCGGCGCCGGCCGCAAAGCGATGGGCCTGCGCGGGGCGTGTGCCGTCTTGCCTTGGGCGCAATGCCTTTTTGCTTGAGTCGCCCGCGCGGGACACCTAGAATCCGCGCCGGCCCCGACGGGCCGCACGTTTCCTGAAATCGAACAGGGGAGGCTTACCGTGCAGACCTTCAGCGTCCGAACCACCTCGCGTGAGCAGATGATCGACATCACGGCCGAGGTGGCCGACGCCATCCGCGCCGAGGGCATCGACGACGGCCTGGCCGTCGTCTTTGTGCCGCACACGACCGCCGGCGTTACGATCAACGAGAACGCCGACCCGGACGTCACGGGCGACATCGCCGCCGAACTCAGCCGCCTCGTCCCGCGCTCCGGCGCCTACGCCCACGCCGAGGGCAACTCCGACGCCCACATCAAGTCGTCGCTCTTCGGGCCGTCGCTCGTCCTGATCGTCTCGGGCGGCCGGGCCGTCCTCGGCACGTGGCAGGCCGTCTATTTCTGCGAAGGCGACGGGCCGCGACAGCGCAAAGTCCACGTCGCCGCACGCTGACAACAGGCGCCACCGCCGGGTGGCACGGACCTTGGGTCGTGCAGGCGCTCTTTCATGCGCATGAGGAACGTGCGATGATACTGGCCGAAACCGGTGCCCTGCCCCAACTGTTCTCGCCGCTGTGGCTCATCGTGGCGGTCGTCCTGTGCCTGCCGGTCTGCATCGCCGTGTTCTGGCGGATCGGCCGGTGGTGGATCACCGACCAGCCCGTGCCGCCGCCGCTCCAGGGCGCCCTGCCGCCCGTCCGCTGGCCGGTGTGGGTCGGCCTGCTGTTGTTTCTTTGCATGTACAGCCTGACGTCCGCCATCAGCATGGGCTACCGGGCTGCTGCCGAGGCACACCTGTTGCCCTGGGAACCGCTCCCGATTCCGGGCATCCTGAGTCCGGGAGTCTTCCTTGGTCAGATTCTGCCGCCTCTGGCCGCCATCGCGCTTTTGACGAGCACGTTCGGCCGCGGCGCCGCCGGGGCGGCCGGCGTCCGTCTGGGCAACCCGCAGGCGGGTGTGCGACACGGCGTCGTTGCGTTCGCCGCCATGCTGCCGGTCTGCATAGCCGCCCTGCTAGCCACCGCCGTCCTGCTCGCCTTGCTCCATCGTGTGGGGCTGGTGCCCGAACTCATGGTCCAGCACCCGGTTCTGGAGCGTGTCCAGGAGAGCCGCGACCCATGGGAGTTGCTGCTGCTGGTCGTGCAGGCGTTCGTTGTGGCTCCCGTGGCCGAGGAGTTCGTGTACCGCGGCGTGCTGATGATGACGCTTTTGAAGGAGGTTGGCGTCATCGGCGCGCTGGTCCTCTCGAGCGCCATCTTCGCGGTGGTCCATCTTCCGAGCGAGCCGCAGGCCGTTATCTCGCTGTTTCTGCTGGGCATGGGCCTCGGCTACATCGCCTACCGCACGCGCAGCCTGCTGGCCCCCATCATCGCCCACGCGCTGTTCAACGGCCTGATGGTCTTCGGGACGCTCTTCGGGTCGCCGTAACCTTGAGATGCAAAAAGGTACCAGGATCCTTTTCGCTGAAGGGCCCGGAGGGTGCTACGCAGAAAAGGTACCTGGTACCTTTTCGCTCGCCCTTGAAACGCCGCCGCCGACGGGGTAGCCTTACATCGCTGTCCAAGCCCTCATGTTCCTGGAAAGGAGAACTTCCGTGGCATCCGAAATCGACCGTCGCACGTTCCTGGGACGTTCGCTCCTTGCCTCCGCCGGCGGAGCGCTCGCCGCGCAGACGGCCGGGGCGTCTGCTCAAGGCGCAGAGAAGAAGCCGGACGCCAAGAAACCGCAGGCCGCCACCCTGCCGTGCGGCAAGATCGCCGGCCTCAACGTCAGCCGCGTCCTCCTGGGCGGAAACCTCCTGACGCATTACACACACAGCCGCGACCTGCGGTACGTTTACAACCTGGCCGCACATTACAACACCGAGGAAAAGATCTTCGAGACGATGGCCCTGGCCGAGCAGCACGGCATCAATACGCTGTCGGTCCACAACCCGCCCGCCATCATCAAGACCTTCAAGAAGTACCGCCGCGAGCGAGGCGGCAAGATACAGTCGATCATCTGCCCCACCGCCGAATGCAAGCCCGGCATGGCCGATTACATCCGACAGGTGGACGACCTGCTCGACGCCGGCGCCGATGCCATCTACGTCTGGGGCGTGCGCGGCGACCAACTCGTCGGAGCGGGCAAGTTCGACCTGCTCGCCAAGGCCGTCGAGATCGCCAAGGCACACGGCGTGCCCTCCGGCGTCGGCGCACACGACCTGCAGGTCATCATCGAGTGCGAGAAGCGCGGCATCGGGGGCGACTTCTACATCAAGACCTTCCACCACCACCGCTACCCCACCGCGCCCAAGCCCGAGGAACTGAAAGGCCCCTACTCCGAGTTCCCCGGCTACTGGTGCAAAGACCCCAAAGAAACCATCGAGGTGATGAAGAGCGTCACCAAACCGTGGATCGCCTACAAGGTGATGGCCGCCGGCGCCATTCCGCCCAAAGACGCCTTCCAGTACGTCTTCGATAGCGGGGCGGACCACCTCCTCGTCGGCATGTTCGACTTCGAGATCGCCGAAGACGTCAAGATCGCCAAACAGGCCCTCGCCAAGGTCAAGCGCTCCCGCCCGTGGCGGAGTTGAGGCGAGTTCCGGGGTATCCGCGCGTTACCGGCCCGAAGCGAAAGCGCGGGCGGAATGAAGTCTTGTTTCCCCGGAACCCGGCCGCGTGTGCCACGGCCGGTCTTGTCCGGCCGTGCGTTTTTCGTGCCGTGTGCCACGCCCGGCTTGCAGAGCATCCGAGGCCCCAAAAGGGCCTGAACGGTTACGAATCTGCGAACATCATCCTGACGCATTCCTGTCAGGTCGTAAGGAGGCACTTGCCATGCCGAAAGTAACGCGACGAGAGTTCTTTGACACAACCGCGGCGGCGGGCGGCATGCTGCTGGCTGGCGGCCTCGCAGCCAGGCCTCTCATGGCCGCGGAAGATGCCGGATGGCCCACGTTGCCACCTGTGAAGATCCATGTTGTCTACGTGGGCACGGGCGGCGCTTGGCCCGGACCGAACTTCAACGCCCAGGCAGAGGTAGCCAAGTTCAAGAAGTACCTCGCCGTGGTGGAAGACACACTCGGGGACGTGAAGTTCGTCGGCGGCCAGTTAATCCCCAACTCAACACCCGCGGCGGCGAAGGTGGCGGCCGGTCTGGGCGACGCCGATGCCCTGCTGATAGTCCATCTCAGCTTTGGCAGCAGCCACCCGTTTCTGAAGTTGGTCGACGCAGGGCTGCCCACGGCCATCTTCTCGCAACCCTTCAGCGGGCACGATTGGATGTACGTCCCCCAGTGGCAAAAGGCCGGCAAGAAGGTCATCTTGCTCACATCCAGTGACTACGGCGAACTGGAGCGTGCGGCGGCATTGTTGCGCGTGCCGGTTCGGATGCGCCAAACGCGCATCCTCGTCGTCCGCGGGCCTCAAGGAACGGCCGCTGCCTGCTCGGCCGAGCAGGTCAAGGACCGTCTGGGCGCCGAGGTCATCCCGGTCAGCGTCGAGCAAACCATGCAGGCGCACAAGGCGGTTGACCTGAAGGCCGCCGAGGCCGAGGCCGACCGGTACTGGATCAGCCGGGCCAAAAAAACAGTCGAGCCTTCCCGGGAGCAGATCGTCAACTCGGCACGCCTGTTCCTGGCCGTCAAGGAGATGATGATTAAGGAGCGTGCCCGGGCCATCGCGAGTTCAAACTGCATGGGCCGACCGGCCAAGGGCTGCCTGACGTTCAGCAAACTGAACGACATGGGACTGGTCGGCGCGTGCGAGGGCGACATGGACTCGACACTCACCATGCTCATCTTCGCCTATGCGTTCGGCGTGCCCGGCTTCATCAGCGACCCCCTTTTCGACACATCCAAGAACGCCGTGATTCACGCCCACTGCACATCCACCACCAAACTGGACGGCCCGAATGGGAAACGCGCCCCCTTCCTCATCCGCAGCCAGTGCGACACCAACAAGGGAGTGTCGCTTGAAGTGCAAATGCGAGTGGGACAACAGATCACTTGCGCCAAACTGGCCAACCTCGACACCATGCTCATCTCCACCGGGAAGATCATCGAGCTAACCGATTTCCACGACCGCGGCTGCCGCACCCAGATCACCACCGAAGTGCGCGATGCGCGCGAGATGGCCCACAACTGGGGTGGAGGCGTGCTCAAGGGTGGGATGATGACCCTGCTGCACCGAGTGGTCTTCTACGGGAACCACCTCGCGAGCATGAAGGATCTGGCCGCACTGATGGGACTGAAGGTCGTCCAGGAAGGATGATCGCAGGGCCATCGGGCGGACAATTGCAGAACAAGCCAGCGAAAACGGAAAAGGGGACATTCTACTTTTTTGATCGTGGCTGAGCCTGGAATCGGCGCTGCGGCCCTGTGGCTTTCGGCCGAAGGAGCCGGAAAAGTAGAATGTCCCCTTTTCCTCTAATTCGGCTCGACTTGCCTCGCCCTGTGCGTTAGCGTATGGGCATGGCATGGTTGGCACGAGTGGTGGTTCCGGGGTACCCGCGCCTTACCGGCCCGAAGCGAAAGCGCGGGCGGAATGAAGTCTTGTTTCCCCGGAACCCGGCCGCCTGCGCAAAACGAAAGGACAATAGCACCGTGTCGCCGACAAACCGAGCCAAAGCAACACCCGTCACCCGGCGCACGTGGTTGAAGCGGGCGGCGGCCCTGGCTTTGGCGCCCTACGTGGTTCCCTCATCTTCGCTTGGCCGGCAAGGCACGCCCGCGCCCAGCAACCGCATCACGCTTGGCTTCATCGGCATCGGCATGATGGGGCAAGGCCACGTCAGGTGCTGCTTGCAGTATCCCGATGCCCAGGTTCTTGCCGTCTGCGACGTGGACCGCTGGCGCCGCGAACATGCCAAGGCCGCCGTCGAGACGCGATACGCCGAGCAACGGGCCGCCGGAACGTATCGGGGCTGTCAGGCATGCAACGACCTCCGCGTTCTCCTCGCCCGCGAAGACATCGACGCCGTCCTTATCGCAACCGGCGACCGCTGGCACGCCCTGGCCACGGTCATGGCGGCCAAGGCCGGCAAGGACGTCTACTGCGAGAAACCCATCTCGCTGACCGTCCGCGAGGCGCGGGCCATGGTCCACGCCGTGCGACGCTACGGTCGGGTGTTCCAGGGCGGCCTGCAACAGCGTTCCACCGCCGAGTTTCATAAGGCCTGCGACCTGGTGCGCAGAGGCGCGATCGGGAAAGTACGCGTCGTCTACGTCAATCATCCGGGCACGTGCGGCGACGTAAGTCTGCCGGCCGAGCCGGTGCCCGAAGGCTTGGATTGGGACCTCTGGCTCGGCCCGGCGCCCTGGCGCCCTTACAACCGCCGTTTTCATCCGTACGGCCGGCCGCCGCACGTCGTGCCCTGGCACTTCTGCCGAGATTTCGGCGGCGGGAACCTCACCAGCAACACCGTACATGCCTTCGACGTGGTCCAGTGGGGCCTCGGCATGGACGATAGCGGCCCCGTCAAGATCACGCCCCCCGAGACCGGGCAGGTTCCCGCGCTGACCTATGAGTACGCCGACGGCGTGCTCCTGCAGGTGGTGGGCCGGCGGCTGGATAAGCAAGGCCTCTTCGTGCCAACAGGATGGGACAGGCAAACGCCCATCACCAGTTTTGGCGCCCTGTTTGTGGGCGAGAAAGGCTGGATACACGTCGGTCGCGGAGGTTACCTGAAGTCCTTCCCCCAGGAAATCCTCCAGCGGTCTCGCGGTTGGCACGGTCAGCAGCGTCCGGTCAGCAGCCATCACCAGAACTGGCTGGACTGTATCCGGACGCGCCGGCGAACGGCCTGCGACGCGGCGATCGCGTGCCAATCGACCATCGTCTCCCACTTGGGATGCATCGCGCACTGGACCCGCCGCACGCTCACGTGGGACCCGCTCCAGGAGGTCTTCCTTGACGATGAGGAGGCCAACCGCTGGCTCGGCCGCGCCATGCGTGCCCCCTGGAGATTGTGAGTTCCGGGGTCGCAACATGGTCACCCTTCGAACTGACTACGCCGCCCACCGGAACGCCCGCGAACGACCAAAAAACGGAGATTCTGTTCTACGGTTTTTGCGGGTTGTGGCGTCTGGGGTGGCTTGGGAACTGCGCTGTAATATCTTGTCGCATAAGCACTTACGACCCTGACGGACCGCCCGCGAGAACCTGTGGCCGGCCTGGAGGCGTACTCACACCGCCTGATTCGGCTTGACTTCGGGGCTTTCATATGTACACTGGTGTTGAACCCGTGGGGAAGGCTCACGCGTTCTGGTGGTTGCCGGAACTGCCTAAACCGGGCAAGTTGGGCCTTTCCTGCATGGTGAGTACCGCCGGGTGCGGTCTCAAGTTGGGTGCAAAAAAAGGGGTGAGTTATGCGAAACGCGAAAATGACAAGCCTTTTGGTCGCAGTTGTGAGCGTGGCCCTGGCGGCATCGCCGGCTGCGGCGTCGCTCTTCATGAGTTACGACGTGGACTACGGTCCGGAAGACGTGCCCGACGCCCTCACGACGGTCAGTCTGGCGCAGTTCGACGAGGTGACGTTCGGCACCCTCCTGAGCATCAAGTTGACTTTGGATGCCGAGGCGTCGGCCGGGTCGATCACGTGGGACAACGAGACAGACGTCCCCACGGACCTCACCCTGGGTATCGGCGGCAAGGTGACGGCGGCAGCCCCGTCCGCCCTGACGCTGGTGGCCATACCACTGCAGCAAGACAGCGCGACCGGCATCGCGGGCGACGAGGCCGTCGAGAACCCCGACCCCGACTTCGCCGGACCCGATTCGTTCAGCGTGACCGGCGGCACCGGCACGGACAGCGCTACCGCCACGCTGACGAACTCCGCGGATTTCGATCCCTACAAAGGCACCGGTACATTCAACATCGATATCTCGTCCATTATTGAGACCTATCTGTCCACGAGTGGCGGCTCCGGCCTGATAGACCCGACCCCCGGCCAGACGGAGGGCACGGTGACGGTCATGTACGAATACGTTCCCGAGCCGGCCACGCTGGCGATTCTGGGCATCGGTGGCCTTGGCGTGCTGATTCGCCGCCGGCGTAAGTAACTCGCCCCGGCGGTTGCGACAACCTCAAACCGGGCGGCTCCAATCCGGCCGCCCGGTTTTTCTGCGCCCGGATCGCCGCTCACCGTGTGGTCGCCCAGGCGACCACGCGGACTCTTGGGCGGCCAGCCGTTTTTCGGCCGTGCGTTTTTCGCGCCGTGTGCCACGGCCGGCCGCTGGGCGATCCGGCGTTCATCGCCAGACTCGAATCCCGATTGCACCGGACACTGCGCAAGCGCCCGCCGGGCCCGAAACCCAAGCGCCCGCGGAGATAAGTCTCGTGCCCCCTGAATCGCCTGTCCCCTGAATCGCCAGCCGGCCGCGGCAAAGGCGTTTGCATCAGCAGGGTTCTTGATGTATAGTTAGCGTTGCGGAGGGCGTCCGGGCCGGGGGCTTAGGCGCGGCTTCCTCTTTATCTGCTTTGCCCTTCCATATCCGCTGAAGACCGAACCAGTTCACGGCATCGTTTCGGTCACCGTCACCTCGCGCGGCGGCGGGTCAGCAGCAGCCCCCCCACGGCCAGCAGCGCCAGCGTGGCGGGTTCGGGCGTGAGGGTCACGCCACCCAAATCAAGGCCGTTCATGACGAGGTGGTTCAGGACCACGACGTTCGCGCCGGTGAAGCGGACCAGTGCCCCGTTCTGGAGTGTGAGCGTATCCAGATACTGGTTGCACCCAAAATGGAGCACGGCGTCATCGACGAGGACCGACAGGTTGGCTGTCCCGGCGCCGCCGGCCGCGGTGTTCAGGTCCACCGTGCCGCCCAGTATCTCAAAGACGGTTGTGGGCGCATGGTCCTGCGGCCCGTTGATGACGAGTGTGCCCTCGCCCGTCTTGGTCAGCGTCGTCAGGTCGGAGATGCTCAGCCAGCCGTCGAGGACGAGGAGGTCGCCGGCCTCGGGGCAGTCGAGGACGGGGGCCCCGATGCACACGAGGTCCGCCGCAACGTAACTTGCGCCCCGGCCGCGGACCGTGCCGCTGACCATCACGGGGCTGCCGTGGAGGGAGGCGTCCTGGAGTTCGAGTTCCCCCTGGAGCGCCCAGGGCAAGGATGAGGCGATCTCAAGCCCCCCGCCGGCATGGACGGCGACGCGGCCGCCGGGTTCGACGGTGAGGTCTCCGCCAACGGTGCCGCCGCCGGTGCTGATCTCGCCGCCTGGGAAGACGTACGTTGCCGTGGCGTAGATCTCGTGATGGGCGGCCGAGAGGAGGTCGCCGACGTGGACGCCGCCCGCGCAGGTCAGGTTCACCGTGCCCGCCTCGATCGGGCCGCCGAAGCCGCTGAAGAAGTCCGACCCGGTGGCGGTGAAGGCGCCGTCGCCGAGCACGACGGGCGCCTGAACGGAGACGAGTCCGGCGCCCCGGCCCTCGGCGTCGGCCTCCAGTGCAAGGTCGAGGCGGTCGGCGTTGGGATCGGTACAGACTATCGGCTGCGCGATCGTGATGCTGCCGGCGGCGGTCAGCGCCAGGGCGGCCTCGCCGGCGCCGCTGTAGTCGATGGGGGCGGCCAGGGTGATGTCGCCGTTTTCGTTGTCATAGCCGCCCGCGCCGGTCGTGATGCTCGTCGGCCCCTCGCCGAAGGCCGCGCGGAGCCGCTCGACGCCCAGTTCGGCGCCGTCGCCGCAGGAGACGAACGGGGTGTCGTGCGTGATGTTCCAGTTGCCGTCGCCCTCGGTCAGGGTAATGTTGTTGTAGCCGAGCGTGCCGGGGTCGGGCATGGAGACGATGCCGACGGCATCCAGGCCGTCGGCAAAGCGCACGGCTTCGCCGACGTCGAGGGCGTCGCCGTCGCCGTTCAGGTCGCGGACGAGGGAGACCTTGTCGCCCACGTACTCGGCCAGGAGAAAACCGCCGCCCGAGTAACCGGCCATGCCCCACGGCCCGTTGACGCCGCCGAAGACGTTGTCGGCGTAACTGAGGACCTCGATGACGTCGAAGGCGTCGCCGTCGCCGTTGCGGTCGCGGACGCGGTAAACCGTGTCGGCGTCGCGCGCGCCGGCGAAGAACCCGCCGCCGGCATCGAGCAGCAGACCGTGGGCCGTGTTGATGAGAGGCGGCGTGAAGTCGAGCGTTTCGCCGGCGTCGAGGGCGTCGCCGTCGCCGTTCAGGTCGCGCACGCGGTAGATCCTGTCGCCCACGTACGAGGAGACGACCAGGTCGTCGGGGCGGGCCATCACGCTGATGGCCGAGCCGACGTTGCGGGCGTAGGTGACCCTCTCGCCGGCATCGAGGGCGTCGCCGTCGCCGTTCAGGTCGCTGAGGCGTCTCACCTCGGCCGCGCTGTACTCGGTGCAATAGACGGCGCCGCCCGCCGCCATGGTGATGCCGTACGGGTTGCCGAGTCCGTCGGCCCAGACGGTGGCCTCGCCGGCGTCGAGGGCGTCGCCGTCGCCGTTGGTGTCGGCGTAGCGCATGATGCGGCCGGCGCTGCGGTCCACGGCGAAGATGGCGCGGCCGTCGGTTGTGAGGTCAATGGCATCGACCATGCCGTCGGCCCAAAGGACCTTCTCGCCCGCATCCAGGGCGTCGCCGTCTCCGTTGAGGTCCTGGATGCGGTAGATTTCGCCGCCGCTGCGGTCCGAGACGTAGTAGGGCGACCCGGCCCCGGCGGTCGCGACGGCCGTCGCAAGCGCCGCCAGGACCAGAAAGCATCGGCCGGTCATGGTCATCGCCTCCTTCTTCGGCGCAGCAGTATCGTGCCGCCGAGCAATACGAGGGCCAGCGTCGCGGGCTCAGGAACGGCGGGCGGGTCTTCGATGAACCAAGCGGTGTTGCTGCCATCGACGTAGACGATGGCCGGCCAGCCCGTGCCGTAATCGTTGAAGGCCAGCGAGGACTGCCGGGCATTTGCCATGTTGACGACGATCTGGTCGTGCCAGACCGCATCGTCGCGCCAGGCGAACTTGAGGTGGCCGCTGATGTCGCGGTACGAGATGGCGGGACGGCCGTCGGCCGGATCGAAGGCCAGCGAACAGTACGCCGACGGCGAGGCGTCCACAAACTCGATCTGCCACGCCTCGGTGTCGGCGTCCCACCAGGCGTACCGCAGTTCGCTCTGGGAGGTGTTCGTGTAGGCGATCGCCGGGTCGCCGGTCAGCGGATTCAGGGCCAGCGAGGGGTGCCACCCCGTATTGCCGTCGGCCTCGACCGTGCGGCTGGCCCAGACGCCCTTGTCGCGGACGAAGAAGGAGAGGCTATTGTTGACCGTGTAGCAGGCGGCGACCATCGGCCGGTTCAGGGCATCGAACGTCATCGACGGGTAGACGTGCTGGTTGAGATTGACCGCCCCGGGCGACTCGTCGTCGAACCGGCCGTCGCCGTCGGTGTCCTCGACGTAGTTCAGGCTTCCGCCATTCGTCCGGTACGCGATGGCCGCATGGCCGTACTGATCGATCGCCAGGGCGCTATGCTGGCCGGCGTCGGTCGCGGCCGTGGTGATCTGCCAGGCCGAGCCATCCCATGCGGCCGCCTTCAGCCGGTCGTCGGCCACGTCGATATAACTGAAGATCGGCCGCTCGTGCCGGTCGTAGGCCAGCGACGGATACGCGCCTTCGCTGCCCACCGCGTCCGGGCCCACGGCGGCCCAGCCCACGCCGGGCGCCTTCCAGAAGTGCCACGGCTGACCCCCGGAGCCGTTCCCCAAGACGAGGCCCGGGTTGCCGTGATGGTCGTACGCCAGGAGCCTGTCGGCCGCATCATGTAGGGAAAAGTTGTAGGCGCCCGCAAGGCCGATCTGGACCGGCGTCTCCCACGTGGGGTCCGAATCGACCCCCAGCGCCGGCGCCGAGGCCAGGAGGCTGGTCATGACTCCCATCACGATCCACAGCATGCGTGTCCGCTTCATCACGTTCTCCTTCAGATTCCCCGGCCGCGCGCAGCGCGCGGCCATCCTGTTTCGTCAGCACCTCGCACGGCGACGGCGGCACAGCGCCCCGATGACCGTAGCGCTGGCCCAGCCCAGTCCCGGAAGCCGCTTGCTGTACACGATGGAGCCCGACGATGGTTGCCACGGAGCCCAATCTGGCATGTAGGCCAAGCCAGGATCGCCGTAGTGGTCGAACGCCAGAGCACGGTTGCTGATGACCGGGGGGGAGGATGTGCCCCATTCGATTGTGCCTATGAACTGCGGCGAATCCCATGAAGGTGCTATCGGCCCAAGGGCTAACAGGCTATGTGACGAGCCCAAGACAAATGCAAGCATGACAAAACAGGTACCTGCGGGTCGCGGCGTCATCGGATTGTCCTCCTAATGCAGATCACCGTACATATGACGCGCATGGCCCCAAGGGCGCGCTCTGCGCCGTAGGCTCGACGGTCTCGGATTGCCCTATCTGTTAGACCCCCTCCCGTGGCAGGTCCCGCAACGTGCCACAGCGCAGCAAAGAAGGCCGCGCCCGCTCACACGCAAGCACAGCCCCAGAAATTCACCGCACAACCCCCGCAACTCCGCAAGCAGTATACCTCAAGAATGGGCGAAAGGCAAATCAAGAGCGTGGGAAATCCTCAATTAGGGGGTCCCCGGCGCTACGCTGCCCAGGACACACGCTGAAATGACACCAGCGCACACGGGAGGCAAGCAAGCGCAGATACTTGACGCACGGGCGGTGTTCTGATAGTATCCGGTCGGTGGATGCTCGCGGGTGCGATAACAGCAAGTCAGATGGGTTCGTGGACGGTCTGCACGTCAACGTCGAGATGGTCCGGCTGGGCTGCACCCCGTTCTGGACGAGGTACGGGGAAGGACGTTTGGCTGCCGAGTTTCGTGAAGCGGAAACAGAAGCCAAGGCTGAGAAGCATGGACTTTGGGGCAACGCTCAAGCACCGCACGAGCCTTAGACGGAGGACTGGCAATGACACAGCGCGACAAGAACATTTTGAAGTGCGCGGGAACGGGGGCAGGTGGCGCTGCGGCGGGCGCAACAGTCTACGGCATCATTTCCGGCGGTGTCGGCTTGGCTCTAACGGGCACGGCCATGGGGATTACGCTTGGGCCGTTCATCGCAATTGGGGCGGGAGCCGGCGTGCTCGGTTACGGCCTTTACTGGCTTGGCAAGGAAGTCGGCGGCTCGAAGAAGCCGCTGGACGTGGACGCTGAAGCGCCGGCCGCGGACCCGGAAGCCGTAGAAGCCCCTGTGCCGCCCGTTGCGGAAACGCCGACCCCGAAGCCACCCGTGACCGCCCGCTCGCGGCGCCAGAAGCCGTAGAAGCCCCTGTGACGCCGTCCGAGGCGTCCAAGGCCCCGAAAAAGCCGCCCAGGATGCCCCAGGTTCAACGATCTCGGTCCCCCTTGACACCGAGGACGGCCAGGACGCGGACCCTGGAAAAAAGGGCACCACGCGATCAACCCTTTTGACGGGCCGGAGAGCGGAACGGGACGCCGAAGCGCTGGCGGCGGCGCGGTACATCGAGCGCAATCCGGTGCGGGCGCGCCTGGTGCGTCGTGCGTGGCAGTGGCCGTGGTCGAGCGCGGCGGGTCACGTGTCGGGCCGCGGCGACGCCTTGGTGAAGCCGCGCGGGCCGCTGGCGGCCGAGGTGTCGGACTGGCGTCGGTTTCTCGCGGCCGCCGAGGACGAGGAACAAGTGGAGCGACTGCGCCGCCACGTCCGGACGGGCCGGCCGCTGGGCGAAGCGGCGTTCATCGCGCGCCTGGAGACCCGCCTCGACCGCCGCCTTCATCGCCTCAAACCCGGCCCCAAGCCTAAACCGAAGACATAAGGTGAGATAAGTTGTGTGTCACCGGAACTCTGTCACCGGAACTCTAAACCACATTGGCTCTGGCAGCCCTAGCGGTAAAAGGACTCGCCTTCAATGTAGCGGCGAAGGATAGACCGCTGAAGGTCTACATCCTGGCCGGGCAGTCGAACATGGTAGGCCCTGCGCATCTTAGGACCCTCGGCTATATGAAAGAAGACCCAAAGACCGCCCCGTTCGGTCTTCAGGGGTTCATCATTCCTGGACTGATGTTCGCCGTGGTCATGGGCCTGCTGCGAAGACGACGTGCGAAGCCGGTGTGCGTTCGCGTGCGGGGCGTGCGAAACGGCATCGAATGGATGCAGAGCCTGACGATGATCAGATTCTGGCTCGCGCTAGTGCTGCTGACTTGCGGTTTGTCTCTGACGGTTCGGGGCCAGGACAGAATCCCCATCGATTCACTGGCGCCGGGCAAAAAGCTCTTCTCGATAGGGGTCTTCAGCGACAACAAAGGCGGCCATACGAAGTTGACCGAAACCCTGAAGCTGTTCCGGAACCGGATCAACCCGCGGTTCATCATCGGATTGGGAGATCATTTCAACTCGGAGGAGGAGGTGAGGAGTCTGGAGAGGTCAGCCGCTGACGCCTACGGGAGCACGGACGCCTTCTATCAGATCTTCTACCCCGTGATTGGTGACAACGAGGACCGGCTCATACCAGACTCCAATGGCAGGCCGGACGGGGCCTTGAAGGCCGGCTGGTTCGAACGGAGCAAGATCGCCACACTGGACGGCACGATCCTCCGCGACAGTATCAAGAAGTATGAGAGCACGCACGGCGACTACTATGCGGTTCTGGAGGAGAAGGGACTCCGCATCCACCTGGTTGCCCTGTATTTCCCTGATACGGTAAGTAGGTTTTTCCCCGAATCCATTCAGTTCGGAGAGAAGATCTGCGGGATGATCAAGCAGAGGTATCCGAGCGACCCGATGATCGTCGTCGCCCACAACGGCTCATGGTGGAAACACCATATCCGCGACTCCAGTCCGATCTTCGAGGCGGACATCATCATGGAGGCGAGTCTTCACCATTACATAGTCAGGGACGAGGTTCCTGGAAAGTCGCTGACTTTCAACACCGCTCAGGTTCATCCTGGCAATCGGGGGCATGTCTTTGAGATCAGGGTCTTCAGAGACGGTCTTGTGCTGCTGGCGCTTGAGCCCCCGAAATGCCTGATGGGTCCGATTGAACTGGATGAATGGCGCAAGGTTTGGGTGAAGCCGTTCGGGAAGAAACCTCATCCGGTCCTGGATTGGGACGAGATAAGAAGGATCGCTCCCGAAATCCTTCCCCCGGCAAAGGACGGGTTCAACCGCGAGAGAGTTCTCCTCCATGGGTTCGCCCGTAGATACAAGGAGATGCCCTCTTTCGGAGAGATCGAGAAGGAACTCAGGTCCAAAGATCCCGAGAAAAGGGCGGTGGCGTTGCTGGGCCTTGGATACTCCAAAGACGGAGGCAAAGCGTCGGAACTCCTCAGGGAATACCTTCCCGGGCAGGAGGACCCCGGAATCCAGGCGCACGCCGTAATAGCTCTATTGAGGACGCACCCCCGGGTTGCGGTGCCGCTCCTCGTTGACACCGGCAAGGACTCCATGCTGACCCGCGTGGATCTGAGGACCGTCGCCAGGCAGAAGAACTGTCCGGACAAGGCGCGGCTTCTCACTGCTCTGGCCAGAGGCGGAAGTGGCACCATTGCTGATCATGCAATCGAGGCGATGGGGCTGGAATTCAATCGGAACGAGTTGAAAGGGTTGACTCCAGTATTCATCGAGGCACTTGAGAATGAGGAGAACTCCCCGACGCTCGACCGTCGCTGGATGTCCGCCGCCACCGCCTTGATGAAACTGGGGCCTGAGGCGAAACCCGCCCTCCCGGTGCTGATAAAGCGGATCGACTGTCGGAGCCGCGACGTGCAGTGGAGAGTCATCATGGCGATCGGCGGTATTGGCGGCCCCGAGGCCAGGAAGGCGGTTCCGAAACTTGAGGAACAACTGAAGAGTCCTGACCCGCAGGTGCGGCGGGTGACCACGGAGGCCTTGCGGCGTCTGGGGCTGTAGGCTTGGATTTCCAGGACCTCGAAGCTTCGCACAGGGTCGACCAGCTTCTTGAGTTTCCGCCCGTTGCGGTCGTCGGCCGGAGCTTATCTGGGAAATTTCGGATGGCAGGAGTAGACAGGATGAGCACAACAGCGACGATGGTTGCGGGGATACTTGCGACGCTTTGCTGCAGCAGCGCCATGGCTGCCGAGCCTGACGTAAACCACCCTGCGTTGGCGAAGTTCATCTTGGAATCGCTGCCTGCGAAGACGGGATTATCTGAGTTCCGAGTTCCGGTGACATAGAACTTGAGTTCCGGTGACATAGAACTTAATTGGGCTTGGGGGTTCTGGTGACACACAACTTAACTCCGTCGGAGAAGGATTTCCGGGGACACCCCTCAATGAGCAAGTCCCTCTCAAGTCGGAAGCGGTTCTGAAGCGGATTGCTTCCAGCCGTCTATTCGGTGTCGGCGCTCAGGACGCACCAGATGACGATATTCGCCCCGGCCCTGAAGGCCGTTCTCTCTGCTGCTCGTCGTCGCTGCCCGAGTTTCTGTTGTTTTAGCGCGTGCCTTGCAGACACCTATTCGCACCGTATCCGGAATCCGTCCCGTTGCGGCGGGTTTCCGAGGCGCATCATTCGCCGTTCTTCGGCCCTTGCCCAAGCGGCTGCCAGAGATTAAGATACGCTTATGGTAGCGCAGGCTCCGGTTGCGGAACCGTCGGCCCTTCGTCTCGCAGGCTGGCCCGAGCAAAGCCGAAGGCTCCCTGCGTCCCCAGGCGTCCGGAGCCCGCGCTACATCGACGCGCCGGTTTGCCGCGACGAGGACAAAAACTCGGACGGCGACTGCACGGACGCCGCCACGGGAATTCAGGGTTCCAACTCGGGCGACGAACATCTATACTATTGCCAGGACGGCAACTACAATACGACCTCGCTGGTGGACGTGTACGACGGCGCTGTGGTGGAACGGTATCGGTACGATCCCTATGGAAAGGTCACTGTGCTGCACGGCGTTCGGGATAACGATGGCACGAGTACGACCGAATGGGATGAGCGGGCCATCGCCGACGCGTTCCACAACGAGGTCCTCTACTGCGGCTACCGCTACGATCCCGAGACCGGTCTCTACCACGTCCGCCACCGGATGTATCATCCCACACTCGGCCGCTGGATACAGCGCGATCCGATCGGCTATGCGGATGGGATGAGTTTGTATGAGTATGCGGGCAGTTCACCTGTTGGTGGCGTAGACCCCTCAGGGCTCATGCTACCATTCCTGCCATTTGGGTGCGGTAAACTGAAGGCGCCCCCCCCTGTCAAATGGAAGGTATTGCCACAGAACCGGCGGGATCTCTTAGGTAACCCCGTCCCGGAATACGTTCCTCACCAGCAACTTGACCAGCAGAACCAAGACGCCGACCCTGAGAACGATCGCTACGGAACGACGGATAAACACCTTGAGTCCAATATTGACGTATCCGGTCGGTTCCGTGGGCCCCAACCGGGCTGTTGCCTCTGCTGGTTTGGCCCGGCCGGGGTCGAGGTGACGTTGCATTATAAGGTCGCGCTAACTGAGCAACTCCGCAATATGCCGGCGTCGATCCGCAAGTTTGTCTGGAACCATGAGTCGGGACATGTGAGCGAGGATATGACGGACGTCTTCCAGGATTCGCAGTACCAAGAGGCCTTGGATAAGGAGGTGTCTGAACATAATAGTGAGGAAGAGGCATACAAACTCACTGCGCCAACCCGGCCTGGGTGCTTAGCCCTATGCCAGTCATCTCTCTGGCAGGTGGTGCGGGATTTGGTGAAGCCCATGGAGAAAGAGATGGAAAGAAGGGGCGATATGCGGGATGCTAGGGAGTACCCACAGTTTCGAGAGATGATGCAAAGCTGGCGCCGAGAGTCGGGGGGAA
>CAZIJC010000057.1:0-25234 GCA_964539385.1 uncultured Anaerolineales bacterium | reverse complement strand
CAGATGATCGAGGAACTCGACCAGCCCCCGCCGCAGGTCCTCATCCAGGTGCTCCTGGCCGAGGTCACCATCGACGAGACCAACGAGTTCGGCGTCGAGTGGCGGGCCATGGAGACGTGGCGGGGCCACGACTTGACGGGCGGCACGGCGCCGGCCTTCGCGGCGTCGGCCGGGCTGACGCTGAATCCCGGGTTCCAGGTTTCGGTGACCGGCGGCGACGTGAACTTCATGCTGCGTGCGCTCGAAAGCCAGGGACGCCTCGAAATGCTGAGCCGCCCCCAGATCCTCGCCTCCGACAACCAGGAGGCCACCATCAATATCGGCCAGCGCGTCCCGTTCATCACCAACAGCCGCATCACCGAGGACGGAACCACCATCAACACCATCGAGTATGAGGATGTCGGCATCATCCTCAACGTAACCCCACGCATCAATCCGGACGGCTTCGTCAAACTGGAAGTGAACCCGGAGATCAGTGCGCTCGACGACTCGACCGTCCCGATCAGCGAAGGCGTCAACGCCATCATCGTCAACAACCGATCCGCCGAGACGACCGTCACCGTCCAGGACGGGCACACGATCATCATAGGCGGCCTGATTACGACCACCGACCGCGACCGCCTCAACAAGGTCCCCTTCCTCGGCGACATCCCCGGCCTGGGGTGGCTGTTCCGCTCCACCCGCAAGGTCAAGGAGCGGACCGAACTGCTGATCATCCTGACGCCGACCGTCCTGCGGAACATCGAAGAGGCCGACATCGAAACCACTTCCCAGGTCAAGCGGCTGAACCTGCTCAGAGGAACCGGCGATAAACCGTTGAAAGACCAGCCATTCAAGGAGTTTGGCGACAAGGTCTGGGACAAGTTGGAGGTTACCCCGAACGGCGAGGAGGCCGACAAACCGGCCGCGCGGCCGAGCACCCGAATCCACGTGCCGGCGCGAATTGAAGAGAGGCCGCCGACACCATGAGGCACGCCTGTGGTTTGATATTCCTCTGCGTCGTGTGCCTTGCGGCAGGTTGCGGCCGCCCGGCCTCCGGCGCCAAGGAACTGAAGTCGGTCGGCACGAAGCCTCCGCGACCGGTTGACGGCGTCGACCGCGTCGATTTCTGGGCCGTCCCCCCGGCTGCCATCAACTGGGACGAGATACCCGGGGCCGACGGCGTGCAGGCCCGCGTGTATCTGTTTCGGGCCGACCGCCCCGACCCGGTCCTCGTGAAGGGCGCCCTGGAGTTCCTGATGTACGCCGGCAGGGCTCAGCAGGGTACCCTGCCACCTGCCGAACCGCTCAAGACCTGGAGTTTCACCGCCGCCGACCTTGTCGCTCAACGCGCACGCAGCATGGTGGGATGGGGTTACGCCGCCCAACTGGGATGGGGTAAGGACGTTCCGACCGCGCCGGTCATCACCCTGCGTGCCCGTTACCAGCCGCCGAAGGGGCCGCCCGTCTATTCGGCCCCGATCTCGATTGCGATGCCTGACAGGGTCCGCTCCGGCCCGGTCAAGAGCATCATCGGCGGTGCGGCTGCCAGGAAACGCCCGGACCAAGAAACAGAGGGGAATGGCGGCGAGCCGTCCGCTCCCGTTCCGCCACAAGCGCGTTGATGGAGACGGCCCCGCCGACGGCGCGACCTACTTGTCCTTGGGGGAAGCAGATGCCTTGTCGATCAGGGCCTTGATCGCATCCATCCGGTCCTGCTGCGGATGGCGCCATTTCTCCGGAAACGGGATTCCAGCCTTCTCCGACTCGGCCTTGAGTTGGTCGCGCACACGGTTGATCTCGGCCTGCGTCTTCGCGTAGGTCGTTTTCAGTGTGTACAAACTGTAGAAGACTCCCTCGAACTCGATGATGCCGTGCTTGGCACGCAGGCTCTCCGGCGCGGCACGCAGCGCGGCCGCCATCAGCTTGACGCGGGTCTCGGCGACGCTGACCTGGCGGTTCTTCACGAGGACGGTCTCGGTCACGGAGTCCGATTTGTGGCGTGTGGGCGCCTGTTTTTCTTTCAGGTCGGCATCAATATCGTCGAGTTTGCCCATGGATCCTTTGATCGCGGCCTCGAGTTTGGGAATCGCGGCCTTGGCCTGGGACTGTTGCTGCTTGTAAGTCTTCAATTGCATCTGGTACCGTTTGATTTTCTGCTCGTTGGCCGACCTGATAGCCTCACAGGTCCGGCGCCACTCGCGCATCCGGTCATCGTATTGGTCGTTGCTGCTGTTGGATCGGAAACCGCTGCTGCCGCCGTAGTTGCTGCTGCTTCGATTCCTGTTGCTGCTGTAGCCGGTGGGGCGTTTGGGCTGCCGCGGAGGTTGCATGAGCGTCGGCTTGACCGGCGGCCTCTTTCTCAGGATCTGGTTGTGTTTGCGAAGTTCATTCCTGGCCTTGCCGAGTTCCATGCGTACCGGCCGTTCGGTCTCTCGCGTCTCGTTCCTCATCAGGGCCATCTCGCGGTGCAGCCCCGCCAGTTCGTCCCTTGCACTGTCGCCGCGCTTCTCTACGGACGCCAGTTCGTAGCGGCCCTGGCGGTAGTCCTTGAAGAGCGTGGTGATGAGTACCCACTGGTTGTTGTAGAGCACCTCGTCCTTGGCGTAGTGCTGCTCGGGCGTCATCTCCGGCTTGGCCTCCGCCTTCGTCTCGCCGGGTGTCTCAGCGGCCACGGCCGGTCCGGCAACGAGGAAAAGGGCAAGCAGTATCCCCATATAGCGCACGCGCCTCATGTTACGCACGGGTCTGCCTCCTTCTGAAGTGGCGTCCATACCCACCTTACCCGTTTACTTATACGACTTGGCTGCTCCTGCGGCAAGGTAATTAACCGTTGGTCGGAGCGCAGGTGCCGGGCATTCCCGCCCGACGCCAAGAAGGGCTTGCAGGGCTGCAACCCGCCGATTAGACTGGACGAATCGACCGGACACGGGGAGCAGGCATGGCTAAGCGCGGGAAGTCTCGCCGGCCGCGGCCGGACCTGGCGTATGCTCGAGACGTGCTGGCCGTCGAGGCACGCGCCCTGGACGGACTCATCGGACGGGTCGGCCAAGATTTCGCCGACGCCGCACGCATGCTCTACGGGTGCAGGGGCAGCGTCGTCACGAGCGGCATCGGAAAGGCAGGCATCATCGCCGGCAAGATCAGCGCCACGCTGGCCAGCACCGGCACGCCCAGCCTGTTTCTTCATGCGGCGGAGGCGGTCCACGGCGACCTCGGCCGCGTCCAACCGAAAGACGTCGTTCTCATCCTTTCATACGGCGGCGAGACGGCCGAGGTCACAAGGCTGCTGGGGCAACTCGAAAAAATGAAAGTCCCCATCATCGCCATGACCGGCAACCGCGACTCGACGCTCGCACGAAAGGCGAGGGTCCTTCTTTGGATGGGGCAGATCGACGAGGCGTGTCCGATGGGCCTTGCCCCGACGGCGACCACGACCGCCATGCTGGCCCTCGGCGACGCCCTCGCCCTGACGGTGCTCAAGATGCGGCAGAAGGAGGGCCGCTTCGGCCGTGAAGCGTTTGCGCTCTACCATCCTGCCGGCAGCCTCGGCCGCCAACTTGTCATGGTCGAGACGCTGATGCGCAAAGGACCCGACCTGCCTGCCGCACGCGACAACCGCACCGTCCGGGCCGCGCTGGCCGGCCTCAGAAAGATGCGCCGCCGCAGCGGGGCCGTCTGCCTCGTGGACGCTAAAGGAAAACTGACCGGCATCTTTACCGACGCCGACCTGCGGCGGCTGCTCGAATCGGGGAGCGACAAGGCCCTCGACCGGCCCATCGCCGACGCCATGACGGCGGGCCCCAAGTTCGTCCGCCTCGGCGATACGGCCGACGACGCCATCCGCATCATCAATCGCTACTTCATCGAGGAACTGCCCGTCGTGGACGATCGCGGGCGCCTCGTCGGACTTGTGGATGTCCAGGACCTCCTGGCCACAGGCGTCGGCCTGTAGGAGACGTCGGTGCTCGATTCCATCAGCCTTCTCGTGCTTGACGTGGACGGCGTCCTCGCGGACGGGCGGATCGTTCTGGACGCGCGCGGCAGCGAGATCAAGACGTTCCACTGCCTCGACGGCCAGGGCATCAAGTACTGGCTCAGGGCCGGACGCCGCGCGGCGCTGCTCTCGGGCCGCGCGTCGAAGGCCGTCTCGAAGCGCGCGGGCCAACTGGGCGTCAAGGCGGTTTACATGGGGATCAAAGACAAACTGCCCGTGTTCGAGAAGATCCTCAAACGCTTTCGCGCCCCCGCCGAGCATGCCTGCTACATGGGAGACGACCTGGTTGACATCCCTGCGATGGCACGGGCCGGGTTTGCCGTCGCCCCCGCCAACGCGGTTGACGAGGTCAAGCGAGTGGCTCACTATGTGACGGCGGCCGACGGCGGCGCGGGCGCCGTCCGTGAAACCATCGAACTCATCCTCACCTACCAGGGGCTCTGGAGCCAGGTGACCCGGCGCTACAAAGACCAACTTCCGGGCGATCTCCCGACCATGCGGAATCCGTGGAGGCGCCGCCCGTGACCTTCAAGCGCGTCATGCTCGTGGTCCTGCCGCTCATGGCGGCCATCTTCGTCTTCACCGTCCTCTGGTACATCTATGCCGACTGGACCGCCAGCCTGACGGATTATCAGCCCGCGGCCGGCGTGGGCGCGCGCGACATGCCCGCCGGCGGCTTCGAAATGCCGACCCCCGGCGGGTTCCTGCACGACCGCACCGAAAACCTCAACCTGGTCCGCAAAGACGCCACCGGCCGCATCGAGATGCGATTCCTCGCCGACGTCCTCCAGCACCGGACAGACAAGACCGCCGACATCGAGCGGCCACGCATCCAGTTCTTTACCAGCGGCGGCGAGATCATCACCCTCCTGGCCGACAAAGGCCTTGCCGTGACCAAGGGGTCGCTGGGGAAGGTGTCCGACATCGAGTCCGGCCGCCTGTGGGGAAACGTCGTTCTGGTCCACGACCGCGGCACGCCCGATGACAACGTCGACGACATCTTCGTGAGCCTCCAGGACCTGGCGTTCGACAACGAGACGTACGAGATGTTCACCGACGGCCCCGTCGTCATGGCGGGCGGCGAGATGAGCCTGACGGCCTCGAAGATGCGGATGGCCCTCGACCGCGAGACGCGCCGCATCAAGACGATGACGTTCTTCAACGACATCTTTATCACCCTCCAGACGAGCCGGCAAATGAACTTCCTCCAGGGCGACCGGCAGCAGGAGAAGACGCCGTCGACCGCCACACCCGCGGACACCCGTGCTGCTGATTCCTCCGCTGCCGCGCCCTCGCAAGAGAAGGCCGGCAACCTCTGGCACATCGACCTGGCCGGCGACGTTGACGCACGCCAACACACCCAGCGCCTGCGCTGCGACCACCTCACCCTCTATAACAGGCAAAGCCTGGCCGAGAAGGAGACGACCCCCGGGGCGGAGGCAGGGATGGCCGAAGACGGCAACGACGCCGAGAACAAGGGTGGCGCGAAAGCGGAAACCGAGACCGGTGCCAAACCGTTGCTCGTCGTCGTGGCCGACGGGCCGCTCATCATTACGCCCGTCGGTACGGCCGAACAAAAAACTCTCGGCGACAAGCAGTACCAGGTAGCGGCGACCGGGCGGCCGGTCCGCATCGAGGACGCCGAGACGCTCATCCTTGGCGATGCCGTCCAGTTCAACCAACAGACGGGTGTCGGCAGCATTATCGGCAAGGATGAACCGATACTGCTGGAGCAGCCCGGCCGCTTGCGCCTCACGGGCCGCCGCCTCGATTTCGACCGTAACCGCCTGCTTCCCACGGTCCAAGTCACCGGCGAGGGCCAACTTCAGGCCAAGGTTCGGACGGCCGGCCTGACCGCCTCCGCCGACGAGACGGCAACGCCCGCCGAGCCGAGCACCCTGGATGCTTCCTGGAAACGCAGCATGAGCCTTGAGTTGTACCGCCTTCCCAGCGACGAGACGGTGGGCCTGGGAGAGATCAAGTCGGCCGCCTTCCACGGACAGGCCCTCATCAAACAGGCCGATGGCATCCTGAAGGGCGACGACTTGCTCATCGATTTCTTCCCGGCCGCGCCGGAGCAAGGGCAGGCTGTCCGGCGCCTGGTCGGCCACGGCGACGTGTACCTGAAAAACGCCGAACCTGACGCAAAGGCCCCGGCGAAGAGCGAGGCCGAACCGACGATCGGCGACATCGCCTGCCAGGACCTGGAGATCCAATTCGAACGCGATGCCGCCGGCGCGACGCAGCCGAAACGACTCGAGGCCTCCGGCGACGTGGCCATCAACGATCCCCAGGGCAAAATCCGCGCCCGCGACCTGACCGTCGCCTTCGGACGCAGCAAAGAGGGCAAGGTGGAGGCACGGTTCCTCGAAGCGTTCGGCAACGTCCTCGTCGACCGTGACGACCTGCACGCCGAGGGCGAACACGTCCGACAGGACAAGGCAACCGGCGCCCTGTTGCTGGAGGGCAAACCCGCCCGGGCACGGCGCCTGCACCAGATCACCACCGCCGCCGGCGAGAAGGTCGAGACCCAGTCGCGCATCGTCGGACCGCGCGTCGCGTTCTCCGAGACCGAAGGCAAGGCTCGCGTCACGGGGGCCGGCGAACTGGAGTTGCCCGCAACGACCGACCTCCAAGGCCGCCGTCGCGAAAAACCCGAACCGCTCATCGTCCAGTGGACCAAGAACATGCTCTTCGACGACGACCGCAACTTCGCCCACTTCGACGGCAACGTTAAAACCACAACGGGCGGCAGCCGCATGAACGCCCAAAGCCTCTGGATCTATTTCGTGGACCGGCAGCAGACCGAGAAGGGCACCGAGCCGAAAACCGATACAGACAAGCCGGAAGGCGATAAGACCGACGCGCCCGAGCCCATTGCCGGCAGCACCGCCGATTTGTTCGGCCAGAAGGACCTCGTCCGCATTCTGGCCGAAAAGGACGTCCTGGCCGTCGAGGAACAACTGGACGACGACCAGACGGTTCGTCACCGGATGGAGATCATCGGCGACAATCTCACGTATCTCGAACAGAACCGCAAGGCCTACGTGCGCGGACCGGGCCGGCTGCGCATCCTCACGCGCGAAAGGCCGCTGGCCGGCGACCAGGCCAAGCCCGGTCTGCCGACCGAGGAGGCGGAGGCCGCCTGGAAAGGCGCCCTCCCGGACGGATACGCCCGCACCGAAGTCGGATGGGTCGAGAGCATGGCCTACGACGGCGCCGGCCAGAGGGCCTACTTCAGCGGCGACGTCGATGCCACACACGTCGGCCGCGGCGTGCCGGGCGAAGGCGAGACCCGGCGCCGCCTTCCCACGACCACGCGCATCACCAGCCGCAATCTCCAGGTCGTCTTCGTCGAAAAGACCCCCTCCGCGGCCGCGACAGCGCCGCCCATCGAGCCGCCTGCTACGCCCGATATGCCCCTCGAGCGGCGTATGACCGTCGAGAAACTCGTCGCCGACGGCGCCGTCCTGCTCTGGGTGGACGACCGTCGCGGCAGCGCCGCGAGGCTGCTGTACCAGCGCGACCCCGAGATGATTCGGCTCTACCGCGGCCCGGGGCCGGACGAGTGGGCGCGGCTGTGGCAGGAGAACGAGGCCACCCAGGAGTTCGGTCTCATCGCCGCCCGCACCATTACGTACAACCCCGCCACGGGACGCGTCGATGTTATCGACCAGCAGGTCATGACCGTGGCGCCGAAGCCGGTGCCCGGACCGAAGCCCCTGCCGAAACTCGTGCCGGGCACGAAACCGTAGCGTGCACGACGTTGAGAGAGTCGTATTAGGAGCAGAATGATGGATGCCCTCGAAGCCCTTCGCACTCGCCGGTCCTGCCGCCGTTTCGCCGCCGCCGATGTCGGCCGCGAATCCATCGAGCAGATCGTCGATGCCGGTCGCCTGGCCGCCACCGCCCGAAACGAGCAGCCGTGGGAGTTCGTCGTCGTCACCGACAGGGCGACTCGCAGCGAGATCGCCGCCATGACCGACTACGGGCCGTTCATCGCCGACGCCCCCGTCTGCATCGCCGTCCTCGCGACCGACACCAAGTACTACCTCGAAGACGGGTCGGCCGCCGCGCAGAACATGCTGGTGGCGGCCCACGCCCTCGGCCTCGGCGCGTGCTGGGTGGCGGGCGACAAGAAACCCTACGCCCCGAAGGTCGTCGCCCGCCTCGGCGCCCCGGCCAACCTCAAACTCGTGGCGCTCCTGGCCGTCGGCCGGCCCGAAGGCGACCTGCCCAACCCCGGCAAACGATCCCTCGAAGACGTGATCCACTGGGAGACGTTCTGAGCATCCGGCATCCGAGTCAGGGTTCTCCTTATGCTCGAAAGCGACCCCGTTTCAGAAAGGATGAGAGCCATGAGAAGACACCGAGTACGCCTGTTTGCAAGCGTGGCCATCGCAACCGTGATAATGGCTGGATTCGCTCTGGAGAAACGGGCCATGGCCGAGCAGAAAAGGCGCGACTACACCTCGCGCGTGCCGAAGTACACCTTCGCCGACACGCTCGGGGAGCAGGAAGCGCAACTGAAGACCAACCCCCTCATGCAGCGGCTTATCGCGTCGCGCAAAACGATGGCGGGCGATCCGTACCGGCCCATCTACCATTACGTCAACCCGGAAGGACGGCTCAACGACCCCAACGGCCTCTGCTTCTGGAAGGGCCGCTGGCACCTCTTCTATCAGGCCTATCCGCCCGAAGACCCGCGCCAGCACTGGGGACACGCCATCAGCGACGACCTCATCCACTGGCGAGACCTGCCCTACGCCATCTACCCCAATCCGGAGCACGCTTGCTTCTCAGGGGCAACGCTGGTCGAAGAAGACCGCGTCATCGCCATGTATCACGGGACGCGCGTCGGCAACATGGTCGCCGTATCCAGCGACCCGCTCCTGTTGAACTGGCAGAAGGTGACCGGCAAGGCCGTCATCCCCGCGAGGAACCCGGACGGGTCGCCCCTGCCTTACCGGGTGTTCGATCCGTGCATCTGGAAGAAAGACGGCCTGTACTACTCGCTGTCGGGCGGCACGGTGCCGGGACCCGGCGGCAAACGAGTCCGAGCCGATTTTCTGCTCCGCTCGAAGGATCTCGCCAAGTGGGAGTACCTGCACCCGTTCGTTGAGGACGACCGCTTCACACTGCTCGGGGATGACGGGGCGTGTCCGTATTTCTGGCCTATCGGCGACCGGCACATCCTCCTGTTCTTCAGCCACATGAGCGGCGGACAGTACCTCTTGGGCGATTACGACAAGCAGCGCGACAAACTTGTGGCTACCGCAGGTGGCACCTTCAACTTCGGGGCCGCAGCACCCGCAGGCGTCCATGCCCCATCCGCCACGCCCGACGGCAAGGGCGGCCTCATCGTTCTGTTCAACATGAACCCCGCCAAGCCCACCAAGGGCTGGAACCAGATCATGACGCTCCCGCGCCGCCTTACGATGGCCGGCAAGGACCAACTCCGCATCGAACCCGCCGGCGACGTCGAATCGCTGCGCGGCGACCATCAGCACGTCGACGCGATGCAACTGCCGGCCAACGAGGAGGTCGTGCTCGAGGAGGTGTACGGCAACGCGATGGAGATCCTCGCCGTAATCGATCCGAAAGGCGCGCAGATGGTCGAATTGAACGTCCTGCGCTCTCCGAACCGCGAAGAGTTTACCCGCATCGCGTTCTTCAAGAACCGCGGCTACCGGGGCAAGAGCCTCTTGACGATCGATTCATCGTATGCGTCGCTCCTGCCCGACGTGCGCTCGCGAGCGCCCGAAACGGCGCCGATTTCCATCGGACGGGGCGAGACACTCACCTTGCGCGTCTTCATCGACAAGAGCGTCGTCGAGGTGTTCGCGAACGGCAAGCAGTGCGTCGCGCTGCGCGTCTATCCCGGCTGCGAGGACAGCATCGGCGTCTCGTTCCGCTCCCAAGGCCAGGACGCCGCCCTCAAGTCGCTCGACGCCTGGCAGATGAAGAACATCTACGAGTAGCACCACAACGCCGCTCCCTGCGCGGCGGGTCTCCGGACCCGCCGCGCAAGACGGGTAGCATGGTCACCCCGTAGGCCGGGGCGTGCCCCGGCATCACCCCGTAGACGGGTGGCATGGTCATCCCGCAGTGTGACCATGCTTCACCCCGTAGGCCGGGGCGTGCCCCGGCATCAGTGGCTGGAGAATATCGGTTCACGAGCGCGGCATGCGTAACTGGACAATCGTCGTTCTCCTTTTCGCGTTCGCCGTTGGCCTCGGCGTTGCCCCTTGGACGTCACGGCAGGCGGGGGGCGAGGCGGCTACGCCTGACGAGAAGAAGGTCGCGAAAGCGGAAGAGACCGGGAAACCCATCAACCTCTCGGCACTGGCGTCGCCCATCCTGCTGCGCGGCAACGACCGCGACGCCTACCGCGATCCGGCCGCCCTGTACCACGACGGCACGTTCCACCTCTTCTCGACGCTCGTGCGGACCGAGCAGGACCGCAAGATCTACTCATACACCGTCCACAGCACCTCGCGCGACCTGCGCTCGTGGAGCGAGCCGCGGATCATCACGCCCCGCGGCCAGGACCTGAACTACTGCAGCCCGGGCAACGTCATCCGCTTCCAGGGCGAGTGGGTCCTGTGCCTCCAGACCTACCCCCGGCCCGACTACCATCGCGGCGACCGCCTCCGGTGGGCCACGGGCGACGCCCGCATCTTCACGATGCGGAGCAAGGACCTGCGAGAATGGGGCGAGCCGCAACTCCTCCGCGTCAAGGGCCCCGACGTGCCGCGCGAGAACATGGGCCGCATGATCGACCCCTACCTGGTGCGCGACACGTCCGACCCCGGCCGGTGGTGGTGCTTTTACAAGCAACGGGGCGTGAGCATGTCGCGGTCCCGCGACCTTGCGAACTGGGTCTACGCCGGCTCGACCCCCTCCGGCGAGAACGTCTGCATCCTGGTCCAGGGCGACGAGTACGTCCTGTTTCACTCGCCGGGCAACGGCATCGGCATGAAACGGTCGAAGGACCTCAAGGCGTGGCGCGACGTGGGCGGCCTCATCACGCTGGGTCAGAAGGATTGGCCGTGGGCCGAGACCCGCCTGACGGCCGGCTTCGTGCTCGACCTGCGCCGCGAGCCCCGCGTGGGCACCTGCCTCATGTTCTTCCACGGAGGGGGGCCGGGCGCCAAGAAGACTCAGGACAACGTCGACGCCAACTGCTCCATCGGCATCGCCTTCAGCGCGGACCTCGAGACGTGGGACTGGCCAGGGAAGAAAGGCGGGCAGTAGCTGCGGTAACGGCGCGGTGGTTCTCGTGAACCACCGTGCCGTGGCCCTCGAAACGCCGGGCGCGGCGGGTCCGGATACCCGCCGCGCCTTTGTGGTTCCGCAATGCGCTAGGCGTCGGGCTTGTCTTTGTGGCCTTTCTTGCCGTGTTCCCGGTCGCCCTTCTTCTCGTGTTTTCCTTCGCCCTTCTTGCCGCGCCCCCGATGCTGGGCCATGGCCTTCTCGAACTTCTCTTTCTGGTCGGGGGCGAGCAGGGCCAGGATGTCCTTGTCCTTCTGCTCGCGCAGGTCCTTCATGTCCTGCATGAGTTCCTTCTTCTTCTCGGCGATGCCCTTCATGGCCTCCTTGTCCTTCTTGTCCTTGATGCCGGCGTAGAGATCCTTGAACTGAGCCTTGATGGCCGCCATGCCCGCGATGTAGGCGTCGAGGATCTTCTTGACGTCCTCCTGCTGAGCGGCGCTCAGGCCGAGTGTCTCGGTGTAGTGTGCGAGCATCTTCTCGGCCGTCATGCCGCCGGGGCCGCCCTTGCGGCCCTCGTGCTTCGCCTTCTTCGCCTCGCGGGCCTTCTCCTTGTCCTGGGCGGCCAAGGCGACCGAACCCAGCACCAGAAACGCCGCCAGGGCGACGCACAGCCATCTCATCTTACTCATAATCGCTCCCTTCCTTTCCGCTCGGATTTTGCCTATGACCTTGTGGCCACGTCGCTCGTGGTCCATTCCACGTGATGCGTGATCCGGCCATGCCACTCTCGCACGTCCGGATGCCCAGGGTTAAACGAGGGACCCCGGCACTTTGTTGCGAGAATTCCGGGCGGGGCCGGGTTTTCTTGCCTCGCAGTTCGGCGACACCCATACCCACCCTCGTGTCAAGGGGGCGAATTCACGTCCCAAGACCACCCATAGCGACGCCAAGCCCTTGAGGTCGAAGGGCTCGAATGCGTCAGCCACGCTCCAACGCCAGGGGTCATGGAGAAAGCAACCCCCCTGTCCGGCGTAGCCTTGGCGAAGTCGGAAATGTACAAGGTATGTCCCTACGGACCCCTGGCATACCGTTTCGTGCCCAAGTCGTTTGACTTTTTGAGGTTTTGTGGTATACTCTGCGTGCATTAGAGGGTACGTGCACCCGGGGTCAGTCCGCCTGAGGCGGGCCGGCCCCGTTTGCATGTCTGGCATAGCGAGCAAGGGAGAAGACGATGGACATGAGCGCGCGAATCCTACGTACGGCGATCCTGCTGGCCGCGACCCTGGTGCTGGCCGCCTCGGCGGCCCGGGCCGACTTCACCATCGACACCGTCCACGTGGGCAACACGGGCAACCCCGACGACACGCACGGCGACGGCTACGGCGGCGTGGCCTACGAGTACAACATCGGCACCTATGAGGTGACGGCCGGTCAGTACACCGAGTTCCTCAACGCCGTGGCCGGCGTGGATACCTACGGCCTGTACAACACGAGCATGTGGTCGAGCGACTACGGCTGCAAGATCGAGCGCTATGCAGGCAGCGGCACGTCCGGCGCCCCGTACCAATACCGCGTGGCGGCCGACTGGGCGAACCGCCCGGCGAACTACGTCTCCTGGGGCGACGCGGCACGGTTCGCCAACTGGCTGCACAACGGCAGGCTGACGGGGGCGCAGGGTCCCGCGAGCACCGAGGATGGGGCGTACTACATGAACGGCGCCATGACCGACGCGGACCTGCTGGCCGTCAGCCGCAAGGCTCACTGGAAGTGGGCCATCCCCACCGAGGATGAGTGGTACAAGGCGGCCTACCACAAGAACGACGGCCCCACGGCCAACTACTTCGACTACCCCACGAGCACCGACACCACGCCGAGCAACGACCTCATCGACCCCGATCCCGGCAACAACGCCACGTTCTACGATGGCGACTACACGATCGACAGCCCGTACTGGCGCACGGAGGTCGGTGAGCACGAGAACTCCGAGAGCCCCTACGGAACCTTCGACCAGGGCGGCAACGTCTTGGAGTGGAACGAGGCGATCATCTCTGACGCCTGGCGCTGCGTGCGTGGCACGTCGTTCGCCAACAACGGCGAGCCCCTGCACGCCGCGTTCCAGTGCGTCTGCACCCCGTCGTACGAGTGCCAGACCGTCGGCTTTCGCGTCTCCGAGGTTCCTGAGCCGGCCTCCATGGCGTTGCTGCTGACGGGCGGCCTCGCCCTGCTGGTGCGCAATCGCCGCAGGTGAGGCCTGACCCGGAGACGGCGGGTGACCATGCTACCCGCCATTGGGTAAGGTCCCCAGGTTCCCCGAGCCCCCCCCGAAACCCCGTGCTTCATGACCCCGTCCGTGGTGCAATTGGCGAGAGGATCCGGATTGTTTGTGTCCCCCCCCCCAACTCCAGAGTTGATGAGGAGCGTGCTGATGCAGGTAACCCGGCGTGACTTTCTGAAAACCTCGTTGGCAGCGTCACTCGCGGCAGGGGGTGGTGTGCTCTTCGGGCAATGCGAGGCGCGCGCGTCGGTCGCGGGTCGGCCCGCGCGGCAAAGGCAAGGCCGTGCCGATCACTGCGGCCCGAGTCAGAATTGGCGGTGCCGATGTTGCCAGGCCCGTGCCAAGCGGCGTGAAATCCGTTTCCTTCACGGTGCCCCTCAAGGCCGGCAAGACACGCCTGGAAACGTGGTTCCACAACCGCGACGGCAAGGCGCTCTGCAGTGCCTATTACACGAGCGTCGAGCGCAAGGCGCCGGATGGCGAAGCCGCGATGACCGACGTGGACCGAGAGGTCCGACACGTTTAAGCATCGTTCGGCGGGGAATGCAAGGCAAAGGCGGGACAAGCCAGCCGGGCCACACAGGGTCACCCGGCCCAGCGCACGGTTCCGAGCCGCGACCGCGAGGGAGCGGATTCACGGCCGGACAAGCCGGCCGTGGCACGCGTTGCCCCTACTCGTGCGTTGCGTCGATGCGGATGCCGTCGAGCGCGCTGCCATCGCGGCCGACCAGCCGCGCGCAGAACTCCCACGGGCCGGTGTTCTGGATGACCTTGATAAGCAGCGCGTTCCAGCCCCGTTTCAACTGCACGTTCACGCCGTCCTGGTCGGGGACGCACGCGCGGCCGGCGTTGACCTGGTGCACCCGCTTGCCGTTCATCCAGACCTTGTTGCCATCGTCGGTGCCGAGCAGCAGGCGGGCGCTGCGGGCCTTGTCGGACTCGACCCACGTGCGGACGTAGGCGACGCACTGTTCGCGGTTCCAGACGGCCAGCAGGTTATGGATAACGGGCGAACCTTCCCGCGTCACGACCGGCAGGGCGCGCCACGCGACCTTCTCGCCGGCCTTCTCCGGCGGGAACGCCGTCGCGAACAGTTGGTCGTGCTTCTTGTTCCGTTCGGCGTACACGCCGGCCACCTGCCACCCCATGATGTAATCTTTGTGCTTCGAGATGTTGGCGAGGATCTGCCGGGCCTGTTTCTTGACGTTCGCGTCCCCGGCCTCGGCAAGTTGGGTCGCGGCCGCCTTCGCCGCGTCGGGCGCCGAACCCATGACGGCCCGCGCGATGCCCAGGACGGCCAGCGTCGCTTCGGCCCGGATCGCCGGGTCGTTCATGCACGATTCGGCCAGCGCCAGGGCATCCGAGTGGGCCACCTTCGCCAGGCCGGCCAGCACGAGTTTCTTGTCTTCGGGCCGCTTCGCCAGCGCCATCAGGTCGCCGTACGCTTTCAGCGTCTCGGCCGTCGAGAGCCCGCCCGCCAGACCCAGCAGCCGCACGCAGCCGCGAAGGGCTACCACGCGGTGCACCGTGCTCTCGGTCGAGCGGAAGACGTCCATCAGCGGCGCGACCGCCGCCGCGTCGGGCCAGTCGGCCAGGGCCCGGATGGCGGCGTCCTGGATGGCAGGCTCGGTATCGTTGACGGCGGCTTTCACGGCGCCAAGGGCCTTGGCGCCGGCGATGCCGCGCAGGACGCGGAGCAGGGACCCCTTGGCGGCGGCGCTGGTGGCCTTGGCAAGCGCCGCCAGGGCGGCGTCGGCGCGGGCACCCTCGGTGGCAACCTTGCGGGCGACCTCGATGACGGTGCGCTCGGCGTCGTCTCGGCCGGCGTCGCCCTTCAGGCCGACGAGCAGGTCCACCAGGGCCGCAAGGTCCTTCGCCTTGGCCAACATGCCGAGGGCGCGGAAGGCCGCCTTACGGACGCCCTCGCCGCCGCCCGCTTCCTTGAGGATGGCAGGGACGGCGCCCGCGGCGCTGCGGCTCAAGAGGACGTCGATGAGTAGGGCCCGGGCATCGGGCTTTGCGGCGGCCATGCTCTTCGTGATGGCGTCATCGACGCCGTCGCCCTTGAGGCGCCGCAAACTGACGAGCGCTGCCTGCTTCTCGGACTCGGTCTTGGCGTCGGCCGCCGCCCGGGCCAGGAACGTGACGCAGGAGGCATCGCCGATGTCGGCGAGCGCCGCGACGGCGGCCGCCCGGACCTCGGAACTCTCGCTGGCCGTCGCCTTCAGGACGGCCTCGTTGGCGGCCGTGTCGCCGCGCCGCGCCAGCGCGCCGATGAGCAGCACCTGGGCGTCGGGCGGCA
Organism: uncultured Anaerolineales bacterium; assembly: GCA_964539385.1. Classification (GTDB taxonomy): domain Bacteria; phylum Planctomycetota; class Phycisphaerae; order FEN-1346; family FEN-1346; genus JAUVZF01. Next base: position 9,466 of record CAZIJC010000057.1, on the reverse strand, counting down.
GGTTGGGCATCTCGGCGGCCAGTTGCCTGGTGATGCCATCGCCCTTGAGTTCCGGCATGTTGGCGATGGCGGCCGCACGCATCTTCGGATCCTTGCTGCGGATCGTCTTGAGGACGAGCGGGATGGCGTCGGCGCCGGCCGTCCGCATCAGTCCGAGCAGCGCCCCGCGATGAAACCGCAGCGGTGCATCGGCCGACAGGACGTCCTTGTAGATGGCGGCGGCGGGCGCGGCCTGGCCGGTGTCGGCCATGCGTCCGGCGCACTGGAGGTAGGCGTCGGTGGCGGCGGGTCGCAGGGCTTCGGGCACGCGCTTTCGGGCGTCGGCCAGGATGCTGGCCACTTCCGCGCCGCTGATCTTGCCGAGCGCCGACAGGGCCGCCTCGGCCACCATCGGGTCGCCGGCGGCCGCCAACTTCGCCAGCGCGGCCGTGCTGGCGGCGTCGCGACGATGGCCGAGCACGCCGCAGATGCAGACGGCGGCCGTGCCCTTGGTCCGGGCCAGGGCGGTGCGGAGTGCGGCGGCGGCCTTGGGGCTGGGGTTGGGCTGGAGCGCCCAGCAGGCCATGTGGTTGGTCTTGGGGTCGGCGAGCATCTTTTCGAGAACGGGAATGCACGCCTCGGAGCCGATGCGCGCGAGCACCTGGCACGCCTGGAGTTTGGCCTCCAGGTCGGCCTGCTTCGCCAGCAGGGCGATGAGTCCGCGCTCGGTCTGGCGCAAGAGGGCGGCCTTGCCCGCAATCCGCTGGAGCAGCGTCGCCATGTTCTGGACGGGGGCGTGGTCCTGGCCCGCCTTGTAGCCGGCCAGGTCGGCGACCGCCTTGGTGACCTCGGCCTTCGTGACGGGCGGCGCCGGAGCGGCGGCGGCGATACCGCATGCGGCGAGCAGCAGAAGGGCTGCAGCCAGTGGTTTGAGCGTTCGCATCATCTCGTTCTCCCGCAAAAGCGTGATCGATTCTTTCGTTTGCGGCGGCGCGGCCGGGGCGGTCAGAGGTGCCACGGCGGCCGCACGGCACGCGAGATCATCCGGTTCGCCTCATCGCAGTCGATGAACCGCTCCTGGTCCGGGTCCCACCGGAGGTTGCGACCGGTGCGCAGGGCGATGTTGGCCAGTTGGCACAGGCTCATGGCGCGGTGGGCCGACTCGGGGTGGCACACGGTGCGCCGGCGGGTCTTAACGCCGTCGAGGAAGTTGCGGACGTGGTCGCCCGGATCGCCCCAGCCCTTGGCCGAGATGCCGCGCACCTTGAGGAGCGAGGCCGGCTCGCACGTCACGCGGTTCGTCGCGTCGTCGATCTGGATCCATCCCTCGGTGCCCACGAAGCGGACGAACCGCTGGTTGAAGCCGCCCGTCGACTGCATGATGCAGCGAACGCCGTTTGCATAGGTCAGCGCGACCTTGGCCGAGATGGGCACTTCGGTCAGCGACGCGGGCGGCGGCCAGGTGACGCCGAGGACGTCGATCGCAACGGGGCCGGTGTCCTCGGTCTGGTTGCCCCACTGGGCGATGTCGGTCCAATGGCAGCCCATGTCGGTGATGACGCCGCCGCTCGTGTCCCAGACGAGCGTCCAGCCGTTGACGCGCGACCAGGTGAACGGATGCCAGGGCGTCGGTCCGAGCCACGTGTCGTAATCGAACCCCTCGGGCACGGGGATGACCGCGCTGGGCCGTGCGGCCCGGGCGGTCCAGACCTGGCAGATGATCTCCTTGAGGTCGCCGATGCGTTTCTCGTGGACGCATTCGGCCTGGAAGCGGAACGAATCGACCGAGTGCCGCTGGTAGCCCGCCTGGTAGATGGTGCCGAGGCGGGCGGTGGTCTCGACCAGTGCGCGGCCTTCGGCGATGGTCAGGCTGATGGGCTTCTCGCAGTACATGTCCTTGCCGGCCCGGGCGGCGTAGATGCTCGCGAAGGCGTGCCAGCGGTTGCCGGTGGCGATGAGCAGGGCGTCGAGGTCCGGCCGCCCGAGCATCTCGCGGAAGTCGGCGTACGTGGCGCAGTCGGCGTTGCCCGCCGTCTGGTCGACCTGTTTCTTGGCGGCGGCGAGGCGGTCGGCGCGGCAGTCGGAAGCGGCGATCCACTGGACGTCTCTCTGCCGCATGAAGTGCCGCAGCACGCTCCGTCCGCGGCCGCCGCAACCCAGGATGGCGCACGTCACGCGTTCGCTGGGTGAGGCGGCCTCGCCCGCGCCCATGACGGTGTCGGGCACGACGTAGGGTGCGGCGGCCGCCGCGCCGAAGCCGGCCGCTGCACGTTTCAGGAACTCTCGGCGCGAGTGCTTGGTGGCCATCACTTTCTCCAAAGCACGGTTCGTGGCAGCACGGCAGGACACCAGAGTAAACCCAGCCCACCACGTTATCGGTCGAGCGAAACCGCCGCAAGGGTTTCCTGGATCGGCCACCCGGCGCAACCCTTGCCAGGGCGAGTGGAAAGCCGTACATAGGGACCGGATGCCTGACGGGGACGGACGACGTGGGTGTGATCCGACTGGCCGTGTTCGATATCGACGGGACGCTGAGGCGGGTGCGCAGTCCGTGGTGGCATCTGCACGAGCACCTGGGCGTGGCGGAGGCGGCCCGCGAGTTCGGCCCGATGTTCCAGCGGGGCGAGATTACCTACGAGCAGTGGGCCGACCGGGACGCCGGCCTCTGGCGTGGCCGGTCGCGCGGCGAGATCGCCGGGGCGCTGGACTCCGATCCCCTCCGCGACGGGGCGGCCGAACTCGTCGGGTGGTTCCGAGAGCGGGCCATCCCGTGCGTTGCCATCAGCACGGGGCTCTCGATCTTCGCGTCGGCGACGGCCGAGCAACTCGGCCTCGACGAGGTCGTCTGCAACGAACTCCTGTTCGACGGCGACCGATGCCGCGGCGAAGTGACCGTCCGCGTCACCGAACACAACAAGGCCCGGGTGCTGCGCGGCGTGCTCGGCCGCGCCGGCGCCGAGGTCCGCAACGTGGTGGCCTTCGGCGACGGGCCGGCCGATCTCGCGATGCTCCGGGCCGCCGGCACCGGTGTCGCCGTATGCCCGAGCGACCCCAGCGTCCGCGCCGCCGCCGATTACGTGGTGGAAGCCGAGCCGATTGACCGTATCATTGGTGTCCTTGAAACGATCCAGGCCGAGTCATCGGCAGGGCTGGCGTAAGGTGGCGCCCGGCACGCTGCGGCGGAATAGCGCAATGCAAATGAGGAAAGGGGTACGATATGAGCGTGCGCGTCAGCCGAAGGGGATTCCTGGGCGCCGCGGCGGGCGGCGTGGCTGCGGGTCTGGCGGCTCCCGCCGTGCTGCGGGCCGCCGAGGGCCGGGCAAAAACGACACGGCCGAACGTCCTCTGGTTCATGTTCGACGACCTTCGGGCCGACGGCGTCGGCTGCTATGGGCAGCCGTGGGCCAGGACGCCGAACCTCGACGCGGTGGCGGGGCGCGGCGTGCGGTTCAGCCATGCGTACATCCAGGGGCCGATCTGCGTGCCGTCGCGCAGTTCCATGACGACCGGCCATTACTGCCACACCCTGCACGCGATGTACATGGGCAAGCCGCCCGTGGAGAAACCGACCTATCTGAAGCCCAAGAAGCCGCCGCCGCTGCTCCTTTCGGCCTGGACCGAGGCGGGGCTCACAACCCGGAACGTCGGCAAGTGCCACGTGTATCACAAGGCGTGGTCGAAGCACCGCGACCCGCGGGGGACGAAACCGCGCGACGGTGCGGGGCAGGGCGGGGCGGGAAAGGCGTACCCCCTGGTGCGCCTGCCCGACCACGGGTGGGTCATCGGCGGGACCACCAACGTGCCGCCGGAGAAGACCCGACCGGCCGCCATCGCCGACGCCGCCATCGATGCCCTCAAGGAACTGGCGGCCGGGAAGGAACCGTTTCTGCTTCGCGTCTCGTTCCACGTGCCGCACGTGCCCATCACGGTGCCCCGCGAGTTCATGATCGATCCGGCCGCCGTCACACTGCCGTACCCGTCGCGGCGGGAGGTCCGGTTCAAGCCGAAGTTCGAGACGCAGCAACTGTGGCGGTACGCCGGCACGACGCGGATGGCCCACGAGGAGGTGCAGATAGCGCGCGGCACGTACTACGGCGTCACGACGCTGGCCGACGCCCAGATCGGGCGCATCCTGGCGGCGCTCGAGTCACTGGGCCTCCGCGCCAACACGATCATCGCGGTCAACTCCGATCACGGTCTCCAGATGGGCGAGCACGGGATGCACAAGAAACGCAACTTCTACGAGGAGACCGTGCGGATTCCCTTCATCTTCTCCTGGCACGGGCGACTGCCCGAGGGCGCAACGTGCGATGAACTTGTCGAGATGATTGATTTCTATCCGACGCTGATGGACCTGTGCGGCTTCGCGGTGCCGCGCGGCATCAAGGGGATGAGCCTTGCACCCCTTGCGCGCGGTGAGACGAAGGCGGGGCGGCCGGCGGTCTTCTCGGAAATCGATCACAGCGGCTCGATGTACCCGGAACTCCGGCAGAACTCCGGCCGCCGCATCATGGTCCGAACCAGGAAGTGGAAGATGATTTACTTCCGCGACTCGCGCGTCTCCGACCCGCACGGCGCCCTCTACGACATGCAGAACGACCCCGGCGAAACGCACAACCTGTACCCCGCCTCCGGCTCGAACGAAACGGTCGCCCGCCTCGAGAAACTCGTGGACCGGTGGGACGGGGCGGCGTGAGGGAGGGTGTAAGCGCGGCGGGCACTCTTGTCCGCCGCGCACCGGCGCCGCGTCCGGCGATCCGGCTGTGGCGTCTGCTGACCTACCCGCAGACCGACGCTTCGGCCATACGGCGGGTGGCATGGCCACGCTTGCGTGGCCATGGGCTTGGTTCCGCTTCATGGCCACCTAACGGCAGGTTGCCATGCCCCCGGGCGTTTGGGCAAATCGGGTTTTGAAACAGCCGCTAAGTCGTGTCGCGGCAGGCCTTTGCGCTGGCTGCCTCGCCGTCCGGATCGCGATTTCCGCCCCGCGCATTTGACTTTGGGCGTTTATGGTGTATACTGCCTGCGCGAGGGTAAGCCTGGGGGAGATTTCCGTAGTGCACTCCTTCCGGGGGAGATGTCCACTGAGCCGGTGCCCGGTCGCTCTACGACCGCACGGCGAACCATCGTCGGGGGTCGGTGGGCTGGTGGACGGGTTCCACGATGACCGTGGGCTCACAGTGCGAAAGGGGTAGTTGCATGACTGGCAAGAAAGCCTGGACGGGCACGTTCGGATTGGCGGGTTTGGTGGTGGTCCTCCTGGCCGGCGCGGCAGCGGCAGACCCGCTGGCTCCGGGAGCGACGATCAACCTGGACGGTTTCGCCGGGCATGCCGGCACGTCCGCCGAGGATGCTGACATCAACTTCACCATCGTCTTCGGCGCCGGAAAGTCGTGGAGCGGCACCATCCAGGGCCGTGTCTCCACACTGGATGACGGCGGGAAGATCTGCTTCTCGCCCAGGGTCAAGGCCTTCTCCTTCACCGATCCGGACGTGGATTGGTGGAAGATCGCTCAGGTGAGTCTCCGCGGCTACGCCAACTGGCAGTGCGAGGACGTCGAGTATGCGGATCCGAGTAGCGGTACGGTGGTGCCGGATGAGGCCGCACGGACGGCCGACGGCGACATCGTCAACTTCGATTTTCTCACGGCGCCCATCGCGGTCGGCGAGGAGAGCCAGTTCTTCTACGTCAAGACGAACGCCACCGAGTACGCCGCCGCCCCGTATGTTATCCGCCTGACGTGCGAGAACGACCTCGGCGGGAGCCAGGGCGCGTGGCTGAGCCAGGATTACTACCTCCCGACGCCCGAACCCGCCACGCTCGCGCTCGTGGGCCTGGGCCTCGGCGGCCTGCTCCTTCGCCGCCGCCGCGGCTAGGAAACCTGGGGACGGTACCCGGAAACCTGGACGGTACCCATGTTTCTCACTTGCATGAGGGGGGACGTGGTGAGTTCCGCAGACGCGCGACGTCATTCGCCCAGCCTCACGGCTTGGGGGCCACGGGCAATGACCCCCTCCCCGTGATTTGATCCAGGTTTTGTGAGAGAGTCCTTTCTGCCTCTGGCCGCCAGGATTCTGTTACAAACCCGGACTGGATCACGGGGAAGGCGAGACCTTTGTGCCACTGGATGGGTCTCCAAGGCAAGCCACACCGCCTTCGGCGAGTGAGACGTACAGCCTGCCGTAGGCTGCCGCCATGCTGTCCCAGACGGGTTTTCCGTCCAGTCGATGTTCGCCGAGTTGGCTGCCGTCCTTGACGGAGAGTACACGAATCATCCCTTGTTGATTTGCAACGAACAGTCGTTCTCCCGCTTGGACCATGGCTTGGCTCTTGCCCACCTTGGCGGACCAGTTCTTGGTAAGCGAGGCGAGGTGCAGATAGGGTGTCCATTCGTGCCCGTCGGTCTTGGGGGGCGTGGTGGCCAGGATGCACGCGTGGATGCCGGAACTGTCGGAACCGAGTTTGCCATTCTGCATCGAGGGTACCGGGCCGTAGAGCACGCGGTCTCTGAAGACGTACAAAGGTCTCTTCGCATACGACCTGCTGTTGGCCTTCGCGTAGGACCACAGCCCCATCGGCACATACGCCCCGGCATTGTTCCGATAGAACGCGCCCGCGTCGCGGTTGACCTTGACCGAAGCCCTGCCGCCCCTGGCGCCTATCCTGGCGCGGGACAGGGCAGGGGTTTCGCCGTCGAGCACCATCAGGTCGGTCGGTTCGTAATCCCAGCCGAGTCGCCCGTACCAATGCCTCAGGTCGTAGTCGGTGACCGTCGTGCGCCAGATGCCCCGACCGGTGGTGGCCTTGATGGCGCAGACGTGAAGGCCTCCGTCGGCCAAGGCGGACCGTCCCCCGGCGGCGAGGACGGCCCCCTGGTATACCAGCACGCTACCGGGGACCGGCCAGGCGGACTCCAATTGCCCCCACGCGGTGATTCGCCGGTCTTGCGGGCCCACGCGGCACCGCCAAACCAGTTCGCCCTTGTCCGCGGAGAGGCAATAAACCCACCCGCTTCGGGTTCCGAACAGGCATAGGCCGTTGTAGTACGTCGGTGGGGTGTCGACCCGGCCGTTCGCCACGTAGGTCCAGCGTACCTTGCCGTTCTCGGCGTCCATCGCGACGACTTCGTGCAAGTCGGGCAAGCCGACGAAGACGGTTCCGCCGGCGATCACGGGTGGCGTGACCGGCCCATTGACGAACGGATTGCCCTTCCACTCGCTTGCAAACGGACTCTGGCCCGGCGTGTCTGTTTGCGTCGTCCAGAGCGGCTGCAGTTTTTCGGCCACCGGCGATGCCGTGCTTCCGCTGCGCCAGGCGTCGTGCCGATAGCACGGCCATTCTGCGTTGGCCTGTGGTGACGGCGTTTTTGACGATGTGACCTTGCCCGGGCCTTTGACGAAGGCGCTACCCGCCGAAGATGGCGCGGCGCGGGAAGGATTAGCCGCATCCGGCGCAAGCCCCAGATAGGCTTTAACCATCGGGAAACAGATGCATCCGCCACCTTTGTAGGTGTATAGCAGGCCGTGACCGGGAATCCATCCGGAAGACCAACTGTTTCTGCCGCACTGTCCCTTGGTGATGGCGTTTCGGATGCTTTTTCCCGTTGCGATATGCGTGAAGTTCAGTTCGCCGCCCACGAGAAAACGAGCCGTCGCCACCGCCGGATAGCAGTGCCCACGGCCTCCGGGGACGCTCCTGATCGGCCTGCCCGTGCTCAGGTCCAGTTGCGTAAATCCCATCTGGGAATGCACCCAGAGGTCTTTGCCGACGAAAAATGCCCTCGCCTGCTTCGCGTGGGTCATGCCGGGCGTGTAACGGTGGGTCCAAAGGTGGCTGCCGTCGCGGGCCAACATGAGATGCAGGCCCGTGTCCCCCGCTTCGTCCTTGAACGAAGATTCCTCATAGGCGAGCAGGCCGTGGCTATAGGAACAGCCGCTCACCTTTGCAAGCCAGGGGTGGGCGCTGCTTCGCCAGAGTTGTTCGCCGCTGGCGAGGTCGAGACACACGACCACGCACGGCTCGCCTCGTTTGGGATTGCCGGCAACGAAAAAGACCCTGCCGTCGCCGGCGACCACCGTGGTGCGGTTGCTGGTGACCCGCGAGCCCGGGCTGTCTGCTTGGTAGGTCCATCGCGGCTGTTCGGTTCCCCCGGTGTAGGCGCGCAGCCCACTGTGTGCCGTCACGATGAGGGTGTTATCGATCCAGAGGATGCAGGTTTCGCGGTCGGCGGGGCCGAATTGACCGACACGCGTTCCGGTGGCGGCGTCTAGGCCGACCACGCTGTTGCCGCTGATGCCGTAGAGGACGTTGTCGGTTGCCGCCCAGCAGGCCATGCCCTTTTTGTTCCAGAGCGGCAGCCCGTTGAAGGCGTCGCGAACGACCGGGCCGTGATCGAAGTTGCGGCCATTTGCAATTAAGAGGGGGAATCGCATTTGTGATGCCGAGGCGACCCAGCGGATATTTCCTGGCAGACTTACGGCAAGGTCCTGCGAAACCGGATTGCCGTCGGGGCCGTGCCGGACGTGCGTCCACCCATCGAGGGTCTTTGGCCAGGGCTTGCGAATGATCTCTTGGCCGATTCGCGCCACACCGCCCGGGCGCAGGACACGCAGGATTTCTTGCTGGGGCGGCGCGTCCGCCTTGCTCGCCACGAGCAGATTCACCAAGTTGTCGGCATAAGGAAGATGCCGCGAAGTGCAATGCTCCACCGCGATCTGTCCGTAGAGCCCCGCGGCCTTGATGAGGCTTCGGGCCTGGCGGACCTTGGGCAGTTCCTCTTCGAGCGCATGGACCACAAAGGAACCGCTCTTGGCCAGTTGCAGGGTCTCTTCGCCGGTGCCGCAGCCAACGTGGACGAGAAGACCCACGGTGGGCAACTCGGCCGTCTCATCGGCCTGGGGCGCGGCGCCCTTGGCGGGCAGGCTGCCCGCCTGACGCCTGCCGAGCCCGTTTGGCTCGGCCTGTGCAACATAGAGCAGAAACGCAACGGCGAGCATCGCGGTCAGGCAGATTGTAAGTTTTCTCATGGAGTTTGGCTTTCCGCAAATGGGTTGACCATGTTTGCGGCTTGCCTGTTGAGGCGTGTGCCGAGGCGGCGACGCCGTTGCGGCAGACCGCGTGAAAAACCCTGAACTCTCCTTTCTTATACGTCGCGGGTGAGCGATTATCGAGGCAATACCTCCACCCCGCCATGGAGGAAGAGGGAGCAGGAGGCCTACCGCGGTCCTGAAGGAGCGAGACTCCGCGAGGGCTGATGGCTATGATGGCTTGGGGACGGCGGGATCAGCGACGTGCCAGCGGAGTTGCCGCCGCTGGAGACTTAGCGCGGGGGGGAAGGTCGGAACATGGTCACCCTGCGGGATGACCATGCCACCCGCTTTTTTGTTAGAACTCTAACAAAATCCCCGCCCCTCCCTCGATTTTGTTAGAGTTCTAACAACTTTTTGGCCTCTGCGCGGCCGCGCGCGCCGGCTGCCATTGTGGCAT